>NZ_DATCRF010000848.1:0-12352 GCF_036569125.1 Chitinophaga sp. | reverse complement strand
TAATATGCCGCACCTTACAGGATTGGAGTTTTTAGAAGCACTGGACAAACCGCCGTTAACAATTATAACAACCGCCTATTCCGAATACGCCATTGAAGGATTCAGGCTTCATGTGGTGGATTATCTGCTGAAGCCCATCGCTTTTCAACGTTTCTTCCAGGCGGTATCCAAGGCGCAAACGCTGTTTCGTTCGCAGCTGATAATGAGAGATGGGCATGAGGGAACAAAATCTGATATGTATATCAGGCAGGGAGATGCGTTCCTGCGGATTGAGTGGGAGGATATTCTTTATGCGGAGGGAATGCAGAATTATGTAAAATTATATTTCAAAGATAAGGTGCTGACCATTCATCAAACCATGGCTTCACTTGAAGAAATATTGCCGAAGGATCATTTTTTCAGGATCCACCGGTCCTATCTTATCAATATATCACATATCCATAAAATTTCAGGAGGAGAGGTTAGCATCAATGGAAGCAACCTGCCTATTGCAAAGCCCAAACGGCAGGATCTGTTGAATGCCGTAGTGTACAAGAACCTGATAAGTAAGTAAAATTTATTTATCCGTTACACCGCATTTATTGACCTTGTTATCACTGGCTTAATAACTGCCGGCGCTGTGTAAGGATCTGAATGTATCTTTCTTTTGCCTCAGCACTCAGGAAGCTGCGTTCTGCCAATTCAATAGCCTGTGGCGCCCTGCTGACAATATCCTTTATTACCTGACTGGCCACCTTTTCAGGAATGGCTGCTTTTTGTGCAAATACCAGAAAAGAGGTGCCTGTGTACATGCCCATTTTATAGTAGGTTTCCTCCTCATAGTCCCCATCATAGAGGCCATCATGAAGGGCTAGGTGGTGATCATCAAGATGCAGCCTTGTGCAGATCAGGTCATAGGCCGGGGACAAAACAAAGTCTCCCTGATTGGTTTCGATCAGGGAGAAGTTTTTTAAATGAGCATCGCCATTTGCAATAAAATAATTATATACCAGCAGACGAAAGAACTCCATCACTACCACAGGGGCTGCTGCTGCGTACTCTCTTATGAGTGTTACTATATCCAGGTAGGAAGCATTGTATTTAAAGTTCTCTCTTTCCCGCTCCGGGGATTTTCCCATTAGCGTAGCAAAATCCTCTAACTGGTATTTTCCTGATCCGTCAGGTTTGTGGTCAAAACGTTTGGTCAGGTAAGCAGGGGAGCCGTTATCAAAGAAGATCATGCCACATTCTGCAATTCTGATACCGTATACTTGCCTGGCGATCTGCATACTGACATGCTCATTTGCAGGCAGGTCATTCACCCACTCTAAACGTTCAGCAGGAACGGGTTTTAAGATATGTGTGCCGTGGGTATCTGTAAGCAGCAGGGAATTTTTTTCCTGTCGCAGGCTGTATTTTTCCTGTACCCCGCTAATGCTAATGTGTTTGCGCTTCTCATTATATTCCCTTGTCAGTGCAGAATTTTTACCAGGCGGACCGAATGGCAGAACATGAGATACTTTCCTGTTACGGCTACCGAACAGGTTTGCCTGGGCCGCAGGGCTATATGTGTTAAAACCCGGGCGCAGTGTTGATGGACATACATTAATCTCTGGCAGGGGCATTTTCTTCTTTTATAGTTAATGGGCCAATTCTATCTCCGCCAGCCGTTGCCAGCAAAAGCCCGAAGTAATCATTTTCGTCTATTTTCAATAACCGGGTCTGTATGGCCTTGTTAGCGCCTTCACTCAGCAGGTTCACAAAGGCAGGGAATAGAATCTCACTTTCATAGGGGGCTGTGCGCATCGGTAACGTTAAACTAACCGGACCGCCGTCCGCTAAGGACAGGTAATCTTTATCATATTCGAAGCGGTAAACGCCTCTGTCTTTAGAAAGGCGTCCCGCTAACCGGCCATTGTAATATACCTGGGCGCTTCTCATTGGTCAGCCGGTTTTTGTGGTTCTTTTAAGATCAGTTCCAGGCGTAGCCCCAATGGGTCGGCAAGCTGGAATAAAGTTTCCAGTGACGGATTTCCTCTGCCGTTTTCTACTTGCTGGATGGTCCTGGAGCTTACACCGGATAAGAATGCCAGCTCCGGTTGTTTTATTCCAAGCAACCGCCGCCGTTCCCGAAGTTTTTCCCCTATTTCAATAGCTTCTTTCCGCATTATACTTCGCTTTTTGTACCTAAAATTACATAAAAATTCATCAAATACACTTAAAAGCGCATTATAGTTCGCTTTTTGCTAATTGGCAGATCCTTTTCCGGTTTTTATTGTGGAAAGCGCAGTTTACTGCGCTTAATGCCACTCATTTTTGAAAAGCTTTGTAATGTTTTTACACAAATTATTGCGCATAGTGGATGGTGAATCCGACTACTCCAGCCGGTGTCCCTTCCCCCCGCCCGTATTTTTATGGGTAAAAATTTTTTCTATTTTTAGCCCCGGGGTCAAAGCTTGCACAATATTGTCTGATAGTTTCCTACATACAGAGAAAGATCTTTTCCAACAGATCGCTAACGGCGATCATGATGCCTTTACCCGCCTGGTGGATAGGTATTGGAATAACCTGTATGGGCAGGCGATGGCTTACCTGAAAGACTCCCATAAGGCCCAGGATGTGGTACAGGAAGTATTTCTGACCATCTGGAAGAACCGCAGCTCCCTCTCAGACATAGAACGGCCGGAACATTATTTATATACAATGGCCAGGAACAGGATCCTGAGTGAATTTAGAAAAAAGCTGCTGATCCCCATCCCCGACAGTATGGAGCAGCTGCAAACGGCATCCGGCGCCCCGGCCGATGAGCAGCTGACCGCCAAACAGCTGCAGGAGCTGGTGCAAACGGTTGTTGACCAAATGCCGCCACAGCGCCGGGCAGTTTTTGAGCTGAGCCGGCAGGAGGGCTTAAAGTATGAGGAGATTGCGGCACGGCTGGGAATTTCCCGGGAAACAGTGAAAGGCCATATGGTAAAGGCCCTGGCGCAGGTGCGCACCTTTATACGGCATGCCCTGCGGCTGCTGTTCCAGATTTTTTTTTAAACAGACCAACCCTCTTTTCACACTTGCGCGTCTTTATACTATATGCACACCGACGAATTCAAGGAGCTATTGGAAAAATACCTGGATGACAGGATCACGCCGGACGAACACCGGCGGCTGACAGCTGCGCTGGAAGACCCGGCGTGTGTGCAGCTGCTGAACGATACGATCTACGATGAGCTGGTAGCGCGGGCCTATGAAGGCACGCCGGATGAAGGCATCAGGCAATTGATCCAACAGCGGCTTAACCAGGAAACGGCGCCTGCTTATACCCTCCGGCCCCGGAGATGGTACCAATGGGCGGCAGCTGCCGCAATACTTGCGCTGGTGGCCGGCGCCTATTTATGGCTGCAGCAGCCGGCCAAACCTCCGGTGGCGCAACCGCTTATCACCAATGTGATGCCCGGCAGTAACAAGGCCATCCTGACCTTGGCTGATGGTTCCAAAATAACTTTGGACAGCACCGGCAGCCAGGTGATCCGGCAGGGCGCAACAGCTATCCGTCAACAGGGAGGCCAGCTAAAGTATGATGCGCAGAGCACCGCAGCCGCTGTGCAGTATAATATATTGAGCACTCCAAGAGGCGGCCAGTTCCGCATCACACTCCCGGATGGTACGCAGGTGTGGTTAAACGCGGCATCCACGCTGCGTTATCCCACCGCTTTTACGGGTCCGGAAAGGCTTGTGGAGATTGCCGGGGAAGCTTATTTTGAAGTAGCAGCCAATGCAGCACAGCCATTCAGGGTAAAGGCCAGGGAAGCTGAGGTGGAAGTGCTGGGAACAAGCTTTAATGTGAATGCCTATGCCGATGAACCAACTATACAAACTACTTTGCTCAACGGCTCCGTTAAGCTCTCTGCCAACAACAACCACGTATTGCTTAAGCCTGGACAGCAGGCAATTTTAGGGGGTAACAAAGAGTTCAACATTAACCAGGTAGATCCTAACGATGCCATTGCCTGGAAGAACGGCTATTTCCTCTTTAAAAATGAGGGCATCGAAAGCGTTATGAGAACTATTGCACGCTGGTATGATGTAGATGTCAGCTATCAGGGCGATGTGCTGAAGCAGCGCCTGGGGGGAACAGTATCCCGTTATGAAAAACTGGAGGATCTGTTAAAGACAATTGAATTAACCAAAAGCTTAAAATTTAAAATTGATGGAAGGAGGGTAACCATTATGCCAAATTAACTCGCCAATCAGTAATTAAACCTAACATTTTATTTGTGAATTTCTAATGCATAGCTGTGCAGGAGGGGATCCTGTGCGCTTTAAATATTCCTGGTTATGAAACTTACGATCATTCTATTGCTTGCAACAGTTTTGCAGGCAAGAGCGGCAACGTACGCTCAATCCATTAATCTGAACGTTAAAAACGCATCCCTCGAAGAAATATTTACCCAGATAAGACAGCAAACCGGCTATAACTTTTTATACAATCCCAGTGCGCTGGAAGATACAAAGAAAGTTTCAATAACTACCACCAATGCATCATTAAAAGCAGTGCTGGATCAGTGCTTCAAAGACCAGCCTGTAGTATATGTGATCACGCAGAATAATGTGGTCATCAGCCGCAGAGCTTCGGAACGGGAAGCACCGGCTGTTCCCGCCATCACAATAACCGGTCAGGTGAACGACAATAAAGGCCAGCCGGTTCCCGGTGCATCCGTAACCGTTAAAGGCGCCACCACCGGCGCCATTACAGATGCGAATGGCAGGTATAGTATTTCGGTGCCCGATAGATCTGCTATCCTGGTATTCCGCTCCCTTGGCTTTACCAGCCAGGAAGTAGCGGTAAATGATCAGACAGTGATCAATGTAACCTTAGCTGAAAAACGCTCGGCTTTGAGTGAGGTGATCGTGGTGGGTTATGGCTCACAAAAGAAAGCGGATGTAACCGGCTCCATTGCATCTATAAATGAAGATGCCATCAAAAGCGTACCGGCAAGTAACCTGGTAAGCGCGCTGCAAAGCCAGGCGCCGGGCATTGATATACAAAAAGCCGGCGGCAACAGCCATCCGGGCGCCACGCCATCTATCTCCATCCGGGGGCAGCGTTCTTTGGGTGCAGCCAACGATGTGCTGTATGTTGTAGATGGGATACCCTACAACGGCAATTACATTAATGACCTTAACCAGGATGATGTAGTGGCGGTGCAAATATTAAAAGATGCATCTGCCACCGCTATTTATGGTTCAAGGGGCGCAAACGGCGTAATACTTATTACAACCAAACGGGGCAAAACAGGCGCGCCTGTGGTCACTTACAGCAGCTATGCCGGCGTGGTAAGCCCACTTGGCCACTATGATGTGATGGATACCCAGGCTTACGAAACCTACAAAAAATGGGGTAACTATAATGCAAACAATCCGAACGTCATCGGCGCGCCTAATCCGTATAATGGAATAGATGATCCTAAGTTCTATACAGATGGTATCACCTTTTTGCCCGCTGAATTAGCCGGTATAAAGAACGGCACAGCCACCGACTGGCAAAAGCTGATCTTTAAGAACGGCTTTAAAACAAACCATCAGCTGGGTGTTTCCGGTGGTACCGAATCAACAAAATATGCGGTTTCCGCTGGTTATTATAATGAAACCGGCGTGTTTCCCGGCCAGTCATTCAGGCGTTATACCGTTAAAGTAAGCATTGACCAGCAGCTGGGCAAGATCTTCAGGATCGGCGTAAGCTCGCTGAATACCGTAAGTAAGATCAATGGGGAAAGCATTAACCCCGTGGCCCAGGCGCTTACCTCCAGCCCGCTTACCGTACCTTATGACGAGAAAGGCAATCTCATTCCATTCCCCGGCGGCGGCTCCTTAACCTATAATCCCCTGGCTAACTTAGTGCGGGGTGCGGTTGTTCAAAACCGGTCCAGGTATAACACCTTTACAACAATCTATGCGGAAGCACAGATCACGCCGCACCTTAAATACCGCTTTAACGGGGGCATAGAAATTACACCGGAAACCTACGGCGAATTTTATGGCAGCGCCACCTATCAGAACCTGAGCGGCCCTTCCACTGCCAAGAACACGAACTATGACTATCACGACTATACGCTGGAAAATCTGCTGGTGTATGAAAACACTTTTGCCAAAGATCACCACGTAACAGCAACCGGTTTGTTTAGCTTCCAGGATGATTATAAAGCCTCTACCAGCTTTAGCTATAACAATATCCTGGCAGATTATATTCAATATTTTAATCCGGCTTTGGGCGCCAATCTCAATGGCTCGGGCAGTTACTCCAAGTTTAACATCGTATCATTCATGGGGCGCATTAACTACGACTACATGAGCAAATACCTGTTAACCCTCACCATGAGATCTGACGGCTCCTCTACGCTGGCGCCGGGGAATAAGTATCATCTATTCCCGTCCGCAGCCGTAGGCTGGAATATCACCCAGGAAGATTTCATGAAGAACATCCGGGCGATCTCCGGCCTGAAATTGCGCGCCGGCTACGGCTCGGTAGGAAATGCTGCAGTAAGCCCCTATCAAACGCTGGGCGGGCTGGCATCCATCAATTACAATTACGGCTCAACGAACGTCACCGGCACTTATCCCAATAATGTTCCCAATCCAAAACTGGGCTGGGAGTATACTGCAACGTTGAACTTTGGCCTGGACTTCAGCTTGTTCAACGACCGCATCAGCGGTTCTGTTGATGCTTATCAGCAGCGCACCAGCAATCTTATACTTCCGCAAAACCTGCCTATTACAACCGGTTATACCTCACAGTTCCTTGCCAATGTGGGTAAAACAGAAAATAAAGGCCTGGAGATCAATATCGCCTCAACCAATATCAGGGCGGTTGACCGCAAAGATTTTGGCTGGACCACCAATTTCAACATCACCTTTAACCGCAATAAGATCACTGCGCTGCAAAATGGCGTAACGCAGGACATTGGCAATAACCGCTTTGTTGGAGCGCCTATTAATGCGCTGTATAACTATGTAAGATTAGGCATCTGGCAAAATACCCCGGCCGATTCTGCCCTGGCACGTAAGCTGGGCCTGACGATGGTAGGATCCGGTTCGGTGATCGGTACCATAAAAGTAGCCGACCTGAATGGCGATGGGGTGATCAACTCAAACGACCGCACCATTGTAGGCTCACGTCAGCCAAAGTTTTATGGTGGTTTTACCAACCGCTTTAGCTATCGTGGGCTTGACCTTACCCTGGTGGCTACTTACCGCGTAGGAGGTACGCAGATCGCTTACTGGCTGCAACCCGGCAGCAATGTAAATGCGTTGAACGGGAAAATGAATAACCTGGATATCAATTACTGGACGCCCTTTAATCATGAGAACACTTACCCTAAGCCTAACTTTAACGTAGGCTCGCCCACCTATGGCGATCTGCTGGGTTATTATGATGCCTCTTATCTTAAAATAAGAACTATCAACCTGGGCTATACGCTGCCGCCTCATATCATCAGCAAAATGCACTTACAGTCCCTGCGGGTTTATAGCAGCTTCAATGATGCCATCATCTTATTCTCTCCATTGCATAACCGGTTCCATGGTATTGATCCCGAATCGGCAGGCACCCTGGGTGTAGATACGCCACCCACTAAATCCATACTGTTTGGTTTAAATGTTACATTTTAATTTCTACTACCATGAGATTCAGCATATATAAATCTATTCCACTGGCAGCGATCACTTTTTTAAGTTTAAGCTGTAACAAGCAATTAATAGAAGAGCCGCATTCAGGGCTTACCCCACAGTATTTTAATACAGCGCAGGGCTTTCAATCAGGGCTGGATGCGGCGTATGCCGGTAACCGGAATATCTGGGGAACCGAAAACTTTATGACCATGACCGTGCCCGGTACCGATGAGTTCAAATCCGGCGGGGGCGGTAACAATGATTTTAATATTTATTCAAGCAGCTTTGATGCCAGCAGCGGCTGGGTATCCGGCATCTGGAATGCCTGCTACACCTACATAAATGATTGTAACGGTATCATTGACAATGGGCCCACCGTTACCGGCCTGGATGATGCCACCGTTAAGCAAAAAGTTGCGGAAGCTAAATTCCTGCGTGCAAATTATTATTTCCTGCTGGTCCGTTTCTGGGGGCCTGTTACGCTGAACACCCATTTTATTACAGCACCCAGCACCAGCGCCACCAGGGCGCCTATTGGCGATGTTTACAGCTTCATTATCCAGGACTTGAAAGATGCCATTGCTGCATTACCACCCAGTCCTGTGCAAAACGGCGTATTGCCGGGCAAGGCTACTGCTGCAGCCGCATCGCACCTGCTGGCAAAAGTATACCTGACCCGGGCCTACTCTTCAGCCAAACAACCGGATGATTTTCAGAATGCCTATAACACTGCAAAAGGCCTGATCGATAATAGCGCCGGCTTAGGCCTTGGGCTGCTGCCGGATTTTGCATCGGTGTATACGGAAGGTAATGAGGCAAGCAAAGAGGTGCTGTGGAGCGTACAGCATACTTCCAACCTTACCTATAACAACAATAGCAACGAATTAAATTTTCACTATGTAATGGGGTATGAGAACTTCCCGGGCCTGGTTCGCTCTATGGCCTATGGCCGTCCGTTTGCGCGGGTTGAGCTAACCCGCTGGATGAGCGACACCTGTTTTGCCGATAAAACAAACGACACCCGGTATTACAAAACATTTCAATCAGTATGGTTATCTAACTCCGCCGATAAAATTCCTAAGGTAAATGGCGTTCCCAAATATGCATTGGGCGATACGGCTATTTATATGCCCGGGGTGGATGTTAGTGATGACCAGATCTCGTCCATACGCTACCTGCTTGTGCCGCCGCGGAAGTATACCCTGCAGTTATATCCAACCATGCTCAAATACCAGGATACTAAAAGGGCCAGCATTAATGATCCGTCGGTAAGGCCGGTGATCGCTTACCGTCTGGCCGAAACCTATCTGCTGGCAGCAGAAGCAGCTTTTAATATGAGCGATAATGCCAGTGCCGCTAAATATATTAATGTGGTACGCGAGCGGGCAGCATATCCAACCGGGAATGCCGCCAACATGGCTGTTACACCGGCTGATATTACGCTGGACTATATCCTGGATGAGCGGGCACGCGAGTTAGCCGGCGAACAAACCCGCTGGCTGGACCTGGTAAGAACGAATAAGCTGATAGAACGTGTGAAATTACACAACCCCGATGCAGGCGTGAATATTAAAGACAAGCACATTTTAAGACCCATTCCACAAAGCCAGATAGACAGGACCATTACCGGCGACAAGTATCCGCAAAATCCCGGTTATTGATCAGAATATACGCGGATCATTTTACAGATCCGCGTATATTGGTTGCATTTAGTTCAAAATACATTAAGACTCTATTATGAATAAAGCATTCTTCAGCGGCGTTCTCCTGCTGTTATCTTTTCTCACTCAAATAACTTTCGCACAGTCTGCCAGCTCCCTGCCTGATTGGGCTTTGGGCGGTTTTTTAAGACCGGCGGGAGAGAATCCCATCATCTTGCCGGACACTACTGCCTCATTCATGGATCCAATGAGCAGGTCAAAAATTAAATGGGAGATCAACGATACCTTTAACCCCGGGGCAGCGGTTAAAGATGGTAAAATAGTGGTCATTTACCGCTCTGAAGATAACAGCGGGATAAAGATCGGTACCCGTACCTCGCGCCTTGGCTATGCCGAAAGCCGGGATGGCCTGCATTTTAAACGCAAAAAGGAACCTGTTCTTTTTCCGGCAGATGATGATCAGAAAGCATTTGAATGGCCCGGTGGCTGCGAAGATCCGCGGATAGCCGTGTCGGAAGATGGTACTTATGTAATGCTGTATACACAATGGAACCGTAAGGTGCCGC
The DNA here is from genome assembly GCF_036569125.1 of Chitinophaga sp. Taxonomy (GTDB): domain Bacteria; phylum Bacteroidota; class Bacteroidia; order Chitinophagales; family Chitinophagaceae; genus Chitinophaga. The sequence continues at coordinate 2,487 of NZ_DATCRF010000848.1, read as the reverse complement.
GCCTGGCAGCAGCCACCTCAAAAGACCTGGTGCATTGGACAAAGCACGGGCCTCTTTTTCAGGACGCATATAATGGAAAGTTTTTCAACATCGCCACTAAATCAGCATCCATCCTTACCCGGGTTAAGGGCGATAAGCAGGTTATTGCCAAAGTGAACGGTCAGTATTTCATGTATTGGGGCGAACGGCATGTGTATGCCGCCACCTCTACCAACCTCACTGACTGGCGTCCTTTAGTGGATGATAAAGGTGAATTGCTGATCCTGGCCTCTCCGCGAAAAGGCTATTTCGACAGTGATATGACCGAATGCGGCCCTCCTGCTTTGCTGACAGATAAAGGCATCATCCTGTTATACAATGGCCGGAACGATGCTGCCAAAGGCGATAAACGTTTTGCCGCAGGAACATACAGTGCCGGTCAGATGCTGTTCGACAAAACCGAACCAACCAAATTAATTGCACGGCTGGATGTGCCATTTTTCAGGCCCCGCGAAGCTTTCGAAAAACGCGGTCAGTATTCAAGCGGAACGGTGTTTATTGAGGGCATGGCCTGGTTTAAACATAAATGGTACCTCTATTACGGCTGCGCCGATTCCAGGGTAGGAGTAGCCGTTTATGATCCGCAGCACCCCGCAGCTCCGGACCCTGTTGAGGACACTGCACGGTAGATCATCTTATCACGATTAAGATTCCATCCCTGTAACTGTAACCCCAAAATACTTACCCCAACCGGCGTACTGCTAACTTCTTCATAAGCCGTTTTTTACAGTGCAATAGTAGTTGTTCTCATTATGTGTGTATGTATATACATAATGAGAATAAACTATTATTATGGGATAAAATACTATCAAAGTCATGCCTGATTATAGCCGATCTTTACTATAACAACAGGATCACGTATAATAATCAATTGCCGGATCATTCGCCTGTACCAAGACTGTTTCAATTAATTGCCGAAATTATGTTCCACCGTTATGTCAGACTCGTCATCTGTTCTCTTGCATTTTTGTATGCATGCAATAATAGCGATGCACCCGAAAACCAGCCTGGAAAATTACCGGAACTTGTAGACTACAATTTTGATATACGGCCCATTTTATCAGATAAATGTTTTGCCTGTCATGGTCCTGATGCCAATAAACGCGAAGCCGGCCTTCGGCTCGATATTGCCGACAGCGCTTATAAAGCGCTGCGCGAAACTCCCGGCGCACATGCCTTAGTGCCGGGCGATCCGCTGGCTTCTGTAGTATACCAGCGGATCAGCAGTACAGATTCTTCCATGCGTATGCCGCCTCCATCCACCAACATGGCGCTGAGCAGTTATGAAGTAAAGCTGATCGAGAAGTGGATCAAACAAGGTGCAAAATATAAGCCTCACTGGGCATTTGTAGCACCGCTGAAACCTGCTTTACCCAAAGTAGACAAGGAGAATTGGGCGCGCAACGAAATAGATTATTTTGTACTGGCCCGCATGGAGCAGCATGGGCTGGAACCCAATCCTGCAGCAGATCACGAAAGACTGCTGAAACGCCTTTGCCTGGATCTTACCGGCCTGCCGCCCTCACCTGAAAGAATGGAACGTTTTGCCAAAGATACCAGCGAGGCAGGTTATGAGCGTATGGTAGACGAGCTGCTGGCCGACAGCGCCTATGGCGAGAAAATGGCAGTACACTGGATGGATGTAGCCCGGTATGCAGATTCACACGGCTACCAGGACGACAACTACCGCTCCATGTGGCCCTGGCGTGATTGGGTGATCCATGCATTCAATGAAAACCTTTCCTACAGGGATTTTATAACCTGGCAGCTGGCAGGAGATATGCTCCCCGGCGCCACCCGCGAACAATTGCTGGCCTCCGGCTTTAACCGCAACCATAAGATCACCGAAGAAGGCGGGGTAATTGATGAAGAATACCGCATCGAATATGTGACGGACCGTACCAACACATTCGGCAAAAGCATGCTGGGTATCACCATTGAATGCGCGCACTGCCACGATCACAAGTATGATCCTTTCTCACAAAAAGAATATTATGAGCTCTTTGCTTTCTTTAATAATGTGAAGGAAGTGGGGCTGCAATCAACGGTAGGTGGGCCTGAAACCTATGCCAAAACGCCCTATATGGAGATCACCAAAGAAGATCTCAAAGGCGTGCTCAATTTCATTAACAAGCAGGATACCAATAAGCTGATCGTATCGGTGATGGGCGAGAAGGATACCACGCGGAAAACGTATATCCTTGGCCGTGGTAACTATGATAACCCTACGCTGGAAGTACAGCCCGAAACACCGCATGCCGTGCTGCCCTTTGATGTAAAGCAATACCCGGCTAACCGCCTTGGCCTGGCCGCCTGGTTGTTCGACAAGCGGAACCCGCTCACAGCAAGGGTTTTTGTGAACCAGCAATGGCAGGAAGTATTCGGCAGGGGCATTGTGAAAAGCACCGGCGACTTCGGCATGCAGGGCGATCTGCCCAGCAATCCGCA
>NZ_DATCRF010000847.1:0-6750 GCF_036569125.1 Chitinophaga sp. | reverse complement strand
TCGTCGAGCTGCAGATAACCGATACCGTCAATATGCCGGAGGATACGGGTGGCTTTTTCCAGCCCGGATTTCTGGTTCTTGGGAAGGTCGATCTGCGTAAGATCGCCGGTGATAATAGCTTTGGCGGAGGCGCCGATACGGGTCAGGAACATTTTAAGCTGCAGGTCGGTTGCGTTCTGCGCTTCATCCAGGATTATAAAGGAGTTGTCCAGCGTACGGCCACGCATATACGCCAGCGGCGCTATTTCTATCACGCGGTTGGTCATGAAATAGCTTAGCTTGTCGGCCGGGATCATATCGTCCAGCGCATCGTACAGCGGGCGCAGGTATGGGTCTATCTTTTCCTTCAGGTCACCGGGTAAAAAGCCCAGGCTTTCACCGGCTTCCACCGCAGGGCGGGTGAGGATGATCTTGCGTACGGCCTTGTTCTTTAAGGCGCGTACAGCCAGGGCTACCGCGGTATAGGTTTTACCGGTACCTGCAGGGCCGATGGCGAATACAATATCATTCTTTTCCGCCAGGCCTACCATTTTTTGCTGGTTGGCTGTTTTAGCCCTTACGGTGCGGCCATTTGGACCAAATACCAGCACATCGTTCGGGTTGCGGTCTGTGAAATTGTCTACCTTTTCCTCTTCCCCCAGGATCTGTTCAAAGTATCCTTCAGAGAGGTTGCCGTTACGTTCCAGGTACTTTACGATCTGGCCTATCTTATCCTTGGCGGTAGCTACCTCTTCAGGCGCGCCGGATAATTTAAGCTGCGTACCCCTGGAAAGTATTTTTAGCAGCGGGAATTTCTTTTTGAGCAGGTCCAGCTTTCCGTTATTAACACCGAAAAACTCGATAGGGTTAATGCTATCTAAGTTGATAATTGATTCTGTCAAAATCTAGTTTGATTTTAGCTAATAAGCTGTAATATAATTTTTTTTCGCTCAAACCCGCTGGCAGAATTGTTAAGCAATTACTAAATCCGGTAGCCGTTTTGCTTAAATGCTTCCACGCGTTCTGCAATGGCCGGATTGCCTGATGCCAGTATACGGGCCGCCGGGATGGCTGCATTGCGGGCGCTACACCGCCGGATAAGCCGCCTTCCAGGGACACGCCCTGTACGGGTAATGAAGTGTATGCAGATACTACGCCGGGTAATGCAGCTGCCATACCAGCTTGTCACTCTCCGATCGCATGATAATCATTACTTTCATCTTTCTTGGTTTTGTGCCAAAGATATTACTCATTTAAGAATTGTCGAAAAAGGAAATCCACAATGGTGGAAAAGTAATGGATCAGGAGCTATGGCGGGGCTTGCTGCTGTGTTTTTATATGCGGGGGAATGCCTGTGAGATAAGCAGCTAAGGGGGTAGAGGTGTAGCGGATTTGATCCGTTATGTTTTATGGGCAAGCGGTCATGAGCCTACTGCATGGTAAGTATAAACGCAGTTCCGGTGACAGCCTTGCATAACTTGTTGCAGCAAAACCGTCTATAAGGTTCAGGACCAAATATTATTCTTACATTTAAAGCTATAAAACCTGAATAATCCCCATCTATGAACCGGCTCAATTTGATTTTTATTGTTGATGACGATCCTATTCATCAGCAAATTACACAGATCATGATAGACAGGCAGGGGATCAGTAACTCCATGCAGGCGTTCTCTGATGCCCAGGAGGTGCTGGATTACCTGGCGGGACACCAGGGAGATGGCAGCGCATTACCGGATGTGATTTTACTGGACCTTAACATGCCGGTAATGGATGGCTGGGAGTTCCTGGATGCCTATTCCACCTTATCTAACACGTTATGCAGGAAGATCCAGATCTATGTGCTAACCTCCTCCATTGACGAGAATGACCGCGAACGGGTAGGGAGCTATTCTTTTGTGAAAGGCTACCTTACCAAGCCATTGTCCAGGGACACGATTTTGCAGTTGGGAATGTAGTTCAATGTGCAGATATGTACATGTGCAGATGTGCAGATGGAATGCCCCGAAGCTTGCCATTTGCTTATGCTAAAGCATTATGGCCTGTTATGCTGTAATGAATTGCCCCGAAGTCCGCATTAATATCTGCACATCTGCACATGTGCATATTTGCACATTTACGCGTTTTTCAGCTGCCTGATCACAGCTTCAGGATCAGGGGCGGAGAAGACGGTGTTGCCCGCTACCAGCACATCGGCGCCGGCAGCCACTATTTCGGCTGCATTGGCTACCGTAATGCCGCCATCCACCTCAATGAGCGCTTTAGAATCGTGTTGCTGTATCAATGCCTTCAGCTGACGCAGCTTAGGCAGGGTTTGCGGTATAAAGGACTGGCCGCCAAATCCGGGGTTCACGCTCATCACCAGCACTACATCAATATCGCCGATCACGTTTTCCAGGATCTGTACCGGGGTGTGCGGATTGAGGGCTACACCCGCTTTCATGCCCAGGGATTTTATTTGCTGGATATTACGGTGCAGGTGCACACAGGCTTCTGCATGAACGGTTAATATATTTGCGCCGGCCTTTTTAAAGGCTTCGGCATATTGCTCAGGATGTTCTATCATCAGGTGCACATCGCACACCTTTTTAGCCAGCTTTGTTACTGCTGTAATAACGGGAATGCCAAAGCTGATGTTTGGCACAAACTGCCCGTCCATTACATCCAGGTGCAGCCAGCCGGCTTCGCTGCGGTTCACCATTTCCACCTCTTTGCCTATTTCCAGGAAATTAGCCGCCAGCAGGGAAGGAGCGACTATGACGTTCTTTTGTTCCATGAATTACGAATTATTCAATTACGAATGTGATCGAAGTGAAGGTTCGATATGTTGTACACATCGTTTCTAACCATATCCGTTGCAATTATAATTATAAATTAATTAAGCATAACATAATCTCCGCTGCATTTAATCCGTAATTCGTAATTAATTATTTCACTCTCTCCAGCGCTGTCTTTGCTTCGGGATAGCTTTTGCGGAAGGTAAGCGCTTTGCTGTAATCATCCCGGGCAGCGGGTTTATTGCCCAGCTGCTCATAACACATCCCACGGAAATAATATGCTTCTGCATCGGTAGGCTGGGCTTTGGCAGCCAGGGTAAAATAATTCAGGGCAGGCTTCCATTGCTGTTGCTGCGCCTCCTGCTTACCCAGGGCTATATAAGCAGCCGCATAGCCGGGATCTGCCTCTATACAGCGTTTATACGTGAACGTGGCTTCCTTTTGTTTGCCCTGTTCCTGGTAATACTGTGCCATATCGTAGAGCGGATCCGCATTGGTAGGATCCTGCCGGAAAGCCATTTCATAATATTTCACCGCTTCCGCATTACGGCGGGCCCGTAGCAGGTCGGCCAGCTCCATTACAGCTTCAAACTCGCTTTGGGCGCCGGCTTTGGCTACTGCCGCTTTCAGGTGAGCAATGGCCTGCGCGGTATCCTGGTGATCTTCTGCAATGCGGGCTTTCAGGTAAAAAGCCTGGGCGTAGCCGTCTGCGGTTTTTTCCATACGGGCAGCCAGGCTATCGGCACGTTCGTATTGTTTGATCTCTATCCAGGCCATGGCCAGGCGGTATTGCAGGTAACTATTGGCGGGCGCGGTTTGTAGGGCTTTTTCAAAATAAGCGCCGGCCTCCTTATAATGTTCTGTTACCAGGGCGGCTTCGCCGGCGCCGGCCCAATGGTCGGTTACGGTGGGCTGCAGTGCGGCTGCTTTTTCAAAATCGGCCTGGGCCAGCGCAGGATCTGTATTGAACAGGAGCAGGGCCCGGCGGAAGTACAGGGCGGCATTATCCGGGAACTGGAGAATAGAATCCGTTAAGGGCAGTATAAGCGGCGTGTATAATACGGAATCCTTTGCGGACTGCTTACCTGGTGTGGCGGTATTGTTACAGGCCAGGCATAGGATAAATAACAGGAGCGGCAAATATTTCATGGCACGAAAATAAGCATGCCGCGCATAAATACTAACAATCTTTGTAAAGCGCCTGTGGCAGGCAGTTTCATGAACAGCGGCCGGGTTGGAGCACCACAAAAGGACAGTCATAGTAAGGTTTTTGTGCAATTATAACGCAATGGCACACCAGTACATTGTGGACATGACGTGGACTTGATGTGGACTTAATGCAGGCTTGATGTGGTAAAAAGGGCAAAAAATAAGGAGCCGCAGGGGCTCCTTTTTATGTGGAAAACACCGTGTAAACGTTGATCAGTGCTGCATCATCCACTCTTTCAGCGCGCCATATTCCGCCGGCAACAGCACGGCCTGTTTTTGCAGCTTGTACAGGTTTTGTACGCGGTCCGGAATGGTAATGGCCTTTTGCAGGTCTTTAGGCGCAGTATCCGCAAACTTAACCGGGTGGGCTGTTTCCAGGAAAATGCCGGTAGCCTTGCCGGGATTGTTCTGCAGATATTGCTGCAGGCCCAGGTAACCTACTGCGCCGTGAGGATCCAGCATATAATGCTGCTCATTCCATACCTGTTCCATGGCTGCTACTGTTTGCTGATCCGTATAGCTGTAAGACGACATTTTTTGCTGCAACTCAGGCAGGCTATGGGCAAATAACTGTAAGATGCGTACGAAATTGCTGGGATCTGCCACATCCATGGCATTGGAAAGGGTAGGCGTGGCAGGGCGGGGATCGTACTGGCCATTGAGCATAAAGCGCGGCACCGTATCATTCACATTGGTGCTGGCCACAAAATGTTTTACAGAAAGGCCCATGGCTGCTGCCATAACACCTGCGCAAATATTGCCAAAGTTGCCGCTGGGCACAGAGAACACGATGTTAGGATCAGCGCCCATCACCTTCACCTGTTTGGCGGCCAGCAGATAATAGAACATTTGCGGCAGCCAGCGGGCTACGTTAATAGAGTTGGCAGATGTGAGCAGGCTATGCTGCTGCAGCTCCTGGTCCAGGAAAGCGGTTTTTACCATACGCTGGCAATCATCAAAGGTGCCTTGTATTTCCAGGGCGGTAATATTGCCGTTAAGGGTAGTGAGCTGTTTTTCCTGCAGCGTGCTTACTTTGCCGCTGGGGTATAAGATCACCACGCGTACACCGGGTACATGATGAAAACCATAGGCCACGGCACCGCCGGTATCGCCGGAAGTGGCTACCAGCACCGTTACCGGGCGGGCGTCGTTACGGCGGAAGTATCCTAAGCAGCCGGCCATAAAACGGGCGCCTACATCCTTAAACGCAAGGGTAGGGCCGTGAAACAGCTCCAGTGTATAAATATCCTTTTGCACGGGATGCAGCGGGAAAGGGAAATTGAGCGTATCGTGAATGATCTGCTGCAGCTTAGCCATCGGTATTTCATCGCCTGTAAAGGGATGAATGGCGCGGTAGGCAATATCAAAATCATCGTAGTTATCCAGGGAATCTACCAGGTCTTTTTCCAGTGTGGGAATATGATCCGGGAAGTATAAACCTTTATCCGGCGCCAGGCCCTGTACAACGGCCTGTTCGAAGGATACGCGGTGCTGGTTGTTCTGTAAACTGAAATATAACATCGTTCTTATTTACGATTTTAGATTTGGGATTTTAGATTTAATGCAGCGATTTATGACCCTACTGCTGTTCAAACAGCTTCAAAATCTAAAATCGTAAATCTAAAATCTAAAATGTTTTAGCTGATCACTTTTACGCCTTCCTTGTTGATAGGAGAAACGTGTACTTTATAATCTACGCCCAGCGGAGCATACACGCTGTCCATAGTAGCGGCTACCTGGCGGGCAATAGCTTCTCCTTTGCTAAGCATAAATACAGAAGGGCCGGAGCCGGAGATGCCGCCGCCTAAAGCGCCGGTTTCCTTACACTTCAGCTTCAGCTCATAAAAAGCGGGGATCAGGATAGCGCGTACCGGTTCTACGATCACATCTTCCAGGGCGCGGCTGATAAGGCCGTAGTTCTCCTGGTACAAACCTGCTACCAGCGCGCCAACATTACCCCACTGGCGGATGGCGTCTGTCATCAATACTTTTTGTTTCAGTATTTCGCGGGCGTCGGAAGTTTTTACTTCTATCTGCGGATGGATCACTGTTACCCACAGATCGGCCGGTGTGTGCAGGCCGGTAATGTCCAAAGGTTTGTAGCTTCTTACCAGTGTAAAACCACCCATGATGGCAGGTGCTACGTTATCGGCATGCGCTGCGCCGCTGGCCAGGCGCTCGCCTTCCATGGCAAAACGCACCAGCTGTTTGGGTGTAAAAGGCTGACCTAATAAATGGTTAGCGCCTACTACCGCGCCGGCAGAGCTGGCGGCGCTGGAGCCTATGCCGCTGCCGGGTTGTATGTTCTTGAATATTTCTACTTCAAAGCCAACATCCGGGTTATCGTACTTCTGCAACAGGGCCTGTAAAGCCACACCAGCAACATTTTGCGCAGCATCGGTAGACAGTTTGGCGCCGTGCACCGCTTTGATCTGCACGCCGGGCTGCTCACTTCTGCGAATGATCATTTCATCGCCCGGCGCATCCATTGCCAAGCCTACCACATCAAAGCCACAGGCCACGTTGGCTACGGTTCCTGGAGCGAATACTTTTATTGAATCCATGGTTTATAATTACGAATTATTCAATTACGAATTACGAATGCGCTGAACGCTGAATGCTGAATGCTTAACGCGAATGCAGCGGATAATAAGGCTTTCAGCTTTTAGCTTTTAGCTTTTAGCTTTTAGCTTTTAGCTTTTTGCTTTGAGCTTTTAGCGTTAAGCGTTCGGCGTTTTGCGTTCAGCCTTTATCTCGCTGTTCTGATAATATCCGCAAAGATCCCGGA
>NZ_DATCRF010000846.1:0-9076 GCF_036569125.1 Chitinophaga sp. | reverse complement strand
CCAATGGCTTTACGGTCATTCACACCGAAAATAGCATCGGGCCTTTTTTTACAGGATAATAATTTTTGTGTGTCTGCTTCACCACAATCCTGCGAAAAACCGGAGTGGATAATGAACTGCTCATTGAGCGGCAGGTTATGTTTTTCCAGCGCATCCTGGTAACCTTTTAATCTTTTCTCCGTCATGGCAATGCCGCGCGGGCCGGCCAGGTGCGCTATCCTGGTATAGCCCTGCTGAATAAGGTGCTCCGTAGCCATAAAGGCGCCGTTATAATCATCCTGCATTACCTTAGAAGTATCCATGGTAGGTGATACGCGGTCAAAGAACACTACATGGATACCTTTGTCTGTGAGCTCGCTGAAATGTTTGAAAGAAGACGCGCAGGAGGATACCAGGAAACCCGCAAAACTGGAAATGTTCAGGTTGTGCGTGATGTCTATTTCCCGCTCTTCGGCATCATTGGTAATGAACAGCATAATGTTGTATCCCTTGCTGTATGCCACTTCCTGGATGCCCGTAATAACGGTGGAGAAATAATAATTGGTTACAAAAGGCAGGATAATGCCAATGTTATTGGTTTTTCCTTTTGCTAAGCCGGTGGCGTTCACATTCGGTTTATAATCCAGCGCTTTGGCCATTTGCAGCACCTTTTCGCGCGTTTCCTTATTAACATCATAGGTATCGCGCAAAGCCCTGGACACCGTGGCTACGGAAATATTCAGATTACGCGCAATATCCTTTATAGTGATCATACTGGCCATAAGCGTAGATACAGGTGTGTTCCCTAAATTACAATAGTTGTATTCCCCCTTATAAATTATGCCGGCTGGATGAATACCGGACCTGAGTGTACTTCTAATATAACTGGTATTTCCTTTACCTGCATAAAAAATTATGTAAACGTTCTCGACCCTGGTGCCGGTTCCCGGTACATACAGAAGCACCTGCTTACCAATAGTTAGTGGCTTTTTTCATATTGCTAATCATACGGTTAGCCCTGAAACCTATGCTCACAAAGCTTTCCGCTTTAAAAAACCCGGTAAATAATTAACTTTGCCGCCTATACGCATTTGTATAATAAAGGGACACCATTGATCTTATTAATATATTTTAAGAACCCAAACATCGTTTATCTTAACCATGAAGCAAAAGGATCTATTATTGAAAAATTGTACAAATGCGGCCATTTTTCTGTTTACGCTGGGGACTGTTTTACTAAGCACACCAACAAAAGCACAGTACGTAGAAAAGGAGCGGGATGATACCATCCGCCTGTTTGCCAAAACACCGTTTGATACTTTAGCCGCCAGGAAAGCATTGGCGCTTGGCAAGGGCGCAATTAAGGGAGTAGCTTTTACCAAACCTAAAACAGGGCTTGGTTATAAAGCGCCGCTGGGAAAAAAGATCTATGCCAATAAGATCAAGATCATCTTATTCCCGGTAACACCTTACCTGGAAGAGTACCTGGACCTGAAGAAAAAGGAAAATCCCAAGAAGCTGAAATATGCCTACATCTCTCCGGATGCCTGGCGCTTTCGCCTGGAAGCTATTACCAATAGCGACGGTGAGTTCACCTTCCCGGATATGAAACCCGGCAAATATTACCTGCAGGCCGTGCTGAACTGGAGCTCCGGCGCTTATTACGACCGGTATACCGGTACCGGCTATAATAGCTATGGCGGAAGTACGAATTATTACCAGCGGGAGTATTATAATATAGGGCACGCTGACCTGCTGGAAAAGTACGTGGAAGTAGAGAAGGATGGAGAGGTAGTGCACGTAAAGCTCAAATAGCAGCACACTGCTTTAGCGATAATAAGTAATGATCATACGGTCATTACTTATTTTTTTGCTAATCAGCTTAGGCCCTTGAATACCTTTCTTTTCATACATTTCCTTATTCATCTGGAAATGGCTTTCGCTCATCATGTTCAGATAATTTTCCAGCGGCTCCAGGCCTACTGCTTTCCGCCGCTCATTCACAGATGCCGGATCTTCCAGGGGTTTGGGAATAGCCTGGCAGCTATCTATATTATAAGTGGCCTGCGTGCCGTACACCTGTTTACCGCCGGTATTCAGCCGCACACGGTCTGTTAAATACGCCAGGTCTTTGGGAGAATGCTTTTTTATCAGCCACCTGCTGCTCCATGGCCTTAATTACCTGTTGCTGATGCAGATCATTTATCCAGGTGCTGCACCAATAACCAGAAATGATGCGCACCTTCCTCCCCTACCATATCACTACCCGGATAGCCATAACTATCCAGCATTTTTTCCAGCCGTATGTGATGGGAAGTAAATACACTGTCTTTAAAATGCTGCCATTGTGTGGACTCAAAGGTGAGCCCTTTTGGCGGCAGGCTTTTCCGTTACACCACCACCCTACGCGGCTTTTCTGTCAGCTCCGGCTGCCCCGCCGCCAGCCTTGCCTGCTGCTCTGCCAGCAGCTCATGCGGGTAACCTAAAACAATTGCGCTCACTTCATCCAGCCGGTTAATATGTTCTGCAGTAAGCTGAACATGCACTGCGCCCAGGTTATCTTCCAGCTGGGCTGTTGTCCGCGGGCCAATTACCGGGATCACGCCCCTGGCTGCGGCCCATGCAATGGCCACCTGCCCTGCGTTAGCGCCGGTTACTGTTGCTATTTCAAACAGCTGATCAAGAATAGCATCATACTGCACATCCGGTGTTTTACCGGCAATGTGTGTTATACGGCCGGTCCCGCCCTTCCGGTATTTACCGGTAAGCACACCGCCGCCCAGCGGGGAATAGCCTAAAACCGCCAAACCAAAACCATTAGCCATAGGCAGCAGCTCCCGTTCTGCGGCACGGCTAATAAGGCTGTACTCCAGCTGTATGCAGGTAAGCGGCGCCCAGTTTCGTAGGTCCGCCAGCGTTGCTGCAGTGGCAACACGCCATGCAGGGAAGTTGGAAAGGCCTCCGTAAATGATCTTGCCGGAGCGGGTCAGGTCTTCAAAACCGCGCATGATCTCTTCCACAGGCGTAACATTATCTGCAGCATGTGCCAGGTAAAGATCTATATAATCTGTACGCAGGCGTTTGAGACTTGCGTCCACGGCCTGTACCATAGCTTTGCGGCTGTTGCCAAGCATGGCTATGGTGGAGGAACGGGAATGAGTGAATGTATATTTGGTAGCCAGCACCAGCTCATTTCGCCGGCCCGATATATACTCACCGATCAGCTGCTCTGACCCACCACCCTGGTACAGGTCCGATGTGTCTATAAAGTTCCCGCCTGCTGCCAGGTAAGTTTCCAGCATCTCACGCACGGCAGCCGGTTCTGCGCCATATCCGCCGTTATTACTGAACATAGCGCCGCCAAGGGCTATGCCGCTTACTCTTAAACCTGTTCCTGTTCCGAATAACCTGTATTGCATCGCTTATTTTTAATGCAAAATTCTATCCGGGAGGCCTGGCAAACAAGTACGCATAAATGATTCAATAGCCATAAATTTATCCCTATGGCCGCCGGCGGCGGATATATTATCTTTGGTACATGTATAAAAGAAAAAATCCCGTAAAGCTGGATTGCAGCGTGTACCTGGCCCGGGAAGTGCTGTATGGCAAATGGAAAGTGGGGCTTATTCATTATATAAGCCAGGGCATTAAACGGCCGGGTGCCTTGTTGCGCAGGTTACCGGGCGCTAACCGGAAAGTGCTGGCCGTGCAGCTGAATGAGCTGTTTGCAGCGGGCCTTATTTCCCGGAAAGTTTATTCAGAGCTGCCCCCTAAAGTAGAATATACCTTAACCGAATTCGGGGCCACTCTGCTGCCTGTGATAAAGGTAATGGGCGAATGGGGAGACCGCCACCGGGAGCGGCTGCAGGAGGTATTAGCGGAAAAATGAGTAAGCGGTTTGTTAACAAGCCACCTATGCTGTAAAAAATCATCCACATGAATACCTGTTCTTTATCCTGATAATCACCCACTTACAAACACCATATTAATATTGGATTGTTAAGCACCTTGCCTGACTAATATTTTTAGCATATAATTGCTAAAAATATTGGCAGCATGATAACGATAGGAAAAGCGGCAGCGGATCACTTTACTCCACACATTCATATGATCAGTAAATAAGATCCTCCGCCATGTCCGCCACTAAAAAAGAGATCATTAGTCAGTTACAAAAAGAGCTGTTGCTTTTGCAGGGTTTTAAACCAGCGATAAATGCAGCTGTTCACGCAGGCCTTGAGCCCGTGGAGGCGGCATTCCCCAACGCGGTTTTTCCTACAGCAGCCGTTCATGAATTTTTAAGTGACGCTGCAGAACAGGCAGCAGCTACCACCGGGTTTATTGCCGGCCTGCTGGCCCCCCTGATGCAGCAGGGCCGTGTTTGTGTATGGATCAGCGCAGCGCGCACCCTTTTTCCGCCTGCATTGGCAATGTTTGGCGTAACACCCGACCAGATCATTTTTGTAGATCTGCAACGCGAGCGGGATGTGTTATGGGCTATGGAAGAAGCGTTGAAATGTGAAGGGCTGGCAGCTGTGGTAGGCGAAATGCGGGACATTAGCTTTACCGCATCCAGGCGGCTGCAGCTGGCAGTAGAGCAAAGCAGGGTAACCGGTTTTATACTGCGTCATCAGCCACGTGATCTGAACGCAAATGCCTGTGTGGCCCGGTGGAGGATCACCCCGTTGCCCAGCGGGCCCATTAACAATATACCTGTCATTGGCTTTCCCCGCTGGCATATAGCACTTATAAAAGTGCGCAATGGAAAACCCGGCGAATGGCAGCTGGAATGGGCGCAGGGCCGGTTCAACATGATCACTGAAAATATTGCATTACAACCGCAGGCGGATATACGAAAAATAGGATAACATGCCCAAACGTTTTGTAGCCATATGGTTCCGTCATTTAATAACAGACTGGCTGATCATCCGCAGGCCAGAATTACAGGATCAGCCTTTTATACTGGCGGCGCCTGATCACGGACGTATGGTAATAACAGCTGCCAGCGCTGCTGCGCAGGCACAGGGCATTTTTGTTGGAATGGTGCTGGCAGATGCCAGGGCCATTGTTCCCGCACTGCAGGTATTTAACAACAAACCCGGGTTAGCGGAGCAATTACTGAAAGCGCTTTGCAAATGGTGTATACGTTATACTCCTGTTGCCGCCACCGATCTGCCCGATGGTTTGATACTGGATGCCAGTGGCTGTGCGCACCTGTGGGGTGGAGAACAGCCTTACCTGCAGGAGATCATTACCCGCTTAAAAGCTTTTGGCTATCATGTACGTGTAGCCATTGCAGATACCATTGGTACCGCATGGGCGGTAGCGCGGTATGGAAAGGTTACGTGCATTATTAAAAGCGGAGAGCAGGCCACTGCCCTGCTGCCTTTACCACCAGCTGCGCTGCGCCTGGAACCGGATCTGCTGGAACGTTTACAAAAGCTGGGCCTGTACCAGGTTAACAGTTTTATAAACATGCCGCGTTCGGCGCTGCGCAGGCGCTTTGGCCAGGAGCTGCTTTGCCGGATAGACCAGGCCCTGGGCCGGGAAGAGGAAACTATTGATCCGCTGTTGCCCATTCCCCCCTACCAGGAACGGCTGCCCTGTTTAGAACCGATACTAACGGCAACGGGTATTGAAATTGCGCTGCAACGGCTGCTGGAAGCACTTTGCATCCGCCTGCAGCAAAAAGGCAAGGGATTGCGTACCGCTGTTCTTAAAGCATACCGGGTGGATGGGAAGATTGAACAGGTGGAAATTGGAACTAACCGTGCCTCACACAATGCCCGTCATCTTTTTAAACTGTTTGAAAATAAGATCCCCACTATTGAACCGGCCTTAGGCATAGAGCTTTTTATACTGGAAGCACCCCATGTGGAAGATGCTTTTTCCCAGCAGGAAACATTGTGGACCGGTGGCTGCAGCCTGGAAAGCATTACCCTGGCGCAGCTGACAGACCGGCTGGCGGGTAAAACAGGCGTGCATACCATTCGCCGTTATTTGCCTGTACAACATTACTGGCCCGAACGGTCTGTTATCCCCACCACTTCCATGCAGGAAAAACCAACCATCCCCTGGCGCACAGACCGTCCCCGCCCCACACAGCTGTTGCGGGAACCGGAGCCGGTAGAGGTAAGCGCCCCCATACCTGACTATCCGCCCATGTTATTTACATACAAAGGCAAGCTGCACTACATAAAAAAGGCAGATGGTCCTGAACGTATTGAACGCGAATGGTGGCTGGAGGAAGGCCTGCACAGGGATTATTATGCAGTGGAGGATGAGGATGGCCGCCGTTACTGGCTTTTCAGGTCGGGGCATTATGATGAGAATAAACCGCATTGCTGGTTCATTCACGGCTTTTTTGCGTAAGAAAATGAGATGATGTATGTACACTGAATTACAGGTTACCTCTAATTTTAGCTTCCTGCGGGGCGCCTCTCATCCGGAAGAGCTGGTAGAGCAGGCGTTGGCTTATGGTTATAAGAAGATAGCCATTACAGACCGTAACACGCTTGCGGGCATTGTACGCGCGCATGTAGCCGCCAGGGGAAAAGATATACAGCTCATTCCCGGCTGCCGGCTTGACCTCGTGGATGGCCCCAGCCTGCTGGCATATCCCACCAATAAAGAAGCCTATAGCCGGCTTTGTAACCTGCTGACAGAAGGTAACCTGAGAACGGAGAAAGGTAAATGTGAGCTGTTTAAGGCCGATGTATATAAATATGCCAAAGGCATAAAGTTCATTGTAATACCACCTGATTCATTAAACACAAGCTTCAGCTTTGAACCGGATTTCTGGCAGGCCTTGAAAGCATACCGGGAAGCTTTGAGCGATGAGCTGTACCTGGCTGCATCCCGCAGCTACCAGGGCGATGATGCCAAAAAGCTCTACCGGCTTTCAGAGCTCTCCCAACAATTACACATACCCCTGGTGGCCACCAACGATGTGCATTACCACCATACTACGCGCCGACAGCTGCAGGATGTGCTCACCTGTATCCGTGAAAAATGTACTATCCATAATGCCGGCTTCCGGCTGCACCCCAATGCAGAACGGTATCTGAAACCCATGGATGAAATGCAGCGGCTGTTCCGGCAATACCCCGATGCCATCCAGCGTACACAGGAAATTGCGGAAGCCTGCCAGTTCTCGCTGGATATGCTGCAATATGTATATCCTGAAGAGCTGACCAGTAATGGCCGCAGCCCGCAGGAAGAGCTAACCATTCTTACCCGGGAGGGCGCCCGGCAACGGTTTGGCAATGACATTCCTGAAAAAGTAAGTAAGGCCATTGATCACGAGCTTAACTTTATTAAAGATAAAAACTATGCCCCCTACTTTTTAACCGTGCATGATATTGTACGCTATGCAAGGGAGCAGGATATTTTATGTCAGGGCCGTGGGTCGGCGGCCAATTCCACGGTTTGTTACTGCCTGGGTATTACTTCTGTTGACCCCTCAAAATTCGATCTGCTGTTTGAGCGTTTTATTTCCTCTGCACGGAATGAGCCCCCTGATATTGATGTGGACTTTGAGCATGAGCGGCGGGAGGAAGTGATGCAATACATTTACAAAAAGTATGGCCGCGACCGTGCAGCTATTGTGGCAACGGTAACGCAGCAACGCCAAAAAGGCGCTATCCGCGATGTAGGAAAAGCAATGGGCTTATCGGTAGATACCATTAACCGCTTATCCGCCTCCATCTGGGATTTTACGGAGGAATGGTTTGAGGAGCACCGCCTTACAGAACAGGGATTGAATGCCAATGATCCGCTGCTGCGGAAAGTGTTACAGCTTACCGGGCAGCTCATGGGTTTTCCACGGCAGCTGGGGCAGCATACCGGGGGCTTTGTAATTACGCAGGGGAAATTGTCTGACCTATGCCCCATCCTGAATGCACGTATGGAAGACCGTACCTGTATTGAATGGAATAAGGACGATATTGATGCCCTGGGGTTTCTGAAGATAGATGTGCTGGCATTGGGCATGCTCACCTGCATCCGTAAGGGTTTTGACCTGTTGAAGGATCATTACGGGGACTCCTATACGCTGGCTACTATTCCGCAGGATAACGAGGCCGTTTATGAAATGATCTCTCATGCAGATACCATTGGCGTTTTCCAGATAGAGAGCCGTGCGCAGCAGGCCATGTTGCCCCGCCTGCGGCCTAAAGAATTTTACGACCTGGTGATAGAGGTGGCCATTGTGCGGCCGGGGCCGATACAGGGCGATATGGTGCATCCGTATTTACAACGGCGAAAAAATCCCAAACTGGTCACCTATCCTTCTCCTGCGTTAGAGAACATTCTTAAACGCACCTTAGGCGTACCCCTGTTCCAGGAACAAGCCATGCAGATAGCCATTGATGCTGCAGGTTTTACACCTGCGGAAGCGGATGCGCTTCGCCGCAGCATGGCCACCTTTAAGCTGCCGGGCATGGTAAGCAAGTTCAGGGAAAAACTGGTTAGCGGAATGGTGGCCAATAAATACGATGAAGAATTTGCCCATCGCATTTTTAAACAGCTGGAAGGCTTTGGAAGCTACGGATTCCCGGAAAGCCATGCTGTTAGCTTTGCCCTGCTGGTATATGTATCGTCCTGGATTAAATGTTTTTATCCCGATGTTTTTGCCTGCGCCCTTCTCAACAGCATGCCCATGGGCTTTTACCAGCCGGCCCAGATCGTGATCGATGCAAAGAACCACGGTGTAGAGGTACGGCCGGTAGATGTGAACCATTCCATGTGGGATAATACGATCGAGAAAAGGCCTGATCTCCCGCACGCGATACGCCTGGGCTTTCGCCAGGTAAAAGGTGTGCGGGAAGAAGATGTGCAGGCACTTGTTACCTCACGTACTGCACACTATACTACTATTACTGCTTTGCGTGATGCCGGTGTATCACAATACACCCTGGAAAAACTGGCAGATGCAGATGCCTTCAGATCATTAGGCCTTGACCGGCGCCGGGCCTTATGGGAAGTAACGGCCCTGCACGACCGGCCTATTGCGCTGTTTGCCGGCACGCCATCAGAAAGCGCTGCTGAAACGCAGATCACATTACCGGAAATGTCGGCATCTGAACATGTGATACAGGAT
>NZ_DATCRF010000845.1:0-23084 GCF_036569125.1 Chitinophaga sp. | reverse complement strand
GTATGCAGAAGGCGCCTGCACGGCAGATAAAAAACAGGTAACGCTGAAAATGAGCGCCGGCAACCAGGTGTTTGGTAAAAATGCTGCAGGCTCGCCTTTTACGGTATATGCACCGGGAACCTTCAAAGATGAAAAAGGGATAACTGATATTTCCCGTAACTGGGCCTTTGCCGTAAAAGCCGGCGACAGCATTACCTACGAATGGCCTTTGCAGGCGTTTGAAAATAATAAATATCATTTGCGTTTATACGGCCCCAATGGTTTTTACCGGGAGCTGATGGGCAATGCGCAGGACCCGGCCATACAGGTGGCTGTGGAGTATGAGCAGGATACCAGAACAAAAAAGCCTACCGGTAATGTGGTGGTGAAAATAACTAACCAGGATGCGGCCAAAGCCCTGCAGGTAGCTATTAAAGATCATGCTTACAAAACAAACGATGTAGCAAAGGCAGTAGCTAAAGGCGATACAGCTAACATAGTGCTGCCGCTGAAGAGCAGCCATGGCTGGTACGATTTCAGCATTAAGATCAATGGTTATGATGTGTTTGAAAAACGTTATGCCGGCAGGGTAGAGACGGGGCAGGAGAGCTTTACGGATCCGTTTATGGGCCGCGCTGTTTAATGAATAATTAATAATTAATAAAAGGGGCTTCGTAGAGAGGCCCTTTGATTTTATAGTATAGATAGTTTTTTGTTGCAGAAGGCAGCGTAGGGTTGTAATGCGGTAGTTATTTTTTTCAGCGTGGCGGGGGGTAAAGGTTGGAATGGTTTTAAGGTTACTATTACGCTGTCTTTATTAAAGGTACGCTGCCAGCTGGCAATGATGGTGCCTTTATGTACGATCACGGGATTAAAGATGCCATTGGTTGTATATACCATGCTTTTGTGCTGCGCGGGTAAAAAATGGCTCCGGTCCTCATAGCCTAATACATATTCATCAAAGCCGGGCAGGCAATACAGGCCTGGTTTTGCGATGGCCGGTTGTTTTGCGTTCATCCAGTATTCTTTTTGCTGCAGTATAAAGGAAGTAAGCAGCGGTTTCACCGCTTCCAGTCCTTCGCGGGCTTCTTTAATGGGAAGGCCCGACCATAAAATAAAATCACTTACAGTAGCCGGACCATGGCTTAAAAAATATCTTTTTGCCAGTTCGGCAACTGCAGCAGGGCGGTCTTTAAAAGGTTTAACAGCTGGTGCATGCAGCAGGGTGTAGGTAGGGGTGTTACCTCTTTTAGGGCCAATGCAGATCAGCTGGTTCATTGCTGCGTGGTAAAGGATATGCGTTAAACGTTCTCCTTTGGCTTCAATGCCTGCCTTATCAAATATAGCGGTCAGCTCATCCCGCGTAAGCGGTTCATGATCTTTAAGTGTACGGGAAAGAATGGTTTGGGTCTTCTTTAAGGTTCTTTCATCCAGCTCCAGGCTTTTATAACGGCTGGCAGCACCGCTTATAATACGCGGTCCCAGCAGGGATAACATCCAGTGTACATCATCAGCATGCACTAAATGCAGGGTGCCTCTTACACACCAGGTGCGGGTGATGCGTTTTTCTGCAATCGCCTGCTCTATGTCTGATTCCTGCAAACCTGGCAGGCGTGCGCCTATGGCCCATTGCGACTGTGCATATTCCTGCGACTGCAGGGCGCCCATCCATGCTACTACCTCCTCCGGTTTTGTAAAATTATGTGCTGACAGCTGTTGATTTGCCAGGCGCAGGTCCAGTAAGGCGGTAGTTTTCATATAGTGGTTTACGTTTGTTCATTGCAAAGCTAAGCTTCCTGGCTGACAGCCCTATGTCAGCAGTAAAACTATTGGGCAGCAGTACGCAGGTAACTGGCAATGCGGGCAAATTGCTGTTTGGTGCAGCCGGTGTTGTGGTTCTCTTCATTCTGCAGGTATTCTGCCCAGTCTAAAGGCGTACCCTGGAAGATCTTGTCTTTAATATCCAGCCGGGCGCCTGCCAGCACTAAGATCTTTACAGTATCCAGCGAGCCGGAAGACACGGCCTGGTGCAGGGCCGTGGCATGGGCATGAAAGCTGCATTTTGCGTGCGGAAAGGCGTTAATATCCAGCTCCATTTGCAGCAGCAGGGAAATAATGTTTGTTTGCCCGTAATAGGCGGCAGCTGCTAAAGCCACTTCCCTTATTTCTTTGCTGGCATCAGGCCCCAGCCGTTCCACGCTGTCGGCAATTCCCAGGCAGGCGGCTACCGGCAGGGTAAGGGCTTCCCCATGTTCCAGTAAATGTTTGGCTGCCGATACATTGCCATTCGCTAATGCGCTCAGCGCACCGTTGGCTATCGCGCCTGCATCCAGTAAAAGATCCATCAGCGGCAGCTGTACGCCGCAGTTACGGGCCGTGCTGCCGGTGGCCACCAGGCCTAAGGCATAATTGACCTGCCGTTGCAGGGTATCCGGCGCATGCTGCTGAATAGCGCGTATAATAACAGCAGCGCTGTCTGTAATATTATCGGGCAGGGTACCCCTGCGGATGGGATTATCTGCAATGAACCATAACAGGTAAGGTTGCTGGAAGTAGTTCTCCGTGGCCATGTCCAGCCGCTCGCTCACTATTTCCGGATGTTGCGCCAGCAATTTCTCCAGCGCAGTGGTATCTCCTGCATCTATAGCCGCAATGGCCTCACGGAATAGGGGATGTGGAATTTCCGGTTTGTCCATAACACAAAATTGATAGAAGAACACGAACATTAAATCCAGTCAGTTGGCAAAGATCTGGGGTGCATGTGCTGTAAATAAAAATACCGGATGGCATATTACCATCCGGTAGAAATGTAGCAATTTTCATGCACAACAAAAAATGTAGAAATGCTGCCTTATGCAGGCAGCATTCCGGCAGCGCCAAAAAGGGAGGCTTGCTCCCCTAACGCTGATAGCACAAATGACGTGGATAAACTGTTTGCCTGCATTTTTTCCAGCAGGCCGCTTTTAAATAAGGGAAAGGTTTGCGCAATATTTCCGCCCAGCACCACCAGCTCGGGTGCGGGTTGTAAAGTAGCTATAAAGGCGCCCAGGTTAGCGCCAAATTCATGGAACAGGGCTGCTACGGCCGGTTCTGTTTGCGCCACATCTGCAATGGCCTTTACATTTTTAGCGGTTTGCCCGCTTAGCTCCTGGTACCGCCGCATGATCCAGCGGGCGCAGAAATATTCCTCTGCCCGGGATGCCAGGAAAGGCGTATCAAAGAAAGCGGCATCCCGCACGATACCATTTTCCGCTATGGCCGATCCAAAGCCGGTGCCCAGCGTAAAGCCCATGGCATTCAGCCTGCCTTTGGCAGCCCCGTTATATAGCTCGCCCTGTAAAAAACACTGCGCGTCGTTGGCCATTTTAATGTTTGATGCCGGCAGCTGCAGCTCCTGCGCCAGCAGCTCTTTTACATTCAGCTCATACAACGCCTCATATTTATGCAAACCTTTAATAAGGGAAATACCTTCTTCATATTTAAAAGGGCCGGGCATGGCAATGCCTATCTGCTGCACGCCTGCGGCTGCCTGCATGCTTAAGCGCATTACCCTGGCCCATGCCTGTATGATCTCCGGCGCAGTGCCCTGGGCATTTACCTGCTCGCGGTGAAAAGAGCCTGGCACCAGCGTTCTGCGCTGCTGGTCTATTAATGCGGTAGTGATGTGCGATCCGCCAATATCTGCTCCCAGCACTACGGGGTGCCGGCTGTTTAATGCATTACTTTGTTCCAATGTGCCTGAATTTGTTCTATGGATTGTCCTTTGGTTTCCGGAACCAATTTATAAACCGTAATAAATGCCAGTACACAGAACAGCGCAAAGAACCAGAAGGTTGGCGCTGTGCCGATGCCATTTAAAAGCATGGGCGTTAGCTGCCCCACAATAGTATCTGCTACCCACATAACCATTATGCTGAAGGATAATGCTTTGGCGCGGATATGATCCGGGAATATTTCAGCTGCTATCACAAACTTCAGCGGGCCTATGGAAAAGGCAAAGAAAGCCAGGAAGGCCAGCACGCACAGCAGCAGGTAAATGCCGGTGGTAGCGCCGGTGTAAAAACAAATGCCCGTTAATACCAGGCTAACAGCTGCACCTGCAGTACCCCACAGGTACAGGGGCCTTCTGCCTAAGCTATCTACTTTCCATATGGCAAACAGCGTAAAGAAAACGTTGGCTGCGCCAAAGAATAGCTGGCTTAATAAAGAGTTGCTGATGGTAATGCCGGCCTGGTGTAAGATGGTAGGCCCGTAATAAATAATGGCATTAATACCGCTGAACTGTGAGAACAGCGGTAGTAAGATGCCTATCAGCAGCGCACGGCGGTAAGCCGGCGCAAAAAGCTGCCCGTAACCGCTGTTGGTAGGTGCAGCCGCTGTGGCGCTTTCCTGCTGCTGTTTTAACCAGCGCGGGCTTTCAGGAATAATGGTTACGCCCAGCAGGAACAGGATAGCAGGTATAATACCTACGCCGAACATTTTACGCCACAGGGCCAGCCCGCCTGCTTCTGATGCATATTGTAATAGCAGTGCGTTACTCAGGTAAGCAATAAAAATACCGATGGTAATTGCCAGCTGGTAAAAAGTAACCAGCCGCCCGCGCTGGTGATCCGGCGCTATTTCAGAGAGGTATAAAGGCACCACGCTGGAGGCAATGCCTACTGCCATGCCGCCAAAGATGCGCGCCATTATAAGCCAGGCAAATGCGGGTATGAACGTGCAGCCAATAGCTGCAAACAGGAATAATAAGGCTGCCAGCAGCATAAGCCTTTTACGCCCCAGCCGGTCGCTGAGGTCACTGGCAAAGATCACCCCAATAATGCAGCCTGCCAGTGCGGAGGATACAAACCAGCCCTGCTGTGCGGCCGAGAGGTCAAACTGCTGCTGTACAAAAGGCAGCACGCCGGATACCACGGCCATATCAAAACCAAAAAGGAAACCGCCCAGAGAGGCTATGAGCGTGGTAAGCGCCAGGTTGTTATGCGTTGATGATCGTGTCATTTTCTTGAAATAAGATCGCTAAAGAGCGGGTGTTCCGGTTTTAAAAAAGCCTGTACCACTTTTGCGCGTTCACTGCCGTTATTGGTAAAGGTGCAAACATCTGCTGCTGCAGGTATTACAAAGGTTTCCGCATAATGGTATTCCGTTGTTTGCCCGCCGGCAGTAGTTACGTTAATGGAAGTGCCTTCTACCAGCATCAGCACCAGGCAGCAGTTGCCGGTAGATACGGTAATGGTGGTATCAAACTCCAAACGGTGAACGTCATAAAAGTGAACAGCATGGGTAGGCACATGCACAATCTGCCAATCGGTACCCGTTTTAATAGTCGTGGGTATGGATCGTAACTGCTGCGTAACAAGCGCTCCCTGCCTGCTGAAATCCAGGTTGTTGAATGCATGGTCTATGCTGATGGACCGGGGCTTACCATCAAGGCCCGGCCTTAACCAGTCATACATTTTGAATGTAAAAATATACGGTGTGGCGCTGATCTCCAACACCAGATTATTGGCACCCGCACTATGTATGGTGCTGTTAGGTATTAAGAACAGATCGTGCTTTGCTGCTTTGTGCAGCTGCACGTAGTCGGTAATATTAATGGGCTGCTGGTTATCCCGGCTGTTTTCCAGCGCGTTGCGGAAAGCGGCCGGGTTTATTCCCTCCTGAAAACCCAGGTACACACCGGCATCGTCCTTACAATCCAGTATGTAATAGGTTTCGTCCTGCGTAATGTTCTCTCCAAAATTGTCGCGGATATATTGCAGGGCAGGGTGGCATTGTATGGACAGGTTACCACCATCAAACGTATCCAGGAAATCAAAACGGATGGGGAACTCGTATCTGAAAATAGGGGCATGCCTGCCTAAAATAGCGTTATGTTGGTAAAACATCAGCCATTCAAAAGGAATTTCCAGCAGGTTATGATCGCTTTCAAATATGACTCCGTTCTCCGGCACTATCATTTCAAAAGACCAGGCATAATTTGTTTCCTCCCGGTTCAGGCCGGGGATATGTTCCTTCATCCATTGCCCGCCCCAGGCGCCGGCTTCAAACCAGGGCCGTACGCGGAAAGTATTGCGGCTTATGCTTTCAATGCCTGCCTGCAGACCGGCGTTAAACATCCAGCTGAGCGTATTGCGCCACTGGGTATCTGCCATAATGGTAATGCGTTCGCCCAATGATTGTTTATAATCATTCAGCACCACCCAATCCACAAAATAGGCGCGTTTGTACATTTCACTGTATGCTTCCACCTGCGTGTTACCCAGGTTGGTAACGGCGCCGGCACGCATACGGTATTGCAGCTCATTCTTTGGAAGGTCTAAATAAATCACCGGCGCCAGTGTATGCGTTAAGGCAGCGCCGGTGCCGATCACTATATGAATGGAGCTGGTATCGAACTGCGGGGTATTGAGCGCCCCGGGCTGAAAGAAGTCTGTTAATGTAAGCGTGGCTCTTGTGCCCCAAACATCCCCTGCTTCACCAATAAAGGGTGCTACTAATTGCTGTACCTCCTGCGCTGGTTTCAGCAATGGTGCGGTATAGTGCCATTTTACGCGCAGGCCCTGCTGTTGCAGCTCCTGGTCTAATGCCTGTTGCACAGCATCCCAGAAAATACCTGTATAGCCATCTATCAGCACTATGGATTGTGTGGCTATCCAGGCCGCCAGTGTGGCATAGCCGGTAAAGATCTTTCCGGTGCCCAGCGTATGTGTTGGGTAAATATTATAACCCTTAGCCGGCTGCCTGTTGTTGTGCAGCGGCAATAAGGGTTGTGAGCTTTCTCTCCATTCCAGCTGCTTATCCCGGCCACTATTCATAAGCGGCCCCTGTGTTGTTATATCCATGAGTGTAGTACCTGTCAGTTGTTTTTAATGGGTTGTTACGCGTATCATCATAATTCCTTTGGCAGGCATGGTAAATGTGCTGCCTAATTCATTGCTGTCTTCTTCCAGCAGATTGCTCTGGTGAATGTTTAATACGGTATGTTCTTTTGCAGGCTGCAGGCTTACAGATGCCGGTGCTGCAGCGGCATTTACCAGCTGCAGCAGCACGCCTTTACCATCGCGGGCCGGGCTTATATTTTCAACATAAACAGCAGGTGCATTTATGTTGAAGAACAATGATTCTTCTGCGGCGCCGGTGGCTGCTGCAGCTACCAGCGGCTGGTGGTTGGCCAGGCCGTATTGATTGGCGGCTACTGCATCATAGGCTTTGTGCACCTGCAGGTAATAGCGGAAAGTGGCCGGGCCTTGCTGATCGCGGCGGAAATTGGTATGCCATAGGTTATTCATTACCCAGGATGCAATAACCGGCTGCTGCTCGGTAAAAGAGCGCCATAAGGGAGAAAAGTGCAGGCCACCGATTAAACCGGCGGTAGGGTAGCGGCCTATTTCAAACAGGGGCGCATCCGGGCTGCTCCAGGTAACGCCCATGTCTTTATTGGATACATCTACCCAGCGCTGCTGCGTGTACCAGTTACGGTTAGTATAAGGCAGCTGGTCTGCTTCTGCTGTAATGCTGCCCCAGGGAATGCTGTAGCGTACCTGCGCGCCGGGCACGTGGAAAGGAAATACAAAGTGTACGCTTTCCTTGTTGCCGATGGCTTGTTTATCAATAGTATTAATAAGCTCCACACGGTCAATACCTGCTACCAGCTTAATTTCCTGCTGCAGCCCATTAGTGCCGGGTGCAGCCGTATTTACCAGCAGGCTTACTACCAGCGGGCCTTTTTCCTTTACCTGTATGCGGGCATTGGCAGCGTATTGTATCTTCTCAGCGGAATCGCCGGGCAGGTAAGTGTATTGGTTCAGCCCTGCCGAATCGGCCAGGTTTACAGTACTCCCTTTCTTTTGCAGGCGGATGATGTTGCCGGTCTTCTCATCCAGGGTAATGGTATAAATACCATTCTGTAAGGTGTTGTCTTTTACAGTAGCCTTGTCCGTTATATAGGCGGCTCCTTTTTGAATAGTGAAACGCTGTTTGGAAAAAGGCGGTATATCCTGTACCAGGAACGCCAGCTCTCCGCTGCTTAAGCGCTGGGAAGGCATTTTGTTGCCTTTATGATCCTTTACCAGGTCGCCTGCGCTGCTCAGTGAGGCAGGCACCACTACCAGCTCTGTGCGGCGCTGTGAAAGCGTATTGAACACATCTACCGCACTGGTAGTGGTGGCTTCGCCTGCCTCACTTTTTGTAAGCAGCGCATTGGTTTGTGCGGCTCCATTTAATGCAAATGCTTTTTTGTAATTCCATTGGGATATCACCTTGGGATCTTCCGGCTGCGACACGCTGTTGTAGGCGCCCCAGGTATGCTCGTTGAACATAATGATGTTGGTCCAGGCGGTATCAAAATCAGCGGCCGGGTAATTGGGCTTGCCCCGTAATGCCCAGATGGCGCCGGCCTGCTGCAGGCGGTCGGAGGCATTGCGGTTAATACCTGTTTCCCGTGCAGCAGATGCAATACCATCTGTCCAGAACTCTGTATAGTCGCCGGCTACCAGTGGTATCTTATCTTTATTGGCGCTTTCAAAATCCTGTAAGAATTGTTTGGCAGAGGTGATGATCAGTTTGGGAGATGCATACCTTTCATTCCAGGCTTTTACTGCTTCGGGCAGCTCCGGATCAATGGGTGCATTATCACTCATAGCCCAGGTGAGTAAGGTCATGTTGTAGGGAAACCCTTTTTGCTCCAGCCTGGCCAGGTAATCGAACAAAAAGGGGTTCAGGAAATTTTCTTCCGGATGGCCGGTGTAAAAAGGTTTGGGGTCTTCTATCGTGAAAAAGTTAGGAATTTTATCGCCTTTGATCTGGTAACCGATGGAGTAGGGGGAGGATTGCCAGAACAGCAGCTTTTGCCCGCCGGAAGGCGACTGCCAGTAAAAAGGTTTATCGCGCCACTGGTCTGCCATGCCAATACGGTCCGATGCATTGGGCGCGCTCAGGAAATAATGCACCCCGGTAATATCCGATTGTGCGGCCAGGCCCCAGGAAGCGCCTGGCACATCGCCCTGGAACATAGAGTTAACAGTTACGCCATGCTCCTTACCCAAACGAATGCCGGTGTAAAACATATGCATGAGCTGCGCAGCGCTGGTGGCGCTGGTGTTAATATTGCCGTAACCGCCATCCAGGTTTATCCATCCTTTTTTAACGGCATCCCAGAAGCGGCGCTGTTTTGCTTCATCAGATAAAGCCAGGTAATGCTCTACCACCCAAATGGCTTCGGTATTCCATTTAAAACGCGCTTCTGCAGGATAAGCGGCGGAACGTTCTGCTATCTTAATGGCTTCATCAATGTTATTCATGTGAATGGCCAGCACTTTTGACTGCACATTGGTATAGCCAACATCCACATGGGAGTGCGGCATTACATATACCTTCCAGTCCGTACGTGCAGGCGATACTATGCAGCGGGCGCTGTACTGCTGCCCGCCGGAAGTATAACGTACATACACCTGCTCATCCTTTGTAACAGGCGTGCCGGGTAAAGGAATTTCATAATCTTTTAAACCTGCTGCTGCAGCGGCTATGGGCAAACTGTCCTGCAAGCCGTTGAATGAAACATACAGCTGTCCGCCTGTATAACTAAGGCCGCCGTGAAATACCAGCCGCACCATTCTGCATGCTTTGCCATTATGCTGCAGGTAAGCAGTAGTGGGCTGTAAGGCAACAGAAGTAAAGGAGGGTTGTTGTTGCGCATAAGCGGCAGTACCGCATAAAAAGATGAGCGCAACCAGGTTAAACAGTCTTGGTTTCATACGTGCAGTTGTATATGTACAAACATATATACATATTCGCACTTCTCCAACTAAAATTCTTTATTTATGGGGATTTTCGACGGAAACAGACAAGTACGGAAAACAAAAAAGCCCACCGGATTCCGGTGGGCTTTTTACACTTTGTATGAACAATATTAGAAGCCAGGATTGTTAGGCAAAATAGCAGGGTTCACATCCGTTTCCTGTTTGGGAAGCGGGAACAGTAATTGCTTTTCTGCAAACGTAGCGTTGAACACGGTTTTGTGTCCAATGAAATTATCCCAGGCGCCGGTAACATCGTTATGTACTTTGCGCGTCCGTATCATATCAAACCACATCTTGTTCTCAAAGCACAGCTCATAATAACGCTGCAGCCATACTTCCTGCTCAAAGGCAGCCTGTCCTAAAGCACCAATGGGCGCCAGCTTGGCACGTGCGCGGATGGCGTTTACATACTTAATTGCATCGGCATTGGGCCCGCCTTCTGCACGGTTAGATGCTTCTGCATACATCAGGTATACATCGGCCAGGCGGTACAGCGTGTAGTTAAGGTTTGATTTGGCAGTGTTAACTACTGCAGATGAATCAAAGTATTTATAAATGTAAGGATGACGGAACGTAATGGTATCTGTACCGCTCTTGCTTTTATACTTTGTAAAGAAGAACTGACGCTCCTGTACACGCTTATCGCCCGCAGGGAAAGATGCAATGAACTGGTTGGTGGGATACACAGAACCATACTCATCTGAGTACTGAGAGATCCCGGAGTAGTTCGGAATAAGCAGCGCTGTCAGCGGGTTGTTAGAAGGTATGCTGGCATCGTACTGTACCTGGAAAATAAATTCTCCCTTGTTCTTATTGGCCGGGTTAATCATATCCCTGTATTCAGTGAACAGGGAAGCGCCGCCGTTGTCAATAGCCAGCTTGGCATGTTTGGCAGCTTCGGCATAGTTAGTTGCACCACCATTAATAGCTGCGCCTGCGTAAGTCAGGTACACATCTGCCAGGATGGATTGAACAGCAGCCATGGATATATGACCGGTATTATCTGACCAGGGCAGTGTTGATTTTTCAGCTTCCAGCAGATCAGGAATAATGATCTTATCATAAATATCCTTTGCCGGTGTGCGGGCAACGTAAGTTTCATCTGCAGTTTTAGGTACGGTGGTTACCATGGGTACCGCGCCGTACATACGTACCAGCCAGAAGTAGTATAAAGCGCGCAGGGCATGGGCTTCTGCCAGCATATTGGTTTTATCTGCGTCCGGTACATCAGTAACATTAGGCAGATTTTCCAGCGCAGAGTTGCAGGCGCCTACACCCTGGAACAGGCGTCTCCACCAGGTATCCACGTAAAAGGAGGTGGCGCCGTAGCTCAGGTTCTGGAAGGTTACATAGCCGGTTTGCCCCAGGTCGCTGTTGGCCTTACCGGTCATAAACTCCATCAGGTTATAGGTGTTGCCACCGTAGGAACCATCCTGCCCGGCCAGAAAACCTTGCAGATCTTCGTAGCAGCCATTGGCAAATGCGTGTGCCACTTTAGTGCCGGAAAGCGGGGTGCCGGGTTTAATAAAGCCGGTAGGCTTTTCTTCCAGGAACTTTTTACAGGAAACGCCCGTTAACACCAGCGCCGCTAATAATATGTTTTTTACTGTTTTCATTTTTCTTAAGTTTTTGTTTTCACTTGGTTTTAAATGAACATCATTGCATCCGTTTCACTTAGCTGTTAGAAGCCCAGTGATACACCCAGGTTCCACACGCGGGGACGGGGGTAGGAGAAGAAATCCAGGTTTTGTGAAAACGCACTGTTAGAGCCGTAAGTAGTGTTAAAAGTTTCAACTTCCGGATCATAGCCGGTGTAGTCTGTGATCACGAACAGGTTTTGTACACTGGCGTATACACGTAACCGGTTGATCTTCGTACGGCCGAACATAGATTCGGGGAAGTTGTAGCCCAGCGTAAAGTTCTGACCGCGGATGAAAGATGCATCCTCAACCCACCAGGTATCAAAGTGAGAGTCCTGTGTGAATTTGTAGCTGCGTACCTGTGCGATCATAGTGTTCTGGTGCTCAGGTGTCCAGGCATCCAGTACAGTTTTCAGGCTGTTGGCCAGTGTTTGACGGTCTTCTGTAGAGTGTTTGAAAGTTGCGGCAGCATTTACGCCTTGTACGATACGGATGTCGAAGGAGAAATCCCAGTTCTTGTATTTCAGGGTGCTGCTGAACATACCGGTCCATTTCGGATAGGCGCGGCCTATGATGCTGTAGTACGGAGTACCATCTGCATTGTAAATATACTTACGGTCGCCGGGCAGCAGGCTGTGTTGTGCTGCTTCAGCTGCTTCGTCGGTGCTGTAGGTGCCCAGGCGGGTCATACCATAGAAGGAGCCGATAGGCTGGCCTACGCGCAGTACGTTGGTTTGGCCCAGGAAGTTAGGACCAGGGAAAATGTCTGCATTACCACGGTTCAGGTTCAGGATCTCGTTCTTGTTGGAGGTGAAGATGAAGTTGGTGGTCCAGGTTAAGTTCTTGCTTTTAACGTTTACTGTTTGCAGGTTCACTTCTATACCGCTGTTACGTACGGAACCTACGTTCTGGTAAACGTTGGCAGTGCGCATACCGGCAGACCAGGGAATGGGCGCCTGCAGCAGCAGATCTTTAGTAGTACGGCGGTAATAGTCCAGGTTCAGGTTAATGCGGCCGTTAAAGATGGCAAATTCCAAACCGGCATCAAACTGCAGGGAGCGTTCCCATTTCAGATCCGGGTTACCAATGTAACCGGGCAGCAGAATGGATGCGTTGGCGCCTCCCAGCGGAGTGTTATCAGCAACGGTCTGCGGCTGTGAAAGATACTGGCCAATTTCCTGGTTACCGGAAATACCGTAGCTGGCACGCAGTTTCAGCAGATCTATCCAGCTTGCCTTTTTCATGAACTCTTCCTGGCTGATGTTCCAGCCTGCACCTACTGAGGGGAAGAAAGCGTACTTATTGTTCTCACCAAAACGGGAAGAACCGTCATACCTGCCGGTTGCGGTGAACAGGTACTTTTCGTTGATGTTATAGGTAACACGCGCAAAGTAAGAGTTCATGGACCACTGATAATCGCCGGAACCAATGGCCTGGCGTACGGAACCTGCACCCAGGTTATGATACTGGAAGAAATCACTGATGAAGTTCTGTTCTTCCGTATTGAAATTTTCGTTGTTATACCGCTGGAAAGAGATACCCACCAGGGCGGTCATGCGCTGGTGTTCGTTGATCTTCTTATTCCAGGTCAGGTAGTTTTCAGACTGCCAGTAAGTGTTGGTGTTGTTGGTAATGATAGCAACACCGCCCTGGTCTTGTGATAAGTGAGGCAGATCAGCTGAAGAGAAATAGTTAGTCTTCAGAGAGTTGAGGTTATAACCAAAGTCTGTTTTAAAATCCAGGTCTTTGGTGATATGAAAGTTCAGGTAGGCATCGCCAATAGCCTGCAGATTGTTGTTGAGCGTGTACCTGTTATTTGCAATGTGTACCGGGTTGGGACCGCCTTCCAGGCCGGCAATATCAAAGTTGCCTGCCCAGCTGCCATCAGGATACTTTACCGGTAAAATGGGCACTTCTTCACTCACCATGCGGGGTACGTTCAGCGCGCCGTTACTCTCAGATACCACACGTTGTTTGCTGGAAATAACGGAAACGTTACCACCTACGCTCAGCCATTTGTTCACATCATTATCAAAGGTTAAACGGGTAGAATAACGTTTGAACCAGGATTGTGTCATCAGACCATCCTGATCCAGGTAACCCGCTGATAAGCTGAATAAAGACTTTTCACTACCACCCTGTACGTTAATATAATGGCTGTGGGATATAGCCGGTTTGTACACTTCCTTTTCCCAGTTGGTGTTGTACAACGGTTTGTCGTTTGCATCAAACAACAGGGGGAAGTTAGTGTGGTTCAACGCTTTGTCCGGCGCCCAGGTACCATGATCAGGATCGAATTTGGTAGCATTGGCAAAAGCCAGGTTATATGTTTTTACAAACTCATCTGAGTTCAGTGTAGGCAGGTGACGGTAGAGCTCACTTACGTTCACATTGCCTTCATAGCTTACACGGGTTTGGCCGCGTACGCCACGTTTGGTGCTTACGATGATCACACCGTTTGCACCGCGTGCACCGAAGATAGCAGTGGAAGATGCATCTTTCAGCACTTCAATGGAGGCAATGTCGCTGGGGTTCAGCGCATTTGCATCCACACCAATTACTCCATCCACTACGTACAGCGGATCAATGTTAGAGTTAATGGAGCCAATACCGCGGATACGCACCTTAGCCACCTGGCCGGGAGCGCTGCTGTTGATGTTTACATCCACACCAGCTACTTTACCCTGCAGGGCCTGTGATACGTTGGGTACGGGCCTGTCCATCAGCTGTTCTGCTTTTACAGAAGCCACTGAACCGGTCAGGTCAGATTTTTTGGCAGAACCGTAACCGATCACCACCACATCATTCAGCTGGCTGGCTGATTCTTCCAGCGCTACGCTGATGTTGGTTTGATTACCTACGGTTACTTCTTTGCTGGTAAAACCCGTAAAGGAGAAAACTAATACGGAGCTGGCATCAGGTACCTGTATGGTAAAGGTGCCGCTTTCAGTGGTAATGGTACCGTTGCTGGTACCTTTTATCTGTATGGTTACATTGGGCAATGGCGTTTTATCGCCGGCAT
Organism: Chitinophaga sp.; assembly: GCF_036569125.1. Classification (GTDB taxonomy): domain Bacteria; phylum Bacteroidota; class Bacteroidia; order Chitinophagales; family Chitinophagaceae; genus Chitinophaga. The sequence goes on along the minus strand of NZ_DATCRF010000845.1, from coordinate 8,643 downwards.
TGGTAACCCGCCCGCTTACCTTAAGCTGGGCCATTGCATTTATGGAGAGCAGCATGCATGCAATGGCATAATAGATAAACTTTCTTTTCATAACAGGTATTTTGGTTTTACGAATAGATTGCTTGAAATGGTTTACGAATAGATGTTACTTTGATTTTTAGCCTGGTTTCTAACTTTGGTTTGTGATGACGGAATTTGGTTTCAGAAAATATTCAACAGTTCACGAGTTCAATAGCTATTGTTTCTGCAATAGTTTGCTTGATCTGGCTTATGAATAAATATTACTTTGGTTTAAGCTTTGGTTTCGTTTCTAATAGTTTCCAATTTCAGTTACGAGATGACGCGATCGATCTAAGAATAACGTTCAACAGTTTCCGGCCTTAAATACCTAACGGGATGCTCCAATACCTAACGAGACGCTCAATAACAAGTTCAATCCTTCCTTAACGAGATATTTAAATAACAAATTTTATCCTTTCTATAACGTAGCCAGCTTATTTATGCTGTACTGCCCATTGTTTTAATGACGTAATAGCATCGAACAAAACACCTGCCTCCCCTCTGAAATCTTTTGAGCCCTTTGGCTCACCGGTCTGCACATCATACCACTCGTAAAAGCCTTTATACTTTAAAGCTCTTTCCAGGATGGGATCCAGCTCATGGGTGGCTTCCTCTATAAATCCATTGGCAATAAGCGCCTGTATCATGCGGCCGCCAAACCAGGTCCAGTCGCCGGCATTCTGATACACGTAAGGTTTCATGTTCGGAAATTCCGTGGCCGGGTAGGGCGGGTATACTGTGATACCAATGGTAGCATATTTTTCTTTAGCTGCAGCTGCTACCATTTGTTTGTTGAGGGCTGCAATCTCCGCATGATCATGAAAGCCGGCAAGTATGGCACAGGTGGTGCCGCCGGTATATAAGATCTCCTGTTCGTTAAATGTGTTTGAGAACGGGCTGCCGTTCAGGTACAGGTGTGGAATATATTTTTGCTTACCGGCCTGCCACAGATTCATGCGTACATGCTGGCGGATATCTGCGGCTATCTTTTTCCAGTCTTTGGATGCGCGGTACTCCTTTGGCTGCATGGCCAGGAAATCCTGCACAGCTATTACGAACATGGCGTTGTCGTAAATATCAATGCTCCATTTTGTTTTGTTGTTAATGGCTACGCCCCAGCCGGTTTCAGGCTGCACATCTCCCCAGTCAATGGTGGTAGCGCCGGTGATAAGACCATATTTAGCGGAGTACCTTTCTTTCAGCAGGTAGCTGAAAGCTGCTTCCATACGCTGTAATACGGTGCTGTCGCCTATTTTTTCCTGGAGAATGGAATGGTCGCCGGTAGCGTCAATATACTTTCTGACAGCCTGCACCAGGGATGATTCCTGGTCCGTTTCTACCGTGTTCTTATGCGCTGCCCATCCGGGCGCCAGCTTTGAATACCTGTATTGATAACCGCCGTTGGCTTTGCGGGCGTCAATTACGCCGTCTACTATATTACCATCGCTGCCCTGCATTTTAAAGAACAGCAGCAGCATTTCCTTTACTTTTTCTTTTGGAAGTACCTGTAATGATCCTTTAATGAAGGTGTTGAAATCGCGGATCCATACTTCCCCATAGGAAGTGCCTGCAGCAAACCCTGTAAGTAAACGTAATGCTCTTGCCTGGATCGTATCTAAGCGGTGATCCGCCAAAATGGATGTGGCTAAAGTATTGTTCCTGCTCTGTGTGAACCCAGTAAAACCATTTAGCAAAAAAGAGAAAAAAAATATGGTAATAACGGGAATCGTAAAGATGCGCCTCATTTGCATGGCCCCTTTAATTATGTACAAACATATAAACATAAATTAACTTTTGCAAGAATTCTTAAAAATAAGTTAAATCGTGCGGTTTGGTATTTATAAATTTGATAATCAATTATTTAGATGGGAGTGGATAATATTTGTTAGTTTATATTCCTGCTGTTTCCCTTAACTTTGATCATACATACTATCATACTCTTTCATATGCCTACTATGATATTTTCATTATTTTGTACCTCGACCGTTAGCGAACATGAATTTTAGTATCGACCACAAAAATCCCTTGCCGCTGCACGTGCAGGCGGAGAATTTACTGCGTACAATCATCAGGGACCCGCAGTATGCAAATGGAAAATTTTTACCTAATGAAGTACAGTTAGCCAAACAGCTTGCCATTTCCAGATCCACGTTAAGGCAGGCACTCAACAAATTAGTATATGAGGGATTGCTGATCCGCAAAAAGGGGGTGGGCACCAAAGTAGCGGAACCTACCATCAGCTCCAAGTCAAAGAACTGGCTCAGTTTTACACAGGAAATGAATGCCCGGGGAATTATGATCAAGAACTTTGAGCTGCATGTAACCTGGGTAACACCGGATGAAGCAGTGGCCAATTTTTTTGACATCAGCACCAGCAAAAAGATCCTGAAGCTGGAAAGGCTGCGGGGTAAGGCGGAAGGGCCTTTCGTGTATTTTATCTCCTACTTTCATCCACGGGTAGGACTTTCAGGAGAAGAGGATTTTAAACGCCCGCTGTACGATATCCTGGAAAAAGATTACATGGTTACGGCCACACTTTCCAAAGAGGAGATCTCTGCCAAGTCGGCCGACAAATTCCTTGCCGGTAAGCTGGAAATAGAAACCGGCAGCCCTATCCTTTGCAGGAAAAGGTTCGTGTACGATCAGGGCGAGCGCCCCATTGAGTTTAACCTGGGTTATTACCGCGCAGACAGTTTTGTGTATACGGTGGAAAGCCGGAGGGACTAGTTGTTTAGTGGGCAGTTGGCAGTTGGCAGTCCGTAGCCGGAACTGCAACTAATCAATACTAACTTATTCCTGCAAATATGTTCATGGTGTTTTATTGGGAAGTACTGCAACTACTAATACAAATCCATTACAGTAAATGTATTCATAACTGCCAACTGCCCACTGGCAACTGCCAACTATTTCCTCGGTGAAATATTACTATCCGCCAGCCAGTTGGTTAACAGCGGGGGCCACGCTTTCAGCGATTGTAAGTTAGAGCGGTAACCCATATTAAAGGCATGGGCGCCATTGGCAAAGATGTGCGCCTCCACCGGTACTTTGGCAGCACGGTACCTTTGCAGCAGCTGCACAATAGGTACGGAACAGCACTCATCCTCATTAGCCGCAATTAAAAATGCAGGCGGCGCATTGGCCGGTACCTGCTCCGGCACACCTAACGGCCCCGGGTATACGAGCACCTGGAAGCTGGGCTTACCATTCAAGCGGTCTACGGGATCTTTGGCCTGCGGATCGCCTGCACCGGATGCATAAGCCACCTGCGCTACCACCTCTCCACCGGCAGAAAAGCCCCAGATGCCCACACGGGCGGTATCAATATTCCAGTCTGCCGCATGGCTGCGTACCAGGCGCATGGCGCGGTAAGCATCCTGCCTGATCTCTTTTTCCAGGGTATAGGGCGATCCTTCTTCCCGGAATAAACGGTACTTTAAGATAATAGCCGCTATGCCTATGCTGTTCAGGTATCTGGCCGGCTCTACACCTTCTGAGTTATACACCAGCAAACGAAAGCCGCCACCCGGACATATTACTACCGCTGCGCCGGTAGCTTTTTCTTTAGGCGGGAGGTACACGGTAATGGAAGGGTTGTGTATATTTTTTACATAATAGTCTTTAGCCTCTTCCGGCTCATTACGGCGGTTCTCATACCCCGGTGCGCCGTTGGGCCATAGATGGATCACCTGCGGAGTATCCTGAGCGATGGCAGTAGCGAGGAACAGGGAACAGATAAGCGTTTGCAGCAGAAACCTGGTATACGTGGACATATAAAATGTTTGAAAGGATGATGGGAATTGACTAAACAAAATAATAAAAAACCGTTACAAACGGAGGGGGAGCGAAAGAATGTAAAATGATAAATGTAAAATCTAAAATGTAAAAGTAAATGCAGCAATATATTAGCACTGCATTCACTTTTACATTTATCATTTAGAATTTTACATTTTACATTCCTTCAGCCCGTTCCCCCTTCAGCGACCACCCTGTTTTCAAACCAACCACAAAAAGGACCAACAATACCTCCCCTAAAGCCAATATGATATCGCCCGGCACCCGCAGCCAGCGCAGGAGCTGCATGGTATCCGTGTGCATGAATGCGGCTGAGCGCGCATACCAGTAACCATGCTGTATGGAAGCAATTACCTGCAAAATGCCCATGGGCAGTATGCTGATGGTTACCATTACCAGCAGGCCAATGTTAATGCTCCAGAATGACCATGCCAGCAGCTTATCGTTCCAGTGTTTATGCGGGTACAGGCCACGCAGCACAAATAACATCAGCCCTATGCCCAGTATGCCATATACGCCGAATAAAGCCGTGTGCCCGTGTACTGCGGTTGTATTCAGCCCCTGTATATAATACAGGGCAATGGGCGGGTTAATGGCAAACCCGAAGATGCCTGCGCCCAGGAAGTTCCAGAAGCACATAGCAATAAAACAGTAAATAGGCCATTTATATGCTTTGATCCAGTTGGTGGACCGGCTGAGCGTGTAGTTATGATATGCTTCAAACCCAATGAGCACCAGCGGCACTATTTCCAGCGCGCTGAAAGTAGCGCCCAGGGCTAAAACTGCGGTAGGGGTAGCGCTGAAATAAAGATGATGGAAGGTACCAATGATACCGCCGGCCAGGAATACAATGGTGGAGAACAGCACCCCGGTAGTGGCATATTTAATGTGCAACAAGCCCAGGCGGCAAAAGAGGAAGGCTGCTACCACGGTGGCAAATACTTCAAAAAAACCTTCTACCCACAGGTGCACTACCCACCAGCGCCAGTATTCTGCGATGGCCATATGTGTTTGCCGCCCGTACATTAAACCTGCTGCATAAAATACAGCAATAGCAATGGATGCAATTACAAACAGTGTGAGCAAATGCCGGCTTTCATCGCGCCGGCGCAGGGCCGGCAGCAGGGCCCTTAACATCAGCACCAGCCAGATCACCAGCCCTGCCAGCAGCAGTATTTGCCATATGCGGCCCAGCTCAATGTATTCATAACCCTGGTGGCCCCAGTAGAAGTTCTCTACCAGTCCTAACTTCTGCATTACACCTAACCATTGCCCAACCAGGGAGCCGCCTACTACTACCACCAGCGCACCGAATAAAACGTTTACGCCTAAACGCTGCAGTGGCGGCTCATAACCGGATACCGCCGGTGCAATATATAAGCCGGTGGCCAGCCAGGAAGTAGCTATCCAGAAAATGGCCAGCTGTACGTGCCAGCTGCGGGATACGGATGCCGGTAAAAATTTATCTAAGGGCAGTCCGTAAAAGGCGCTGCCTTCCACACCATAGTGCGCGGTAACAACCCCGGCCGCCATTTGCACCAGAATGAGAATGCTTACGATCCAGAAATATTTCAGCGTGGCTTTCATGGAAGGGGTTACCGGTGAATCCCGCAGTGGATCTGCAGCAGGCAGCGCCACAGCTTCCTCATCTTTATTCTTTGCATGGTATAAGATCAGGAGGGCCACACCGCTTAGCAGCAGCAGGATGCTGAAGCCTGACCAAAGGTGCAAAGCGGCGCCCGGCGCATTGCCCACCGTTTCATCGCCCGGCCAGTTATTGGTGTAGGTAATATTACTGCCCGGCCTTTCTGTGATGCATACCCAGGTGGTCCAGGCAAAAAAGGCATTCATTTTACGCATGCGTTCCGGGTCTTTGATAGTGGCTTCGGGAATAGCATACTGCCCGCGCAGCGTGTTAAACTGCGGATCGGTCATAAATAAACCGGCGTAATACCCGGAGAGCTGCTGAAACGCCTTTGTGCGTGCGGCAGAGAATACAATACTGTTCTGCGCTTCGTTAAATGTATTACGCCGTATGTTCTCTTTCAGGCGCTCTTTGTACAGGGCCTGTTCATCGGCCGGCAGCTGTGCATATACCTTTCCATCTGCAGCAGCAATTTCTTTAAGCATTATTTCAGCTTCGCGGTGCAGGTAATCGGCGGTCCAGTCGGGCGCAATATAGCTGCCGTGGCCCCATATGCTGCCCACGGTTTGCCCGCCGATGGACTGCCATACGTTTTGCCCGTCTTTAATATCCTGCCCGGTGAAAAGGATGTTGCCTGTTTCATCCACTACTTTTCCGGGAATGGGCGGCAGCTTACGGTAAATGTCGGTTCCAAAGAAGATCAGGACTGCAAAGGAGCAAATTAAGGTCAAAGCAAGTCCTATCCATAGTTTTCGTACGGTCATGTTGGTAAGATTATATGTTAATCAGGGAGCTGTGTTAGTTCGGGATCTTTTTTACATGGATCATAATACGTGCAATACTGGTAGCCCTTTTTCCGGCATTTTCCGCTACTTCGCCCTCAAACAGCTCATCCAGTGTGGCATGGAATAATAGCAGCCAGCGGTCAAAATGAGCCCTTTCCAGCGGTATGGGTAAGTGTTTGCTCATAGGATCGGACTTGTATTGTTTGGTATATAGCAGCAGGGTGCCCCAGAACTGGCACATGATCTCCAGGTGAGGTTCCCAGTCTTTTATAATACTGTTAAAAACAGGCGCCAGCAGCTCATCCTGCCTTACCTTATCGTAGAAAGTATACACCAGTTTTTTTATATCGGCCTCCGTAGTGATATCTGTTTTCATGATACTGGTTTTAAGAAAATATATTAATACCTTTTTGTCTTTTATTATTGTAAAAAAAAGCACTCACCTTTTCAGGAATCCAATGCTTTTTGCCAGCTGATCGTTAAACTCACCCAGTTTGGTGGATTGCAGGGTTTTATAAATATCTTCCCTTATTTTTTTGAACTCATGGTGCAGGGGGCAGGGCTTGGCATCGGAGCAATACTCCAGCCCCAGGCCGCAGCCGGAAAAAAGCTTGTCGCCGTCTATTGCTTTCACAATATCTGCCAGGGTGCATTTAAGGGTTTTATTATCCAGGTAAAAACCGCCGGTAGGGCCTTTAAGGGAAAGCACCAGCCCTTTGCGGCTCAGGTCCTGCAGTATTTTGGCAATAAAATGTTCGGGGGAGCCAATGCCTCTGGCTATTTCCTTCACACCTACCCGCACATCGCTCTTCGATTGCTGTGCAATGAAGATCATGGCGCGGATAGCATACTCACAGGTTTTTGAGAACATTCCTTTTAGTTTACGGTGCAAAGATAGGGCTAAAAAAATAATAAAAGAGTTTTTAGTCTTTTATTATGAAAATAATTCCGGGAACCGGCCTGCATTAAAAAAGCACAAGCGCAACAAGTGCGCCTGTGCTTATGATCTTATTTACAGAGAGAGCGGAAGTTCCGCTTATTATTATTTGATCTTGATCAGCTTCAGCGTTTTACGCTGGTTGCCCTGGATCACTTCCAGGAAGTAGCTGCCGGGCGATAATGCCTGCCCGAACTGGAAATTGGTATTAGGCGTTACCGTACGGTGGCTTTCCACAATACGGGCGTAGCTATCCAGCACATTCACCATCAGGGGCTTATCATTAACAGGGGTAGTGCTTACCAGCTCAAAATAATCGGCGCTGGGGTTGGGCATCACCTTAATATTAAGGCCACTGTTGGCAGGCGCTGCCGCAACAGCCGGTTTAACGGATTCTTTGGCTTTTTCCGTCATGCGGCCATTGCCTTTACAGTTAATAGCTACCTCTTTCAATACCGGTGTTACCTTGGTATCTGTAGTTTTCAGGGTTGCCTTGTATTGCACGTAACGGCCGTTGATACCTGCGGCTTCGCCCTGTGCGTTAATGGGCTTAAAGGCCTGCCAGGTACCATCATTCGGATTATTCGTATTGCCGGCGCTAACGGAAATGGCTACACTGGTGCCGGCCGGTGTTTCGGCATGCCAGGTAACGGCGCCCCAGTCGGTAGCATCGCCTGCATCAAACACGCGGGAGGTAAAGCTGCCGCTGGGCGTATAGGGCGCTACATGCATCCAGTCTATAGATAAAGCGCCGTCTGTGCTTGCATAGTCGCTGATCTGGATGAACATTTTTGAGGTCATGGCCATATTAATAACAGCGGCCGGTTTGGCGCTGCCATCTACATAAAACTCAAAATTAGCAGCGTTCCATTTGATCTTGTAACGGTGCATGGCGTCCAGCAAATTGCTGCCCAGCTTTACTTCCACATTGTTGGAAGCCCGTGCATAGATATTGCCATCACCGCTGCCTCCCTGGCCAATGGTTACCCAGGGACCATCCACATAAGGCTGGTCAATGGAAAAACCGATGTTCTGGTAGGCGCCTGCGGTAAACATAGCGGAAAATTCCATGGTAGATCCCGGCTCAAAAGGATTGTTGGAAAAAATATGGACGCCGTTGGCCGTGATAACACCGTTGTTATTAACAGCAGTACCGTCGTTGTTATAACGTGCGCCGGTCCAGCCTTCCGGGATGGTTTTCACCAGGCTTAAAAATTCTTCCGTTAATGCCGGCTGCAGGGTTACGCCGCCATCGGCAGTTACAGCAGCGCCTATATCCGGATTACCCTGGTTAAACTCCGTGCGGTCAATAGCACAGGGAGCTTCCGGCAGGGTGAATTTTAACGGTGGTGCGCTCAGAGAAGGTTTGGTGGTAATATTACCGGCCATATCCTTGGAGGCTACACGAAAATAATAGGTAACAC
>NZ_DATCRF010000844.1:0-4571 GCF_036569125.1 Chitinophaga sp. | reverse complement strand
CCGCCAATAGAGCCTGCCATACCACCGATACCTACCACGGAGCTTACGGCGTATTTTGGGAACATATCAGATACCGTGGTGAAAATGTTTGCAGACCAGGCCTGGTGTGCGGCTGCAGCCAAACCTACCAGGGATACGGCTACCCACATGCTGCTTGTGTATTTGGTAAGCATAATGGGCAATACGCAAACTGCAAAAAGGAACATGGATGTTTTACGTGCCTTAAATACCGGCCAGCCTTTCTTTATAAGGAAAGAGGATAACCAGCCACCGCCAATGCTGCCAATGCTTACCATGGTATAAATGATAATAATGGGTAAGCCATAGCTGGCTTTCATATCTACATTAAACGCAGAGGAAATATAGGAAGGCAGCCAGAAAAGAAAGAACCACCATACCGGGTCGGTGAGCAGCTTACCAAATACAAAGGCCCAGGTTTGGCGGATGGTGAACAGCTTTAACCAGCTGATCTTGCGGGTTTCGGCATCCGGGCCGGGTTGATGTTCTTCATTATCGCTGTGAATATATGCGTATTCTTCTTTACTTACCCGTTTGCTTTTAGCCGGTGTATCATATAAAATAAACCAGAAGATCAGCCACACAAAACCAATGGCGCCGGTCCAGATAAAGGCGCTTTGCCAGCCCTGTACTTTAGCGATCCAGTATACCAGCGCCGGCGCAATCACCGGTCCCAGGTTGGCGCCGGCATTAAAAATACCGGTAGCCAATGCCCGCTCTTTCTTGGGAAACCATTCTGCAGTAGCTTTAATAGCAGAGGGGAAGTTACCAGATTCACCCAGGCCCAGGGCCACACGTGCTATCCCAAAACCCATAGTGGATCTTGCCAGTGCATGCGCCATGGCAGCCACGCTCCATACGATCAGGGAAATGGTATATCCCAGCTTGGAACCGATCTTATCTACCAGGCCGCCAAAGAGCAGCAGGCCCAGTGCGTAGGCAGCGGAAAAAGCGATCACTATATAGCTGTAATCAGATTCTGTCCAGTGGAACTGTATTTCCAGGTCTCCTTTTAACAAACCTATCACCTGCCGGTCAATGTAGTTAATGGTGGTAGCAAAGAAAAGCAGCGTGCAAATAACCCAGCGATAGTTTCCGGTTTTTGTGGAATTCATTCTAATAAATTTGGAATTTATGAGCAAACGGTGTTTGAAAACTCAATTTAGTGCAATGCTTTCACAAATGCAAACGTTTGCACCACTTTGGCTTTCAGCGCACTCCAGTCCTGGCTTTCAATCACCTGTTTTGACAATAAGTTCGATCCCATGCCCACACAAACTACCCCGGCCTCAAACCAGGAGGCTATACTTTCCTTCGTAGGCTCTACCCCGCCGGTAGGCATAAATTTGGTATTGGGGAACAGCGGCTTAATGGATTTTACAAAACCAGGGCCCAGGATATTACCGCGGAACAGCTTTACCAGCGGAGCATCCAGTTTTTCCGCCACTGCAATTTCAGAGGGGGTCATACAACCGGGGATCCAGAGGATGTTCTCTTTTTTGCAGTACTGCCCGATTTCAGCATCGGTAATAGGACTTACAATAAAATCAGCGCCCTGCCCTACGAAGGTGGCCGCATCTGCCGCATTTTTAATAGTGCCTATACCCAGATACATATCCGGCATGCTTACCAGCTTCTTATCACGCATGGCGGCAAAATTACGGCGGGCATGCTCTCCCCGGTTGGTGAACTCAAACACACGGATGCCCCCATCATAACAAGCCTGCATTACTTCTATACAAACTGCTTCATCGTCATGGTAAAATACCGGTATTATCCCGCTGCGCTCAAAGGCTGCTATAATAGTGGATGGTTGAGGTGCCATATTAAATGAGTTTTAAAATATCTTCTTTACTGGTTTGGTTAAAGTCGCCTTTTATAAACAATTTGGACCAGGCAGCGCCGGCGGCAAAGGAAATAAGCTTTTGTGCATCAAAACCCTGCAGCAGCCCATGTATAAGGCCGGCCATAAAACTATCGCCGCTGCCCACGCGGTCTACCACCTCATTGGTTTCTACCTGTTTGGAAACGGTTTGCTGCCCGTTGTGGTAGTAGGTGGCATAATACAGGTTATGGGTAGGCCCGTTGGAGAAACGGAAGGTAAAGGCCACATGTTTACAGCGTGGGTACTTTTCCGTTATTTCCTGCGCTACTTTAATAGCTTGTTCCAGGTACACTTCTTTTTTGTCCTGCTCTAAGGCCACGGTATCCAGGGCAGTATCCAGCATGTTATGCGCCGCCCATATGTTGCCCATTATCACGTCGCAGTGCTGCACCAGCTCCGGCATTACCTGGAATGGTTTGGCGTATTGCCATAATTTATTGCGGTAATTGAGATCGGTAGAGATAGTGAGGCCCTTGCGGCTGGCAGCTTCCAGCGCTTCTTTACAAACTTTGGCAGCCTGCTCGCTAAGCGCAGGTGTAATAGCGCTCCAGTGGAACCAGCTTGCATCTTCCAGCAATTCATCCCAGTTGGTAGTGCCGGGTTCCAGCTGGCTGAAGGCGGAGTATTTGCGGTCGTACACCACCTCCGCATGTTTCAGGTCACTGCCCTGCGCCAGGAAGTAGGCGCCTATACGGTCGCCGCCCCACAGCATACGGTCGGTAGTAATGCCTGCTTTTTCCAGCTGCTGCATTACCTGCTTTGAGAGGCCGTTTTCGGGCGCCTTGCTGATATAGGCTACCGGCGTACCCCAGCGCGCCAGGGAGGCAGCCATATTAGCCTCTGCACCGCCTATGTATAATGCTGAACTATGTTGTTCCCAGTCAGGGGAAAAGCGGAATAACAACTCTCCGTAGGATATAACTTTTACCGGTTTCATTAAAAATTAAAGTATGCTTTTGCATTATTGTAACAAATATCCTGCACCATTTTACCCAGCCAGGGAATATCAGATGGCAGCTCCCCGTTCTCTACATCATTTCCTATCAGGTTACACAAAATACGTCTAAAATATTCATGACGGGAATAGGAAAGAAAACTTCTGGAATCTGTCAGCATTCCAACAAAGCGGCTAAGCAGCCCCATGTTGCTTAATACATTCATTTGTTTTTCCATACCGTCTTTCTGATCCAGGAACCACCAGCCGCTGCCGAACTGCATTTTACCGGCCACCGTACCATCCTGGAAATTGCCTGCCATGGTGGCAAACACTTCGTTGTAAGACGGGTTCAGGTTATAAACGATGGTTTTGGCCAGCTTATTCTTTTTATCCAGCCCGTCAAAAAAGGCCGACATACTTTCCGCTACCTGCCAGTCGCCAATGGAATCCACACCGGCGTCTGCACCGATCTGTTTTAATAAACGGCTGTTATTATTGCGGATGGCCCCTACGTGAAATTGCTGTGCCCAGCCTCTTTCATGGTTCCATTCACAAATAAAATGCAGGGTGGCGGCTTTGAACTGCGCCGCTTCATCCGTGCTCACGGCCTTGCCTGCACGCAGTTTGGCAAAAATGCTTTCCAACCCTTCTATGGTATACGCCGCTGCGTAAAAGGTGCTGATACCGTGGTCTGACAAACGCCCGCCTGCGGCATGAAAATAATCGTGCCGGCTGCGCAGCGCATCCAGCAAGGCCTGGTAGCTGTTAATATCTTTATTGGCAGCAGCGGCCAGCTTATCCATGTAGGCGTTAAAAGCAGCAGCATCTTCTACTGCCATTGCTTTATCCGGCCGGAAAGTGGGTAACACTTTCACCCCTAAATTCTTTTGCTGAATGGCTTTATGATGTTCGAGGCTATCGCAGGGATCGTCAGTAGTGCACAGGGCATTTACCTTAAAATGCTGCAGCAGGGCCTGGGTGGTCCATTTCGGCAGCTGTGCATTGCAATGATCGTAAATTTCCTTTGCCGTATCTGCATTCAGCTGTTTGGTGATGCCAAAAGGGTTCAGCAGCTCCATGTGCGTCCAGTGGTATAAAGGATTGCGCATGGTATAAGGTACGGTAGCGGCCCAGTGTTTGAACTTGGTAAAATGATCGGCGCTGCCGGTAATAAATTCTTCTGCCACCCCGTTGGCGCGCATGGCCCGCCATTTATAGTGATCGCCCTGCAGCCACATTGCGCTCAGGTGCTCAAATTGCCGGTTGGCGGCAATTTCATCCGGCGGCAAATGGTTATGATAGTCAATAATGGGCATGCTGCTGGCATACTCATGAAATAAACGTTGAGCCGTTGCTGTTTGTAACAAAAAATCTGCTGATAGGAATTGCTTCATACGCGAAATTTAATTACGAATTAGTCAATTACGAATTACTAATTAAATGCCGTGGAGATTACATCTATCTACCACATAATTCGCTTCATAATTGAACGATTCGCAAAATTTATTTTAATAGCATCTCGAAATGTGTCCTCCAATTCGTAATTCGTAATTGACTAATTCGTAATTACTTTACTGCTTTACGCAGGCCATCCGCATACATCAGCGTGCCTTCCTGCATCATGCCCAGCAGGTGCGCGCTTACAGTTTCCGCAAAGCCCGGCAGCTGGTTAAGGTCAGCTTCCCACAGGCGGGTATCGGATATTATCTGTTGTACAAGCTGGGTAACAGC
>NZ_DATCRF010000843.1:0-15317 GCF_036569125.1 Chitinophaga sp. | reverse complement strand
ACCTTCTATCTGGATCCAGATGTTATTTAACTGGGCCATGGTATTGCTGATCTTCATGTACATCTGGTACTGGCCTTTGTCAGACTTCATCAGGTACATAGGACGGCCGTCATAGGCAACGGATTTGATCTCGTACTTTTCTGCTGACAGGCGTTTTACCTTAATACCGTATGCAAATTTACGCTGAATAAAATTTAATCCCTTTTTTGTTCCTCCTTCAGTGTACCGCAGCCAGTAAACATTTACCGGGTCGTCCTCATCCAGGGTACCATCTGCTTTCAGGTTCAGATCGTACACCACGGTATTGGAATTGGGCGTACGCTGCAGGTAATACAGCATGTGCGGAATGCCGGTAGGTACCGGGAATTTAGGCCGTTCCGGACCGCCAGCTTTGGCGCCAATGCCGGTAAGCAGTATTATAAAAATACCCGCTACCGCAATGAGCTGCTTACCAGCTGTTTTGTTCTTATGTTCTTCCATTATCTGTTCTTTTTCCAGCGACCGTTTGGCTTCCCGCAGGCGGTTAATGGCAGTGATGTTGCTCATGATAGCCAAAACGGTGATCGGAACTGTAAAGATAGACATGGTTTCAAATACATGAAATGGTATACCCGGTATAAATAATTTATACCCGCCGCCAATGTAGTGGCTGGCAATACCACAGCCCAAGGCCGACAGGGCAATAAGCACCACCCGCTCCGGCCGCTGCATAAGGCCGCCTTTACATTCAATACCCAGCCCTTCTGCCCGCGCGCGGGTGTAGCTTACCATCATAGACCCGATGAGGGCAATAAAGGCAAACAGGGAGCTGAGGAAGTAGTGGTGCGCCACCAGGTAATAACAGATGCCCAGGAACAGCACCAGCTCACTATAGCGGTCCAGTACGGAATCGTACAGGGCGCCGAACCTGGAGCTCATTTTACCCAGGCGGGCCACCTGTCCGTCCAGCATATCAAACAACCCCGCAAAAAGGATCAATGCGCCGGCCCAGCCCACATAGGACAGGTCGCCGCGGTTACTTTTCTCTGCTCCAACTATAAATATAATGGCTACACCAATATTCAATATCAAACCTATGGTAGTGACCGCATTGGGCGTAAGGCCTATTTTTATTAAACCCTTTACCACGGGATTAATGACCACATAAATGCCCTGCTGCAACTTATCTCTGAATGTGCTCTTTTTCATCCGTTAATGTTTTAGTTTTTCAGGCCGGATCACCCTACATCGCATATAGTTGATCTAAATTTAATTATGCAAATGTCTGCTTAAAAATCCAATCTTACCCGGGTTCTTATCCCCCAGGAAGAAATATCCGGATGGTCCAGGTAGGTGAACCGTTTAACCAGGTCTACCCGGATCAGCCTGAAGATGTTGGCAATACCCACACTCCCCTCTATATAAGGCTTTTTACCCAGGGTGTAGGTAGAAAGGAAGCCATTCTTATCCACCGGGAATTTGAACAATGATGGATCATTCTCCGGCCGGTTCTCATCCCGCAGGCCGCCATATAATATTTTACCGGCTGCCACCTCACGCAACTTCAATCTTTTCAGCAAAGGTATTTTATTGAAAATAAATCCGTTAAAGTGGTGGTCAATGTTTAAGCTAACATAATGGTCGCTCACAAACTCCAGGAAGTTCATTAAGTTATACGATTCCAGCTGGTAAGCATAGGTTTGGTTGGCGTGGTGGATACTGAGTAACGGAAAGGGCACCTTTCCAAAGGTGTAACCGCCCTCAAACACCACCTCGCTATAACCTATGGGCGACAGGTAGAACATCTTGTAAATATTCAACGTTACATTCTGGTAGTTATACTGGCTGCCAAAAAGGCCCTTTACCCCTGCGGTACCACGCAGTAAGAAAATGGGGTAGCGGTTGGGAATAGGCACGCGGAACTGTTTACCCTGGTAAAACTGCTCATGCGGCGCCCAACGGAACTCCAGTGAAAACTCAGAGGTTTTTACCCTTTGCACACTGTCGGGGAAACCGCCTACCGGCAGCCCTTTTATATAGGCCAGGCTACCGGCCGGTGACTGCGCCCAGTACTTGAACCCGAATTTAAAAGAGGTATGGTTCACCAGCTCATGCAGGTAGTTAATATTGTAAATATCGTTGTACAGCCACTTATCATTGTTACCGCGCTTGAACGACAGCAGGAAGTTATCTTCCTGGATGAACTGCAGCGCCTGACCGGGGATCTGCATATCCCGCTGGTAGTTGGCAGAAAGGGAGCGTACCGGGAATTCCCAGATGGAACGGTGCGTGAAGGAATAGGTACCGCCAAAGTAGTATTTCCACTTCTTATCCTTAAAACCATAAGCACCGTAAGATTCCAGGTAAATGCTCTTATTGAATTTAGGAGTGGTACGGCCGCCTAAACGCAGGCGGAAACCTTCTACCGGGTTAAAGCTGTAGAAAGTGTTCACCGGGCCTACTTCTATGGGTCCAAAGCCCTTATAACCGGCCAGCAGCAGGGTAGCAATATCCATGGTGCGGCGGAAAGACCGGGTGTGCTGCAGGCTATCGATATTCGCGTAAACCTTTGATTCTGCAGTGGTAAGGGTATCATGCCGGTAATGTACCCAAAAGCTGTCGGTTGTTTTATCTGCGCTATCTGCTTTTACAATGGGGTTGCCCTTATAAAAATCATCCGGCATGGGCTTATTAGCCACAAAATCCCGGAGTGATACGGTCCGTTCCCCATAAATACCGCCCTTGCCGCTGGTGAACATACCCATATCCGCCATCAGCGTACGCTTGCTGGTACGGTAGCGGCCATTGGGCATTTTCTCAAACTCCTGCATAATCCGGAAACTGCGGATCCAGTTAAGGTTGGTATGCTTATTCCCGGTCATATCGGCACGCTGCACCGCGTAATGCCCGTCGGCCGTAATGAACAGCTTACCCTGCAGCAGCAGGTCGGTTTGGTTACGGGGCACAAATGACAGCTCAATGAGCTTGGTACTATCTTCTGTATAAAGGGTATCGGTAATAAAGTATTTATAAAAAGTGGGGCCGGCGTTGGAAATAGGACTCAGGAACTGGTTGGTGAACAACATCAGGTTATTGTCGTAAATATCAAAGTCCTGGTAAATATGGTTCAGGTACTGGCTCATACCTGCGTTATCAATATAACTTTCGTCAAAGCTCACCTTCTTATCGCCGCGTACAAATGTTTTCTTTTTCTCCGGGTCACGGCGGTAATATACGTCGGCAATATTTTCTTCCAGGTAGATGGGTAACAGGGATTTACCTTCCACTTTTGTGGTGTCCCGGTTATCCATTATGAACTTGTATTTACGCAGCAGCCGGTTAGGCCTTTCCCTGTCAGATGCGCTGCTGAGCGCAAACTGCAGCTTCTCGTACTGGTTATACTGCGCATAATCAAGGCCTTCAATGCGGTTACTGTCGCGGTGATCCAGCACCAGGCGGATCAGCTCTACCGCCGGGTTATCCTTATTGCGGTAACGGGCGGTTTTTGCTCCTTTAACAATTACCTCTCCCAGCATGCGGGAAGTGCTTTCCAGCCGTACGTTCACGACCTGCTCCGTACCAATGTTGAGCTTTACCCTAAAGGTTTTGTAGCCCAGGCTGGCAATATGCACACTGTCATACCTGCCGGTGAACTGCAGCATGAACTTACCATTAATGTCTGTAGAGGTTCCAATGGCGGTACCGGGAATAAATACGTTTACAAAAGGCATAGGTGCCTTTTGCTTTGCGTCTGTAATAGTTCCTCTGATGGTGGTGTTTTGTGCGGATAAGCGCACCGAACAAATGGTTAACAACAATAACAGCGCAAGGCCAAATTTTTCCAAGCTATACTTCATAAGCTTATTCATCTGAAAACAAATTTCTTTTGCAATACATAGTTATATCCAATGCCAACTATTAAACCGGTTATAACTTTAGATACCCGGTAGTCCAAACCCATGTAATGCGTGAACATGAAAACTCCTGCTGCATTTAACAGGAGGTTGCCGGACCAAACCAGCGCGTATTTAATAAATTGCCATTCTACTTTCCCATCGGTAGCGCTAAACGCCCAGATCCGGCCTAACATAAAATTGAGTACACCCCCTGCTATGGTACCTGTAATACTACCTGCCAGGTACCACCAGCCAAAAACATCCACCAAAACGATTGTGGTCAAATAGTCGAAAGCGGTGGCTGCCAAAGACGATGCCTGTGCTTTCAGAAAGGTTGCCATTCTCATCAGAAGAACCTGGCCCCCCTATACGCCACTTGTAAAAGCACATTTGCACAAATACCGGCCAGCACATCATCCAGCATTACCCCCCAACCACCCGGCAGGCGTTCGGCCCGCCTGATATACAATGGTTTGGTAATATCAAAAATGCGGAACAGGATCAATCCTGCTACCACATAGGGTATGCTTAAAGGCACCATCAGTAAGCTGATGCACATGCCTGCTACCTCATCTATTACTACCTTTTGATTGTCCTTACCCCAAAAAGCTTCCACCTTATTACCGCTCCATACCCCCAATACCGTAATGAAAGCGGTTACCGCCCATTGCATTGTAATATTGGGGATCTCCCCAACCTGGAGCGTATACCAGCAAATAGCGGTTACTACTGCTGCCAGCGTACCTGCTCCTTTGCCAACATAACCTATTCCCAGGCTGGTGGAGATCAATTGATGGAACCTGTTCATTTTTAAGCTTCGCCTTCTTCGTAATAATCCAGGCCAAGGTGTGTGATCAGGTCCTCGCCCATCATATAACGTAAAGTATTTTCCAGTTTTATTAATTGTTTGAAAATATCATGCTCCGGCCTCAAACCAGGCGCTGTTTGCGGTGATTTGAAGTAGAATGACAGCCATTCCTGTACCCCTTCCATACCGGCTCTTTTAGCCAGGTCAATGAATAAAGCGAGGTCCAGTACGATGGGTGCTGCCAATATTGAATCGCGGCACAGGAAATTTATCTTTATCTGCATCGGGTAGCCCATCCACCCGAAAATGTCAATGTTATCCCAGCTTTCCTTATTATCACCACGGGGGGGATAATAGTTGATACGGATCTTGTGATACAGGTCACCGTACAGCTCAGGGTTTAGATCAGGACGGAAAATATCTTCCAGCACCCCTAGTTTGGATACTTCTTTTGTTTTAAAGTTATCCGGATCATCCAGCACCCATCCGTCACGATTGCCCAGGATATTGGTGGAAAACCAGCCCTGAACGCCCAGCGCCCTTGCGTGCAAACCGGGTGCCAGAATGGTTTTCATGAGAGTTTGGCCGGTTTTGAAGTCCTTACCGCCAATTGGGGTGTGGGTTTCTTTAGCCAGCTGCACCAGCGCAGGAATATCGCAGGTAAGGTTAGGCGCTCCATTACAGAAGGGTACGCCCAGTTTCAGCGCTGCATAAGCGTAGATCATGCTGGGGGCAATGCGGCTGTCGTTGTCCTTTAATGCCTGCTCAAATTTTGCCAAAGTGTCATGAATGTCTGCCGCTTCATGGAAGATCTCCGTGGAGCCGCACCATACCAATACAATCCGGTCACAATTATGCCGGGCCTTGAAATTCTTAATGTCGTCCATTACGGCCAGGGCCAGGTTGTACTTTGTATCATATTCCTTTACGTGGGTACCGTCCAGGTTCTTTACAAAGTTTTTATCAAAAGCGGCTTTCATGGGTACCAGCGCTTCCAGCTCCGGCTGAATGGCTTTTAACAGGTAGGGGTCCAGTACGCCTGCTTTACGGGCGGCTTCATACACATTATCTTCATACACATCCCATCCGCCAAACACAATGTCATTTAAGTCTGCCAGGGGTACAAAATCTTTGATCTTGGGGCTTCTGTTCTCCGTTCTTTTACCCAGGCGTATGCTACCTGTTTGGGTAAGGGAACCGGTGGGTTGGGAAAGGCCTTTTTTAACTGCTTCAACGCCGGCTATTACAGTAGTTGCTACTGCGCCCAGGCCGGGGATGAGGATTCCCAGCTTACCTTTTGCGTCCTGAACTTGTTGTTTCTTTGCCATCTTTAATTGGTTTTAGCTGCGCACGGTATCTTTCCCTGATGCCGGGGACGGCATCGGCAGGTCAGTTACCAGTTTCAGCTCAATTTTTCGTTTTGTGGTTTTATAAAAGAACTGTTACCTATAACCATTTGTTTTCTTTATACCACTGCAGCGTTTCAGCCAGCCCTTTTTCAAGGTCATACTCCGGCGTATAAGGCAGGTTGTTCCGGCCTTTTTCAATGCTGCAATTCCAGTTGGGCGCGGTGAGCTCATTCAGCTTTTCTTTGTTGAGCGCCGGCGCTTTCCCTCCGGAAGGCATTTTTTCGAGTATGCCCGCTAGTACCTCTACTATTCCATATGGAACATGGAATTTCAGGGTGTTCTTCTTTAGCAGTTTTTTAGTGATGTCTGCCAAAGCATAACGGTCATACACGTTTCCATCTGACAAGTTGTAGGTACCCAGGCAAGGTGATGTAAGCGCACTGATCGCGGCCTTTGCCAGGTCTTTTGCGTACAGAAAGCTGAAGCGTTGCTGCTTTCTGCCTATGTATGGTTCCCATCCGCGGGCGATCATTTTGAACATAATGAATATGTCTTTGTCGCGGGGGCCATATACAGCGGTGGGACGTAAGGTAATTAAGGGAAGTCCCTCTATTTGCTGTAAATATTTTTCTGCTAACAGTTTACTTCTTCCATAGGCCGTTACCGGCTGCGGTGCACTTTCTTCCAGCAAGGGGGCCTGCGCTTCATATGCAATGGGCCCCAGGGCTGCCAGGCTGCTGATGAACACAAACCGTTTAACAGGTGCTTTGGCATTTTTAATTGCCAGCGCAAGGTTTTGTGTATAGCCTGCATTTACCGCATTGTATTCTTCTTCGGAAAAGGCTTTGGTAATGCCGGCGCCATGGATCACATAATCATACTGATGCTCTTCCAGCAATTTCCTTATGGCTTCTTCACTCCTGAAATCCGGGGAAACGTATTGTACGGCCAGCCCTTCCAAATGTTTTACCTGGCTGGAGGCCCGAACAGCTGCGTGTACTTCCAGTCCGGCTTTTAACGCAGCTTCAATCACATGAAATCCCACAAATCCACTGGCACCTGTAATAAGAACTTTTTGTGTCACCTTTTATTGTTTGTCTGAGGTTTAATGTTTAAAGTTTGACAATGCGATCTACGTTCAAACTTCAAACCTAAAGCCTCAAATCGCCTTTTCATATATCCGGTACGTCTTATATACCTTTCCATTGATATGCTCCACGGCACGGTTCATCATCTCATTGCCCTCCAGCACCCAGCTGGCTTCCGCCCACTTCATACCTTTTGCAAGGCCTTTTTCCATGATAGAGCCGTAAAAACAGGCTTCAATACCCATTTTACGGTGCTCTTCCAGCACACCCAGCAATATTACACGGAGCGCATTTATTTTTTTGCGGCCGGTCAGCAGCTTGATCAAACCGGTGGGGAATAAACGGCCCCGCTTAATTTTGATCAAGATCTGGTTTATATCCGGAATACAAATGGAGATGCCGATCAATTTACCATTCAGCTCTGCCAGCTGGATAAAATCCGGGTCGGCGATCATTTTCAGATCTTTGGCTGTATAGTCAAATTCTTCCCGCGTCATGGGTACAAAACCCATATTCTTATCCCAGGCAACGTTATATACTTCGCGGATGCGTTCTGCTTCCTGCTTGAAATCTTTCATATTGATGTTACGGATGGTGACACCCCGCTGAGACAAACGTTGCTTCAGGAGGTTCATCATTTTCAGCGCCTTATCATTAAACGCATCTTCCGTAATCTTATATGCATACAGGTCTACCTTTTTCTGCAGGCCCTGATGGTCTATCAGATCCAGGTAGTAAGGTTTGTTATACGTCATCATGGCTGCCGGCGGGCTGTCAAACCCATCTACCAGCAGCCCGCAGGTTTCGTTGGTTGAAAAGTTCACCGGCCCTATCATCGTGCGGGTGCCTTTTTCCTTTAACCACTGTTCGGCAGCCTGGAATAAAGAGGCTGCTACGCCTTCATCATTAATGCTGTCGAAGAAACCAAAGAAACCGTCATTCGCTTTATTAAACTCGTTATGATTTCTATTGAGGATGGCGGCTATCCGGCCCACGATCTTATTATCCCTCCAGGCTAAAAAAAGCTGCGAGGTGGAATGTTTGTGGAAAGGATGCTTACCGGGTGTTAGCAGGTCGCGCTGGGCTATGTGCAGTTCCGGCACGTAATAAGGATCATCCTTATAAAGATCGTGCGGAAAGTCTATGAATTGAGCCAACTGTTTACCTGTATGCACGGGTTGTATGGTTACCCCTTGTGCTGGTGTAAGCGGTTTACGCTGCTGCACCGGCGTTGCCTCCGTCATATTTTTTCTTTTAAGGTGATGATGTCCAGTTTTGCGAAAGCTTCCTTCATCTTATACACCGCTTCTTCGATCTGGTCGAAGGTGTGTGTAGCCATGAGGGAGAAGCGCAGCATTGTTGCATCGGCAGGTACCGCGGGCGGCACTACGGGGTTTACGAACAGCCCGTTATCCTGCAGCATTTTTGCTATAGCAAAGGTTTTTTCATGATCCCTTACATATACAGGAATAATAGGGGAAGCGGTGGGGCCCAGCTCAAAGCCTTCTTCCATTAACAGGTCCTTGGCGTAATTGGTATTAGCCCACAGTTTTTCAATGTGCTCAGGTTCTGTTTCGATAATATCTAAAGCGGCCATTGTACTGGCTACTGCAGCCGGCGTCATGCTGGCGCTGAAGATCAGGGAACGGGCGCTGTGTTTCAAATATTCAATGGTATCTGCATCGCTGGCCAGGAAACCGCCCAGGGAAGCAAAGGATTTACTGAAGGTGCCCATGATCACATCCACCTTGTCGGTTAAGCCAAAGTGAGAAGCGGTACCGGCGCCTTTTTCACCTACCACACCCAAACCATGCGCATCATCTACCATAATACCGGTATTGTATTGCTCTGCGAGGGCTACTATCTCCGGCAGGCGGGCCAGATCACCTTCCATGCTGAACACGCCATCCACTACGATGAGCTTATTCACCTCAGGGGGTAAACCTTTCAGCTTGGCTTCCAGGTCGTCCATGTTGTTATGGCGGTATTTGATCACCTTGGAGTAAGACAGGCGGCTGCCATCAATAATAGATGCATGATCATACTCATCGAGGATGATATAATCGTTACGGCCGGTTAAGCTGGACAGTGCGCCCAGGTTAGCCTGAAATCCGGTGCTGAACAGAATTGCCT
Source organism: Chitinophaga sp. (assembly GCF_036569125.1). Classification (GTDB taxonomy): domain Bacteria; phylum Bacteroidota; class Bacteroidia; order Chitinophagales; family Chitinophagaceae; genus Chitinophaga. The sequence continues at coordinate 6,064 of NZ_DATCRF010000843.1, read as the reverse complement.
TCTCTTTTCCCACATAACGGGCCAGCCGGTCCTCCAGCTCAATATGAAGATCCAAAGTACCATTGAGGAACCTGGAACCGGCGCAACCGGTGCCGTAGGTATCTATGGCTTTTTTGGACGCTTCCTTGATCCTTGGATCGTTGGTAAGCCCCAGGTACGAGTTGGAGCCAAACATTAGCACCCTCTTCCCATCAATAATCACCTCCGTGTCCTGAGCAGATGATATAGGCCTGAAATACGGATATATACCTTTTTCCTTGGCAATAACTGCCTCTTTTACAGGTAGCCTCTTGTACATTAATTAATATGCTTAGCTGTGAAAATCGTACGCGTAATTTGCTTATTGCTTGTCTTAAAAGCCTTTAGATTTGTTCGACTAAAAAACTTTTAATGTCCAAAAATACAATTCTTAAACATTTCTTAACAAAAAATTTTGCAGCAAGGTTTGTTTTTCCATAGGGATGTTGCTCATTTTCAATAGGTTAAATATTTTTTTTAATTATTTTGACTCTGTTTAAAGTGGGCACATATATATTAATTATTCCTGGAATAGAAAAAAGCTTAGAACATAATACCCAAAAATGAATTTAACCGCAAATTAAAAACGAATTACACAAATTGTAATTACCAATTCGTGTAATTCGTTGTATTTTTTTCAGGGGGCCTGCCCGGCCCGATAAAATTATCCTTTTATAAACTCGGTATTGGCAGTCAGGGTCACTTCTTCGCTCAGCATTGCATTCGGATATTTGGTACCGAAAGAGAAATCAGAACGTTTGATAGTGCCGGTTACTTTAAAGCCTGCTACGGTTTTCTTGCTCATCGGGTTTACGGTAGTACCACGCAGGGTAGCATCCAGGGTAACGGGCTTGGTAACGCCATGCAGGGTCAGGTCGCCGGTTACTTTGTACTTGTTATCACCTACTTTCTGTACAGATTTGCTTTTGAAGGTAACGGTCTTGTATTTGGCTACGTCAAAGAAATCTTCTGTTTTCAGGTGACCATCGCGTTTTTCGTTGTCAGTGCTTACGCTGTTAGCGTCTGCAGTCAGCTCAATTACGGCATCAGAAAAATCTTCTTTGGAAGAAGTGATCTTAGCTTCAAAATTGGTAAAGGCGCCATCTACATCAGAGATCATCATGTGGGTAATGCTGAAACCTAATTTAGAGTGAGCGGGATCCAGGGTCCAGGTTTGAGCAAAACTGGCCAGGGAGAAAATAGTGCATACTGCGAAGATCAGGGCGGTCTTTTTCATTGTGTGTTTTATTTTTTGTTTTTATAATTGAATAAAGGCTATGCTTTACATCCTTTGATGAAACCGGATATAAGATCCTGTAATACCAGGCGGTTAAGCTCCTCATTATTGGCCGGGCCAATAATATTAATGGATACCAGCCCATGGATCATGGACTGAAACGCCTGGAACTTTAAAAAGGGGTCTGCGGCCCCATTCCCGTTCTGCTTTATGATATGCTCAATCGTACACCGGATCACATCCATACACTCTCCCACTTCCGGTATTTTACGTGCGCTTTCACAGGTGGGGATACCCAGGCTGAACATGAGCTGGTAATATTGTTTGTGCTGAAAGGCAAAATCCCAGTAAGCCCTGCCAATAGCCTCCAGCTGCTGTTCCGCATCCGTATGCTGCTGCCTGGCAGTGCGCAGCTGGTTTTCCAATAGCTGAAAACCTTTTTTATTAAATTCTGCGATGATGGCATCCTTATTTTCAAAATGGTCATACACCACCGGCACACTGTATTCTATGGCTTCTGCAATTTTACGGATGGATAGCGCAGCCCAGCCTTCCTCGTGCACCAGGTGCCAGGCGGCATCCAATATGCCGGCCCGGATCTCTTCCCGCTGCCTTTGTTTACGTTCTGCAATACCCATGTGCTATAAAATTGTTGAATGCTGAAGGACGGAATGTGGTATCCTCATCCCTCTAATTTAATCGCCCTTTAGAAATCCTAACGGCGTTAGCAAAAGTAAGAGGAATAATTCGTTCCAACAAATATTATTTTTACCTTATCTTTATTTTCGACTTTTAAAGTATTTTGGTCCGAAAGTCAGTTAAAGTTTGGTACTTGTCGTTTTTTCTAGGTAGTTTTGAGTGGAACGATTTTTAGACCTACAATGACAACACTGGCCAAAGACGAAGTGATCAAATCCGATATTCTGGAGGAAGCGGCGAAGCTTTTCCGGCACTATGGCTTGCAGAAGACTACCATGGAAGATATTGCGAGAGCGGTTGGTAAAGGCAAGAGCACGCTGTATTACTATTATAAGAATAAGGAGGAGATATTTGATGCGGTGATCCGTAAGGAAAAGAACATGATGTTCCGTAACATACAGGAATCCGTAAGCAGGGAAGATAGTGCGGTTAAAAAGCTGGAAGCCTTTACCCGCAGCAAAATGCGGGAAATTAAGCGGATGACCACCTTATACCAGGTGGTGGCCAGTGAGTTAAAACTTTGTAATGAGCTGGAAACCAGCATACGCAGAAATTACGACTGTACGGAAATAGAGATCCTGAAAAGCATTTTGCAATATGGGGTTGTTACCGGCGAATTTCCGAACTACGATCAACAGGATATAGGAATGCTGGCCTTTTTACTGGTAAATGCCCAGCGGGGTGTAGAAACAGCCCTGGTAATGGATCAAAAGCTGGATGAGATCGGGGAAATGATGGACTTCCTGGTGTCTATACTGATGAATGGTATCAGAAGGTCTTAAAAAATTTGCCTGTTACTCGACCGTAAAACGATAATATTCTAATTTTTCATCGTATATAATTGCTGTTACTACAGTGTAACAGTTGTAGGTTTAGGCAATAAGCCGGAATAATCCTGTTCCGGCTTTTTTATGCTCTGTTCATTAGCCATAACGCCGGAATGCATTAAAACTATATACCTGTTATGCTCAATTGCGGAATAATTTGTTTATTCCTCCTGAACATAGCATTATCAAAGGCTTGGAGCCTGCCGCCTTCGGTTCCCGGATTCATCGATTTTTCCGCTTTGCGTAAACAGTTTTCCCGATTGGAGTTCCAACAAATATCCGGGGGGTGTTCCTTTGCGGCGAAAACAAGTATACTTATATCACATGCCAATTGCGACCAACCGGCAGCTGCTTACTGCCGTATTTACCTTCTTGTCATTGAATGTTTTAGCACAAACTTCCATTAAAGGGGTTGTAAGGGACCTTAACAATACCCCCGTACAAAAAGTAAGCGTTATTTTACTCAATAAACAGCATAGCACTACTACCGATACTACCGGTGCATTCCTTTTCAGCGACCTGCCGGCGGGCAAATATACCATCCGCTTTACGCATACGGGTTTTGCAGCAGATCAGAAAACCCTTACCCTGAACCAGGGCGAAACCCGGGTTGTAGACCTGGTGCTGGTGCCTTCTACAGAACAACTGCAAACCGTGGAGATCACCGGCCGTAAAGAAGCCGGTTACAAGAACACCAACTCTTTCATAGGCAGTAAAACCGCCACTCCCCTGAAGGAGGTGCCGCAGGCTATTTCCTATGTGACAAAAGAATTAATGCAGGACCAGTCTGCCGTGCGGGTAGGCGATGTGGTTAAGAACTTCAGCGGGGTGAACCAGTTCACCTTCTACGATGATCTGACCATTCGCGGGTTCCGTATTAACGGGGGCAGCACCACACAGCTCTTAAATGGTATGCGCACCTTTACCGGCTTTTGGAAACAGCCCATGGTAAACTACCTGGAGCGTGTGGAAGTGATCAAAGGCCCTGCCTCTGCCCTGTTTGGCAATGCATCACCCGGTGGTACCGTAAACCGTGTAACCAAAAAACCGCTGGAAGAAAACCGTAAATCCCTGAGCTTCACTACCGGCAGCTTTAACACCACCCGCGCACTGGCTGATTTTACCGGTCCGCTGAACGACCAGAAGACCATCCTGTACCGCCTGAACCTGGGGTATGAAAATGCACAATCGTTCCGCGACTTACAGTTTGATAAAAATATCGTAATAGCGCCATCCATCTCCTTTTTACCTACGCCCCGCACCAGGCTGAACTTTGATGCGGTATATAATAAATCCAACAGCCGTCTGGACCGTGGCCAGTCTGTATTTGACGGCACTGACCAGAAAGCGCTGTATACCACGCCCATTTCACTGGCCCTGAATGCGGTAAATGACCACCTGGACGAGGAGAATTTTACCGTGATGACCTCCCTCACACATCAGTTCAGCACCAAGCTGGCCTTTAACCTTTCGTACCTGCGTACGGGTTATATACAGGACCTGGTGGAGAACCGGAGCGCCAATTCCTACGCCGTAGATTCTTCCGGCAAGCCTATTGGCAACCTGGTAGCCAGGCAGGCATTCATCCGCCAGTCCAAACAGTTCAGCGATAACGTATCGGCCTACCTCACCTACGACCTGAATACCGGCAAGCTGGCTCACAAGCTGCTGCTGGGTTATGATTATGCCCAAAGCACGCTGCCTCCGGGATCGTCCCAGCAAACAGCCAACGGTTACCTGAAAAAAAATGGTACTGCCGGTCCTTATGATCCCAAGAAGAAAGATGATTATGTATTCTACAACTATAAAGTAACAGATGCGCATGGAAAGCCTATCCGCAACCTCGCAGGCACAGCAGATTCTGTACGGTATATTCCAAAGCCCAACGTACCTTCCTACGACCTGATCTTAAGGAATAACCAGCTGGAGGATATGACAAAGTACATCTTCACTACCGCAGCCAACAGCGCTACTGTACCGGTTTTTGGCGGCTTAAGCGGCTTTTATGCGCAGGACCAGGTAAAACTGGGACCTGTACAGGTATTGCTGGGCGTGCGTTATGAGCTGTATACTGATAAAGCCAACTACAAAACGGATAGTGTAAGGAACGTGCGCCAGCATGCCTTTTTACCGCGTATAGGCGTGGTGTATAGCCTTACCCATAATGTTAATATCTACGGTATTTATACAGAAGGTTACAACCCGCAGGATCCTGCGGTGCAGGCCAACCGTTTAACCGGCGGCCCCTTTGATCCTATTACCAGCAACCTGGTAGAGGGCGGTTTAAAAACAGAATGGCTCAGCGGCCGTTTAACAGCTAACCTGGCGGTATACCGCATTCGCCAGAAAGGTACTTTGTACAATGCTTCTGACGCCAGCAACCCCGATCTGATGATACAGGTAGGTGAAGAAGAAGCTAAAGGAGTGGAAGTGGATGTAACCGGGCAAATAGCGCCTAACTGGGATGTAGTGGTAACCTATGCTTATAATGATGCCAAGATCACCTCATCCGGCAAAACGGATGCTGACCTGGTAGGCGTGCAAAAGCCCAATGCTCCTAAACAACAGGGTAATGTATGGACCAAGTATACCATCCCGGCCGGCCCCGTTAAAGGATTTGGCATAGGCGCAGGCGCCAACTTTGTTACAGAAAGGAATGTGAGCCTCAGTAAAACACAGAACCTTCCCGGTTATGCTTTGCTGAACGCGGCTTTGTACTATAAGGTGAATAAAGTGCAGGTACAGTTTAACCTGAATAACATAGGTAACAAGGTGTATTGGGTGGGCGGATATGACTATCTTCGCCTTTTCCCGGGTGCGCCCCGTAACTGGCAAACTACGGTATCGTATACTTTTTAGCGTTTAGCTTTTAGCGCTTAGCTTTTGGCATTTAAATCATTAACACGTGAAAAAAATAATAGGCTGGTTACATTTATGGCTGGGTATTTCCTCCGGGTTAGTGGTGCTGATAGTGGCATTAACAGGCAGCCTGCTGGTTTTTGAAGACGAGCTGGACCCGCTTTTCCATCCTTCCTTTTTTTACGTAACGGCTCCTGCCGGCGCCCGCCCCCTGTCTGTAGATGCGCTGGCCCAAACCGTGCAGGCGCAATACCCCGATTATAAGCTGTATGATATTGATATAGAACAGGAAGCCGGTCGCAGCATGATCTTCACCCTGCGCAAAAGTAAAACAGATGGGCTGGATGTGGCGGTGAACCAATACACCGGTGACATTATTGAAGGGGTAAAGGAACAGCGCCGCTTTTTCTATGTAGTGCTGCAG
>NZ_DATCRF010000842.1:0-9957 GCF_036569125.1 Chitinophaga sp. | reverse complement strand
GCATTATTTTGCCACCGCCATACAGCATGTATACGCGTCCATCATCGTCAAAGAACAGGGAATGGTCATGTAAAGCCGGGGAGAATGAAACGGCTTTCCAGGGGCCCTTTTCAATATCCCGGGTGGAATAGATATAGGTTTTATTAGTGGTGCCGGCAAAAGTGCTTACATAATAAGCCCCATTATGGTAACGCAGGCTGCTGGCCCAGGATCCCCTGCCATAGGTGCTTTGGCCGTTGGCAAGGTTCAGCGCATCCACATTGTCCAGCACCTCATAGGCATAGCTAACAATTTGCCAGTTAACCAGGTCTTTCGACTTCATAATGGGCACACCCGGGCTCATGTGCATGGTGGTGCTGCTCATGTAATAAGTATCCCCAACGCGGATCATGGACAGGTCAGGTACATCTGCATAAATAACAGGGTTGTGCGCCTGCTGTGCCTGCAGATACTGGCAGATGGAAAGCGCGAGCGCAAAGAGTGTTGCAATTTTTTTCATACAACCGTTTACGTGAATGGTTATTCAGCTATTTCTTTTTCCGGATCCTGATAACGGTCAGCGACATAGGCGGAGCGGCGTATTCAAAAGTTTTCGCTGCATTGAATGCGGAGGTAACGGGTGTTACCGCAGGCGCGCTGCCAAATACATTTGCCGCTTCTGCGCTGCCGCTTAATACTGTTTTTGCTGCAGCTGCATCCAGCTTTCCAAAAGCGGAGAGGTTAATTTTCATGCGGCCCTGCTCCGGTCCTGCATTCACCAGCTTCAGGATCACATCGCCGGTTTTGCTGTCCTGCACACAGGAGGCGGCCAGCGCGGAATCAGCAGCATTTTTGGAAACAACATTTTCAAAATAAGTATCCCCCTGGTTTACGGAGAACAGTTGCTGCACGTAGTAATTGATGGTTGGGTAAGCAGAGGTGTTGTCAAAATAGATCATGTCGGGGTTCCATTGGGTGAACCCGGCTTTTGCCAGCAGGGGCGCGTACGAGGCCAGGCTTACCACATCGCCGTTGCGTTCAATCGCCGTCATGTAAGCGGCTTCTGACAGGGCGTTCTTCATTTTGTTGCCCCAGGATGCGTATTCGCCTATGTAAACTTTGGTGCCATTGCGCTTATAAGCATCATAACGGTACTGGTTGGAAATAAACCATTCCGGCTGGCTATAGTAATGTTCATCCACCACAGGCACCTGCAGCGTATTGGCCAGCTTCCAGCCTTTATCAAAATCCTCGCCCTGCGGGAAGGGGCCAACGGTTCCGATCACGGTTATTTCCGGATGTTTGGCTTTAACGGCGTCATAGATCATTTTAAAGCGCTGCTCAAATTCAGGCGTGATCTTATCTTCATTACCAATGCCCACATATTGCAGGTTAAACGGCGCAGGATGGCCGGCTGCAGCGCGTTTGGCGCCCCAGGTGGAGGCAGCGGGCCCGTTGGCCCATTCCACCAGGTCCAGCACTTCCTGGATATAATCCTGCATATCATTCATATCAATTGCTTTTTGCCCGGTGCCGCCAATGCGCCAGGTACCGCCGGAATTCTGGCAGCTAACTGCAGCAGGCAATACCGGCAATGGTTTGGCGCCTATATCTTCACAGAACTGGAAATACTCGTAATAACCCAGTCCGGCTGTTTGATGATAGCCCCAGATATTTTTCTGCTCCACTCTTTGCTCAATGGGCCCAACGGTGTTTTTCCAGCGGTACATGTTCCCCAGCCCATCGCCATGCGCCAGGCAGCCGCCGGGGAAGCGGATGAATTTCGGATGCACATCTGCAAGCAGCTGCGCCAGATCGGCCCGTAATCCATTGGGCCGGTTCTTAAAAGTATTAGCAGGGAACAGCGACACCACATCCAATGCCAGCTTGCCTTTGGTAGTGGCCAGCACCACTAATGCGGCGCTGTCATTTGCAGCGGAGGCTACCAGGTCGGTGGTATATTTTTGCCAGTCAGGCGATGATACCCTGATCTTACTTTCTGCCAGCGTTTCTCCTTTCGTATTCTGAAGGCTTACCACTACATTAACAGGGGCTTGTGAAAGCAATTTTGCAAAAACAGAAAAATGGTATTTTTCACCTGCCTTCACGGGTATTTTAGCAAATCCATCGTTCCGGATCCCTACGCCGCTATCTCCCGTATGTTCGATGTTCAGCACTGCATAGTGGGGATTGTTGGGATGCACCGGCGCAGTGGTTTCTATATTCAATGAGCCGTAGGAGAATCCCGGGGTAATGTATTGCCAGAATGAGAAGGGACTCCACTCGCGCCGGTCGGTAGGGCTGTATTCAAAGGAGCGGTTCTGCACCAGCTCAGCATATAGCCCACCGTCTGCCGAGTAGTTGATATCTTCAAAGAAAAGGCCGAACAGGTCAGGGCTTATTTTTTTGCCTTGTTTTCCGCTCTGGGCCGATGCGTAAGAGAACAGCAGCACATTGATTATAATCAGGGTCATTGACCTTATTCCGGCAGACAGGTAACAGTGATAATGCTGGTGCTTGAGTATTTTCATAACAGATGATTTTAGTCGATGGTCCATGGTCGATGGTCCATAGTCCATGGAATACACCGCAGGGAATTTATTCGCAGAAGTATGTAGTCAATAGAATGCGTACCTGGTTGCGTTGGCCGCAAGCAGCAGGGCGGCATAGTTCCATACGTGGATTTATGATCACCTGTGGCGCCGGCATTTTCCGGACCTTATATGTTTAACGGCCTGCCGCAGGACAACAATTGTAAATTTGACAATTAATATCTGAAACGTCAAATTTTTTTAATGATATTTTTTGTTGTTCATGGAAAATACTGCTGTAATCAAAGCCGCCGATGCGCTGCAGGGTTTATTCCGGGGCCTTGCTGTCCTTCAGCTGTACCGGCTTGGTGGCTTTATTCCTCAGCTTAAGATTAAGGATCTCCACAAAAACGGAGAAGGCCATAGCAAAATAAATATAGCCTTTGGGGATATGCTGCTCAAAACCTTCTGCAATAAGCGATACCCCTATCAGGAGTAGAAATGAGAGGGCCAGCATTTTTACGGTAGGGTGCCGGTTCACAAAATTGCTGATACCGGATGCGGAAAACATCATTACTATTACGGCTATCATTACCGCAGCGATCATTACGGCTATTTCATTGGCCATACCCACGGCGGTAATTACAGAATCCAGTGAAAATACAATATCCAGCAACAGGATCTGTATAATGACCCCAATAAAGGAATACTGTTTTACGGCTACGGCTGTATGCTCGTCCCCTTCCAGCTTTTCATGGATCTCTGTGGTGCTTTTATAAATAAGGAACAAGCCGCCCAGGAGCAGGATCAGGTCGCGGCCGGAAATGGCCAGCTTTTCCAGCCATCCGGGGTTATTAATACCTACCCAGCTGCCTATGTTAAAAAGGGGCGCCGTTAACGTCATGATCCAGCTCAATGAAAGCAACAGCAAAATGCGGGTAACCATGGCAAGGCCAAGCCCCAGCTGCCGGGCTTTTTTCTGTTGATCCTGCCGCAGCTTGCCTGCCAGTATGGAAATAAAGATGATGTTATCAATTCCCAATACTATTTCAAGCAGGGTGAGTGTGAGCAAAGACACCCAGGTTTCCGGGTTGGTAAGCAGATCCATATAGTTAAGATTTAGCGCCACTGGCTTAGTCATCAAATATATTGCCGTTTTGGCGTATTTATGGCGGTTTTATGAATGCAGGGCAATAAAAAAGATCCCGGCTGCATTTAAGCAACCGGGACCTGTTATACCCTGCGGGTCCGGCAGCGCCCTAGCCATGGGACGGCCGGTTTGTTACCGAATACACCTGCAATATTTCGTTCTTAACTTCAATCTGTTTTTCATATTGAAAGCCCAGCTTTTTCAGGAGCCGTATGGAGCTGCTGTTATGGGGAAAGGTTGTAGCCAGCAGTTGCGCATGGGCCGGGTCCTGCATGATCTTTAGCTTAACTTCAGCGGCCGCTTCATAGGCATAACCCAATCCCATATACTGCGGCAGAAATGCAAAACCCAGATCGTAATGCAGCAGGTAGTCCCGTTTTATAAAGGAGATGATGCCCACAGGAATATTCCCGTCCGTTAGCCTCACTACCCAATAGGTAAGATTGGGAGTAACCAATATTTTGCTGATATAATTTACAGCATCCTCTTTGGAATGAATATTCCTGTTCCCGATAAACTCAAGCCAGCCCTTTGAATTAAGCAGCTCAAATACAAAGTCGTGATCATTGATGGATAGCGCGCCTATGGAAAGCCTGTTGGTAATAACTGGGATCTGCATTTTCACCGGATAGTTTTAATTTTCTGCAGCCATCTACAGTATGCTGCAACAATAAAGTAGTTTGATCTTCCTTTGCTAAGATAATCTTTACGGCCCAATTATTACCATAAGCACCAGGCATGATGCCTGGTGCGCAATGATCAGAACGGGGAGCGGCGCATGCCGCCATCTACCACAGCCACTGTGCCGGTGATATACCGCGCGCGCGGCGATACCAGGAAAGCGGCCATGTTGGCTATATCCTGCGGCTCGCCGAAATCGCCCAGCGCAATTTCACGCCCGGCAAATTCACTGCGTTCATTGCCCGGGAAAAAACGGCGGATATTGTCCGTATCTATAAGGCCCGGCTGCAGGCAGTTGATCCTGATGCCGTGCTGCCCCAGCTGCATGGAAAGCTGTTTGGACCACACGACTATGCTTGCTTTGGCAACGGCCGAAGCATTTACCTCCCGTAGCTCATAGGTGCTGGTTATATTCAGGATAGCGCCTTGCTTACGTGTAATAAAATGGGGCAAAAGCTGCTGCGTTAACTGCCGGTGCCGGTCAAAGTCCAGCGTCATAGATGCCGCCCATTCTTCTTCCGCTCCTATAATGTCCAATGGGCGGCTGCGGCCTGCGTTGTTGATAAGGATATCAACATTTCCGAGGCCCGACAAGGCTGCGGCTGCGATCTTTTGCGGCGCCTCAGCTGCAACAAAGTCCTGCACAAAAGTTACCGGCCCCACGCCGCCTGCAGCTGCAATTTCTTCTCTTAGGCTGTTCAGCAGGTCTTCTCTTCTTGCAGTGGCCAACACTTTTACGCCTTCCATTGCCAGCTGTTTTGTAATGGCCCGGCCCATACCCTGGCTGGCGCCGGTTACCACTGCTGTTCTTCCTTTTAAATACAGATCCATAATCCTTCTCCTGTTTGGTTTTGAAAATTTCTTTCCAAAAGTAGCAGGTAGTGTCCTAATTTTGCCGTGGTGCAATCAATTGTATGGTACCTACAAACATGTAAGTAATGGCAGCCAGAAAGCAAAACTCCACTTATACGCGTAATGAAACCTCCCTGAGTGAATGTGATCTCAGCTATGCGATCAATAAGATCGGTGGAAGATGGAAGCTACAGATCCTCAGTATGCTGAACAACAAAAAGCTGCGGTTCACTGAGCTTAAAAAAGAATTTTCTTTTATTACAGAACGTATGCTTAGCCTGCAATTGCGGGCATTAGAGCAGGATGGCCTGGTGAAGCGGACTGTTTATGCGGAGGTTCCACCGAGGGTTGAATATGAGCTTACTGAAACGGCCCTGGAGCTATGGCCTATTTTAGACCAGCTGAGCAGCTGGGGCGGCAAACAAAGGAGCTTAACAAAGCAGCTTTAGAGAAAAGAGATGTAGTAATTGCATAAAAAGAGGGCTGACTAAAAAGAATGTAAAATGTAAAATGTAAAATTTTAAATCATAAACCGACGAAGGAGGTTCATAGAGACCATTGAAAAGACTTTATGAACGAGATAAATGTAAAAGTAAAATGCCGCGAACATGAGTTTATTGCCGATCCTACTTTTACATTTAAAATTTTACATTTGGAGTTTTACATTCTTTTTAATCAACCCATCTACTTAAAAGATCAAATTATGATGCGTCTCTTAACGCTTTGATCCGGTCATGTGCGGCCTGAATTTTTTGAGCCTGCATGGTTACTGTCTGCAGCGCTTCAGCTGGTAATTCATCTTCAGACAGCACGTCTTTATAGGCTTTCTTTATAGCATCTTCTCCCCTTTCTGCTTCTGCGAGTATGCTGGCCCGGTCGCTGCCGCCAAATAATGACTTAACATCTATCCAGGCGCGGTGCAATGTACCGCTGGCGCTGGTGCCGGTTTCAACATCATCTGAATAACGGGCTACTACTGCGGTTAATTCCTGGCTGAACTGGCGGCTTTGTGAAGCATATTCCTGGAACAAGGTTTTCAGGTCTATGTTCTCCGGTTTTATATCTGCAATCACCTTTTCAAAACCAGCTACGCGGTCGTTATTCAGCTCAATAAGATCATTTAATACATCTACTGATTTTTCTGTTGTGTACATGATATTAATAGTTTAAGGTTAATAATAGCTTAGGGTAGTATTTCAACTAATATGCCACATTGAACCAGCGGACAGAGGCGTGGTACGGCCTCTTAGGGGGGAAATGGATAACCTTCGCTTTATTTGAATTCTTAGCGTATGGAATAGCGCACAATTAGTAGAATAATCTCAACACCCAAGCGGTCTGCACCGTTTAACCCAGGTACTTTTATAAGGCGATGCGCCTGCAAAAAAATAGATCGCGCAATGTAGCGGCGAATATTTATTTTTATCTAAAAGAACAGATCTATGAGTACTGAAAAGGCGATACTGGCCGGTGGTTGTTTCTGGGGCGTGGAAGAGCTGATCCGCAAGCTTCCCGGCGTAACTTCCACTGTTGTTGGCTACACAGGCGGGGACGTGCCTAATGCTACTTACCGTAACCACGGCACACATGCCGAAGCAATTGAAATTATCTTTAACCCGGAGATCTTATCATACCGCACCCTGCTTGAATTTTTCTTCCAGATCCACGATCCAACCACGCTTAACCGGCAGGGGAACGACAGGGGCACCTCTTACCGTTCCGCTATTTTTTATTTAAGCGAAGCGCAAAAGGAAACCGCCAATACATTAATTGCGGAATTGAATGCTTCCAAAAAGTGGCCCGGACCTATTGTTACGGAAGTAGTGCCGGCCTCTGATTTCTGGAATGCAGAAGAAGAGCACCAGGATTATCTGCAAAAAAATCCGTATGGATATACCTGCCATTTTATAAGGCCGGACTGGAAACTGCAATAGCCGTGAAAAATGTAAAATGTAAAATGTAAAATCATAAATGTAAAAGTGGAATGCAGCGGATAAGGGACTGCATTCCACTTTTATATTTATCTCGTTCATAAAGTCTTTTAAATGGTCTCTATGAACCTCCTTCGTCGGTTTTACATTTATTATTTTACATTTTACATTCTTTTACTTCACCGCATTCGCCGCTGTTATAATAACCTTTGCTACCGCTTCAGGCTGCGACATAAACACTACATGGCTGCCTTTAATTTCGGTTATCCTGGTGTTAGAACGCTGGTACATTTTGCGCTCTATTTCCGGCACAATGCTTTTATCTTCCGTAGCAACTATCCCATAAGCAGGCTTGGTATGCCAGGCCGCCTCGGTAATGGGCGTTGCAAATGCTTTGGCATAAAAAGCGCCCTGGGAGGCAAACATAAAGTCCGCCTGCGCCTTAGGAATATCTGCACAGAAACCTCCATGGAATTTAGCCTGATCGTAGTATACAATGCCTTTATCATCCGGCGGCAGTATGCCATTCTCAGGAGCCGGGGGCGCGGTTTGGATCCATTGCAGCGCTGATTCGCCTTTGTCGGGCTGGAAGGCAGCCACATATACCAATGCTGCTACATTAGGATGGTTACCGGCTTCCGTGATCACGGCGCCGCCCCATGAGTGGCCTACCAGTACAGTGGGGCCATCCTGTTTATCCAGCACCACCTTTGTAGCGGCTACATCATCTTCCAGGGAGCTTAAAGGGTTTTGAACAGCGGTTACATGGTATCCTTTTTTTGTAAGCACTTCATAAAGCGCCTTCCATCCCGACCCATCTGCAAAAGCGCCATGTACCAATACTACATTTTTTACCTGTTGAGCATTACTTTTTGCAGTAAGGCCCATGATGCCTGATAAGGTGATCAGTACGGCGCATAGGGCGCCCTTTAACCTATGTATTAAGTTTGCCATTGTGTCTGTAGGAGTTTAATTGTTTGAAATGGCCGGCTTAGTAAAACCATGCATGGGGATCACCGGCACTGCAAAGTAACAGCACCGGCCGGTACAAGGCAATGCAGAAAAGCAGGTAAGATTTGGATTTTTAGCGGTGCCGCTTTCTGTAACCCAGTGGTGAGATCTTTTCAGAGGTGGTGAACAGCCGTGAAAAATAAGCATGATCATCATATCCCAGCTCGCCGGCTATCTCTTTAATGGTAAGATCCGTATAATACAGCAGGCGCTTGGCTTCCATGATGATCATCTTCTGGATCCAGTAGCTTACCGTAAAACCGGTGAAGTCTTTAACGGCTTCATTTAAATATGGAGTTGAGATCTTTAAAACACCGGCATAGTCAGAAGGTTTCTTTTTAGCCTTGTAATGCTGGAATAACAGGGCTTTAAACTGCCGGGTTATGGTTGTGCTCCGGGATTCCTTTTGCTTGTTATCCGTTTCGCCATTGGCATATTCCCGTGTGATGGTTCCTATGATAACATCCAGCAGCCCGCGTTTTATATGCTGCTGGCAGGCATCGGTCCCGGGGGCGCGCACCTCATCGGCCAGGAAGCTTAAACAGCCGCTGAGCTTCTTTTTCTTTTGTTCTGACACCGCCGCCGGCTCGTGCAGCAGGAAGTACCGGTCCAGGATGGATTTATAGGTTTGCTGCACCAGGGAAGGCTCTACGGTTAGCATCCATACACCGTCATCAGCTGCTGAAAAATGATGGATCTGCCCGGGCAGTATGAAATATACCATGCTGCCTTTAAGCATCACTTTCCTGAAGTCCAGCTCCAGGTGCAGCTTTCCCTTTTCCTGGAAAATAAAGATATAGTTCTCATCGCGGTGCGGGACCTGGGTGGCGGCTGTTTTAATGATCTGTGAAAAGTTCACAAGCTGCAATCCGTGATGCCTGACCTCATCGGTTGCAATAGTGGGGATCATATATTTATCTTTGGGCATAAGGGGTAATTCAAGCTCAAAATACTATTTCCATCCATCCTTAAAAATAAATCTGCAGGAGATCACTGCGGTTCTACCTCCGTTCGTAATTAAAAAAGGTGCACATTTGTTGCTTTCACTGTGAGAAAGGATGCAAATGTCACAACCTAAGAATTTCAGCGGCTTCGTAAAAGTACGCGGAGCCCGGGAGCATAACCTGAAGAATATAGACCTGGAAATACCGCGCGATGCCTTTGTTGTATTCACCGGCGTTTCGGGATCCGGCAAGTCGTCACTGGCATTTGGCACCCTGTATGCCGAAGCGCAGCGCAGGTACCTGGAATCGGTTTCGCCTTACGCAAGAAGGCTTTTTAACCAGATGTCGGTACCGGAGGTAGATGGTATAGATGGGCTGCCGCCCGCCATTGCCTTACAGCAGCAAAGAGGCGCAGCCAGCACCCGCTCTTTTGTGGGCAGCGTAACCACCTTATCCAACCTGCTGCGCATGCTGTATTCCCGGGCAGGTGATTATCCCAAAGGGCAATCCATCATTTATGCAGAAGGCTTTTCGCCCAACACGCCGGAAGGCGCCTGCCCGCATTGCCATGGCCTTGGGCGGGTGTATGAAGTAACGGAAAGGTCCATGGTGCCGGATGATACCCTTACCATCCGCGAACGCGCCGTGGCAGCATGGCCTACAGCCTGGCAGGGACAAAACCTGCGGGAGATACTCATGACGCTGGGCTATGATGTGGATACCCCCTGGAAAGACCTGCCTAAAAAAGACCGGGACTGGATCCTTTTCACAGAAGAGCAGCCTGTGGTGCCGGTATATTCGGCCTTTACGGCTGCAGAAGTAAAGGATGCCCTGAAAAGAAAGCTGGAGCCCAGCTATATGGGCACCTTTACCAGCGC
>NZ_DATCRF010000841.1:0-6084 GCF_036569125.1 Chitinophaga sp. | reverse complement strand
GCGTAGGGTCAGGTAATCAACCCACTTTACATTTTCCATAAAAGGCTCCCGGTCTGCATTCCAGGCGCCGCCTACGCTCCAGGTGGGCAGCCAGCGTGCGCGGGTGGATTTGCCCAGGCGGTTGGAACCGTCGTAACGTGCAGTGGCGGTTAAATTATACTTAGAGCGGTAGGAGTAAGTGCCGGTACCATAAAAGGCTACAAAGCGGTCGTAATCCCTGCTCATGCCGAAATAAGGGAAATTTGTTTCTATGGTTTGCTTTAGTATGCGGTAGTCATACAGCGGCGTGCCGCCGTTATTATACTGGTAGCCATAACCGGTGTTGGAAAAGTTCTGGCGGTCGGCCGATTTTACCTGCATACCACCCAGCAGGTTCAGCGCATGCTGATCGTTAAACGTATGATTGTAGTTTAAGCCGTTGCGGAAATCGTAGCTTACCAGCTGATCTTCCGTACGGTTGTAAAAACCGCCATAAGGCAGCACCACTACCGGTTCTGCTTCGGGATCATCCGGGTCGCGGTACAGGAACCTGTTATTCTGCCGGATGGTGGAATTGCCGGCTGCGCGGTAGGCCTGCGCCATGTTAGCATTCTCCGTGATCTGGTGCTCGCGGGTTGACTTTACATACCGCAACGCCCCTACGAACTCATAGCGTAAGCCGGGTGTTATCTGGTAAGAGAGATCGCCCTGCAGGCGCAGATCGATCACGTTTATATCCATGTAATTATTCTGCAGCTCATTGAGGATGTTAAAGGGTGCAAAGTTGCGGCGGAAGTATTCCGGCTTTCCCTTTTCATCATAGGCCGTTAAGGTGCGGCTGGTATTGAGGGCATAGCTGAAGGGGTTAATGTCAAAGTCGCGGTCGTACTTCCCTTCTACGGGGTTGCTGTTACGGGCCAGGGCGCCGGGCGCTTTCTGCTGGCGTACCGAGGCCAGGGTAGAAAAGCCTACGGATAAACGATCATTGAACTTGTAATTGTTGCGGAAGTTAAGCGTGTAGCGGTGTACGCGGTCGGCCACCGTCCAGCCGTTATCGCCGTAGTAGCTGGTGGAGAAATAAGACTGCGACCTGTCTGTACCAAAAGATATGCTCAGCGAATGCTCCTGCATGAAATTCTGTTTGAACAGCAGTCCAAACCAGTCGGTATTGGCGCGCGCATAACGTTTTAAATATTCCGCTCTTGCTTCGGGGGTGTTAAGCAAAGGAAAATTGCCGTTGGGATCAGCATTCATCAGCTCATACATTTTACCATACACCCCATTATCTGCTTTATCCAGTATGCTGGGGTACAGGATGCCTTTGCGGTCCAGCTCTGAGAGCACAGACATTTGCTGGCCGGAGTTCATGATGTTGTAATTGCTGTAGCTGGGTTTTAGCTGGGTGCTGAAGTTGCCGGTATAGGTAACTACGGGCTTGCCTGCACGCCCTTTTTTAGTGGTGATCACAATTACCCCGTTCATAGCGCGTGCGCCGTACAGGGCGGCTGCGGATGCATCTTTTAAGATGTCAAAGCTCTCAATGTCGTTGGCATTCAAACCTGCTACTGCGGAGCCTAAGAGGGTAGTGGGGTCGCCGCTGGACAGCTGCTCGTTGGAGATGTTCACAAGATCTTCCAGCACCACACCATCTACCACCCACAGGGGTTTGTTATCCCCGTTAATGGAGGTGGCCCCGCGTATGCGTACTTTGGGCGCTGCGCCAAAAGTGCCGGATACATTCTGTACAGATACGCCGGCGGCGCGGCCTTCCAGCATGCGGCTTACATCCACCATACCGTCTATCTTCACATCTTCGGCTTTCAGGGAAACGGCGGAACCGGCAAACTTTCTTTTGTCTACATTCTGGTAACCGGTAATGATCACTTCCGACAAATTACCTTCCAGGGAGGCCAGGCTTATATACAGGCGTTGCCCGGTAAATACCCGTACCTGCGAAGCCTTGCCTACAAAGGAAATGCGCAGGGAGTCGCCCCGGCGGGCATCCAGCATAAATTCACCGTTTGCATTGGTTTGTGTGCCTCTGCGGGTAACCAGGTTTTCGACCGTAGCACCGGGCAGCGCTACCTGTTCTTTTGCATCGGTAACCGTACCACTGGCTTTTGTGGCGGGGAGGGTGTCCTGGAAAGCTGCCACCGGGCCTGCAGCTGCAGGGGCGGTAGGTAACAGGGGCAGTAAACAACATACCAGGAACAGGATCCGGAACCATTTCACCGGGTGGAAATGACAATAGCTGTCCGTTAAAATCATAAACGATCTTTGATTTTGGTTCTAATACTTGGTGTAGCGGTCTACGATAAAAAAAATCGCATCACAGGGTAGGAGTTAAGCTCTGGTAAACATCTTTTGTAATAAGCCCGGAATATTGGTTGATAGTGCCTTTCAGTGAACTTGTATAGGTGCAAAAATGATCCTGGTATAGATGTATTTACTGAGGACCCCCTCTCACAGATTCTATCACAGATTAAATATTACGTATGTTCATTCACGTTTTATCGTGCTGTCGAAAAACCCTCGTTAATTCTCTCTTTCTAAGTTAACAAATTATTTGAACAAGTTTGATCAGTATTTTTTGGAAAAGCAGTTGCCAGGATACTTCTATAAATTATTAATTTTTAATATATTTGACGCTGGTAATTCATTAAAGTAATGAGAATGATGCTGCGTACTGTTTGCCTGTTTATCCTGTGTGGGGTTTGTTTTTACGGTAGCGCGCTTAAAGCGCAGGCGCCTAAAGTTTCCCTGAGCGCTGCTTTCCCGGAGCCTGAAGCCGATGGCTGGGATAAGGTAGTGATGCTGCCGAACGGCAATACCTGTTACTTACATTTTGATAAAAGCAAGGGAATTCAAAGCTCTTTATACAATGCCGCCCGGGAGCTTACCGTATCCGACGTGATCACGGGCCGGCAGTGGGATACACGTGATATGAACGATACTGAAATTGACGGGGTGTATGCCATTAACGGGCAGGTAGTGATCTTTTTACAGCAGCTCATTAAATATAAACCTACCCTGTTTCGTATAGTAATAGACGGTACCAGCGGTCATTTGCAGCAAGAGGATAAGATAGGGGAGCTGCCCACCGTGCTGCACCGGGAAGCATTTGCCCTGAACAACCTGGCCTCCCACGACTTTTACGTGGCTAAAGACCCTGCCAGCGGGTATTATGCCGTGGCCTTCTTTGCCGGCGGTGAGCTGCAGCGTAAGGAAAATGCAAAGGAGCGCATACAGGTACTGCATTTCAGCCCGGAGCACCAGCTGCTGAACCAGGCTTATTACAGCCTGCCGGATAGCAGCGGGCTGCCATACTACAGCTACCTGGATATGGCGGTGCAGGGTAAGGAAAACGTATACCTGTGTACGGTAGGCTTTAATACCAAACGCAACGGCCCGCAGGCACAGTCGCAGGTAATAGTATCCGTATTAAAAGCCGGGCAAACGGAGTTTCAGCACCAGCCCCTGGCCTATACCGCCAACTTTGGCAATGCCTATGCCAGCCTGCAATGGGCGGAGGCTGCCAAACGCCTGCAACTGCTGCTGGTAGCGGCGGCCGATGCGAAGGCCAAACCGGATGAGCGCCGGTGCTACCTCAAT
The DNA here is from genome assembly GCF_036569125.1 of Chitinophaga sp. Classification (GTDB taxonomy): domain Bacteria; phylum Bacteroidota; class Bacteroidia; order Chitinophagales; family Chitinophagaceae; genus Chitinophaga. Next base: position 2,493 of record NZ_DATCRF010000841.1, on the reverse strand, counting down.
TACCTGGATAATAACGGGCAGCTGCAGCAGCAAAATGCACTGCCCATGGATAAATTAGCCAACTACAACGGCTTGCCGCAAATGCTCAGCGTACAGCCCGATGGCAGCGCCATTGTGCAGCTGGAACAAATGCAGCAGTTCACCCAGGGTAAGAACGTGTATAATATGCAGCATACCAACCTGGGGGATATTGGTATTTGCAGCATCAGCGCAGCGGGGCAGGCCGACAGTGGCTATGTGATCCCTAAAATGCAGGTGGCCAACGGCGCTTTTGAACCCTTATACCTGCAACGGAAAAGCCGCGGCACCTGGATGTTCCGCAACCGTGTGGCCGCGCTTAATACCACGCCGTACCTTTCTTTTGACCACATTCATACCAGCCACGGGGATTATACCCTGTTCAATGATTACCTGCAGGCGCTGGACCGCGGCGGCACCTTTGAGGCCCGAAAGCCCCTGCGCTACCTTACGGAGGCCAATACCATCTGCTACCGCTACCAGAAAGGCCAGGCAGAACGTTTGTTCCTGTTCGGCAATCCGCAAACAGATAAAGCGTACTATTGCATGCTGGGCGCAGCAGACCGTAATGTGCAGGAGAATAGTTATGCCACCATCCTGGTTACCCGTACGGGCGACGACCGGAAGGCCTGCATAGCGTGGATCAGTTTTTAATTACTGGAGAAAGTTTCTTCGATGGTTTGCTGTAAAGCTGTTTTCCGGTGCCGGCCGGAAACAGGCTGCTGGTGACGGGTATTCTTTAAGGTTAAATGCAGCCGGGTAACCTGCTTTTGCCGCGGGCGCTGGTGGGTGGATGTAGTTCCCTGTTCCGGCGTAAATAAATAATAGATCAGCATTACCGACAGCACAATTGCCTTGCTCACCAGGTAAAGTATGAGTATGGATATAATAGGCTCTTGGTGGAACATTTGCTTGCTATTTATGGGAATTACGTGGATATAGTCAGTGCGCTGGTTTTTCACATTCAACAAAGGCCGCAATAACATATCTAATATACATATTTTAATATAATTTTCAGGTAGATTTTGTCTTTCTCAAATTTTTCTATGCACCAGGAACACCATCTCGAAAGCTCTGATTTTATTACTGATGTGGTTATTGGCATGGCCGATGGGCTAACCGTGCCTTTTGCCCTGGCAGCGGGCATCAGCAGCGCAGTAAGCAGCAACAGTATTGTGGTAACTGCGGGGATAGCGGAAATAATTGCCGGGGCCATTGCCATGGGCCTGGGCGGTTACCTGGCCGGTAAAACCGAGTGGGATCACTACTATGCGGAGCTGAAACGGGAATATTACGAGGTGGAGCACATGGCCGAGCAGGAAAAGAAAGAGATCCGCGCCATATTTGCCGGTTATGGGATCAGCGAGGAAACGCAGCACCGCATAGCGGACGAGCTGGCCATGGATAAGGATAAATGGGTGTCTTTTATGATGCAGTATGAGCTGGGCCTGCAGCAGCCTAACCCGGCCCGTGCGCGTACCAGCGCCATTACCATTGGCCTGTCCTACATTGTGGGCGGGTTAATTCCACTGTCGCCCTATTTTTTCACAGCAGTCCCCACGGATGGGTTTAAAATATCGGCCGTGGTTACCCTCATCTGCCTGTTCGTGTTCGGTTATTTCAAAAGCAAAGCTACCGGCCAGCCCTTGCTGGCAGGGGCCTTAAAGGTAATGTGCATTGGCGCCGTGGCAGCAGCAGCAGCCTACCTGGTGGCCCGCTGGCTTTCATAACGGCAGCATTTTTGCAGCCTGTGGGGTAGAGCAAAATGCATTGTTATGACCATGAAAAAAACAACCGGGGCCAAACGGGCCATTAAAGAGGAAAAGCGCCGCACCGCAGCCACCCCCGTAAATAAAAAGGCGCCCAAAAAAGAATTTAACGACGACCGGAATAATGAGCTGGAAGGCTACGATGAAAATGAATATGACGGGAAGGACAAGGCCGATGCAAAGCGTAAAAGTGGAAAGTAACCAGCTTTCCGCTTCTTAAAATTACCTTAAAAAGGGTGGACTTATTCCCTAATCTTGCGTTCCTGCAATATCTTAGCGGTTGATAAACCAGCAAGCATTGAAACGTTTTATACAATTATTCCTGGCCTGCTTCATTTTCCTGTCACAACAGGGAATGGATGTGCACCCGCACCAGCAGGCCGTTTCAGATGCTGCTGCTTATATTACCCACACGCCTGCGCAATTTCCTGTCCGCGCAGCTGCCAGCACCCATCACCATTTATCATCAAAGCCGGAGTACTTTAAACGCCGCCCGGTTGGGTTAAATGACGGGCATGATCATGCGCCGGTTGCCTACAGCTACCAGGTACGCCCGCAATTCGTATACATTCATACCTGTTACCACCGTTACGCACAAACGTTTATTACCGTCGCCATTGACCTCAGCGACTGGCGGGGCCCGCCCGTGGCGTGATTTCCAAGAATGTAAAATGATAAATTTTAAACCGACGAAGGAGGTTCATAG
>NZ_DATCRF010000840.1:0-10677 GCF_036569125.1 Chitinophaga sp. | reverse complement strand
CCCATATAACGGTAACGCAGGCTCGCATTAATGCCTGGTTTTGTTTTAAAGGTAACACCGCCTATGCTGGTTAGCACCGGCGCCAGCGGCAGGTAGTTAGCGCCCTTCGGTTCGCCCGCCGCACGGCCGTTGGAGTAATTCAGGTCTGCATCAAAATACAGCCAGCTTATGGGCTGGTAACGGGCGGAAACATCAAACCCCAGGCGGCGGCTTTTACCGCTGGGCTCTACCACCCCTTCATCTCCTACATATACAAATTCCTGGTCCAGCCACAAATACCATATGGCGGCATTTAACAGCAGGTCTTTGGTTGGCTTCAATACCGTACCCAGGTCGGTACCATAAGCTGCGGGTAAGATCTCTAATCCCTTTTGCGCCACCACCACACGGGTATCATTGGAATGGAATCCCCTGCCGGTGCTTAAATAGATCTGCGCCTTGTTATTGATATGGTAGTAAAAGTTCAGCTTGGGGCTTAAGATCCCGGCATTTGCCTTGCCAACAGTATCATTGCGCAGCTGGTCCCTGTACTTATCAAAGAAATGATCGTAGCGCAGGCCTGCGTTCATGGTAAAATGCTCGGTGAACTTAAATGTTTCATTAATATAGCCGGCTACGTTAGATTCAGAAATATCGCCCAGCTGCAACGGACCGGTAGTAACGCTGCGGTCTTTTGTGCGGGACAGTTCAGAGTTGCGGGTCCGGTCGAGGCGCACATTAGCCCCGGCTTCTGAAGTTAAGCGGGTATTCCCCAGATAGCTGACCTTTGAATAGCTGCCGTTATACCCTAATAAATTACGGTGCTCCTTTTGCCGTATCTGGTCGCCATTTACCGGATCGTTCAGGTAAAAGGTGAAATTGGAGTACAGCTCAAAATCATACAGGGAATAATATACCTGGTTCTTTAAGACATCGCCGTTTGCGAAGGTAGAGGTTAGCTGGGCATTTACATTGGTACGGGAGGTTTTGCCGCCTTCATTGGGATCAATGGCCCCAAAATAGTCCAGCAGCCCGGCTTTTACTTCCCGGTCGGGTATTTGCCCGGAGGCATTCCATTTGCTGTAAAAGGTAGATGCCGTAAAGCTCAGCACATTATTTTCATTGAGCTTACCGTAGTATTTCCCAAACAGGTTAAACCGGTTAAAGTCCTGCGGATGATCAAAATAACCATCTGTGTACATATACTCTGATGCAATAAAGGCGGATTGCTGTTTAGCCTTTGCCTTTTCGCCCAGCAGGTTCACCATCCCCAATGCACGGTAAGTATCAAACATGCCTGCTTCCAGCTTTACCAGGTTATTGGGCAGCACATTAAAGGTTTTAAAATCCACATAGCCGGAGGTAGTGAAGTTGCCTTTTTCCGGGTAGTAAGTGCCTTTCCTGAAATGCACATTCTCTATCAGCTCCGGTATCAGGAAATGCAGATCGGCATAACCCTGCCCGTGCGCATGGGAAACCATATTCACCGGCATGCCATCTACCGCAATATTAATATCCGTACCATGATCCAGGTCAAAACCCCGCAGGAACATTTGCTCCGCTTTGCCGCCGCCGGCATGCTGCCCTATGAACAAGCCGGGTACCATACGCAATACTTCCTGGGAATTGTTGATGCCCCGCATTTTTATATCCAGCTTGCTGATAGGCTTATACTGGTCTGCAGGATTGCCGGATACGGTTACTTCACTGAGCTGTATATTCCTGGGCGTCATTACCACGGCCGCACCATGCTGCAGCGCCTCAAGCGCTAAGGTTTGGGATGCATATCCAATAGCGGAGATGGTTATTTGCTGCTGTGTATTGCCCGGTATCTTAAAATAGAACTTACCACGGTCATTGGTAACCCCACTCCGGTTAGCCGGCATTACCAGCACGGTAGCGCCTTCCAGGGGAAAACCCGATCTACCGTCTATTACGGCGCCACTGAGTGTACCCGCCTGGGAAAAAGATAATTGTGAAAGGAATAATAATGCTGCTACCAGTAAAGATGTTCTCATAATGTATACCAATGCCCGTAAAGATAATATCCGGAACTATTTTATGGAAGCCGGCTGCTTTTTGTACCGGTTCACATTGGCCTGCCCGCCTGCACGATACGAATTTTAGTATATTCGGCCCGTCTTCCAATAAAGAGAATATTTAAGTAGTAAGTCGCTTGTTTTCTAAAGTTATAATTTGCTTATGCTTACATTGAAAGATTTTGAGCTCCAGCTAAACGAAACCATTTTAAGACGGGGAAAACAGTACTATGCAGATGGCGCTGTTACTGGCCTGGAAGAAACGGGCAAGAGCATCTGGCATGCAAAAGTAATAGGCTCCACAACATATACCGTGGAAATAAAACTTATTGATAAGAATAAAATAGAAGACTATTCCTGCAACTGCCCTTATGGCGAGGGAATATGCAAACATATTGCGGCGGCGCTTTTCCGGCTAAAAGAAGTATTAATAATCACCAGGACAGCACAACCGGAAAAGCCTGATTTTAAAACATTATTCCAAAAAATAAGCCTGGAAGAAATAGCTGAACTTGTTCAGCAAAATATGGATACCGTAGAGATCAGGCAGGGAGCAGTGGATAGTGCTATTGATAGGAAAGATCTTTCCCTGGCGAAAAAACTAATAGCAGAAGGGATCAAAATTGCCAGACAAAAAGGCCATCCAGGCATTGTTTCGGAGTGGGAAAAAGAATTACTGCGTGTGGCTGTTCTGGAAGAGGATAAGGAAACGATCAGACATTACACAAAGTATTTTGCTTTTGACCGATGGTTTAACCGGGATTACTATATTCAATGGAGAAAAACATTTACGGCTGCTGAATGGAAAGAGGTGATAGAAAAGCATATTGCAGAAAAAATAAACCAGATAGAACAAGCATACCAAAAGAACAAAGGTAAAGTATGGTATTCGCCTGATGTTCTTTTGCTGGATGCCCTTGCGCCCATTTATGTTGAAGAGGAATATTGGGACAGGTTGCTGGCGCTGGTCAGTAAGGATATTGATCTGGACAGGATCTTACAATATCATACTTATTTAGTAAAAGAATATCCCTCAGAACTATTAGCAATCTATCTGCCTGCATTTGAGCGAGAGGGAGATACGGCGGGCAATCGTGGTGAATACATCAATTTAGCAGGCAAAATGAAAACGGCTATAGAAAGTATCCCTGAAGGGAAAGAAAAGATCATTGCGCTTGCAAGAGACCTGAACCAGAAGTATCCCCGCCGGCCAGCCATGGTACAAGAATTAAATAAAATCATTGCCATGGATAAAGGGTAAAATAAGCGCCATTACGTTTTCCTTAACCGCAAAAACAATATTGCTGAAATAAACGTGAGCGCCGCGCAAACAACATAAGGCAATCCTTTATGGATATTATATAAAAAAGCAGCAGTTACGGGCCCTATCACCCTGGTTAGTGATTGCAATGATTGATAAGTTCCCTGCGCTCTCCCCTGCTCATTGTCATTGGCCGTTTTAGAAACCAGGGAGCTCATTGATGGTTCAAACAGTCCTTTGCCGAAAGCATAAACCAGGTAAGCGATATACACTTCAGGGGTAATATGAAAACGCATAAACGAAGCAAAGACCAGGTACATAGCGCCTGCGATGCTGATACCTATTACGGATAATGTTCGCTCATCAAAAAACCGATGCAGCTTCCCTACCAGGTACCCCTGCGTAACCAGGTCTCCAATGCCGACCAGCAAAAATATGATGCCCATTTGAGTGGTATCCCACAACAGCTCCTCTTTAAAATATACCGTAATATTTCCCTGCAGCTGCGCAAATGCTATAAAATGAAATACGGACGCCAGCAACAAGGCCCGCAGCGCTGCATTTGACCGGATACCTTTAAACGCTGCCAGGGGATTAGCATCTGCCCAACGGAACCTGGTATGTATTGATTGTAATGATACCGTTTCGGGCAAGGAAAAATACGCCCAGCCCAGGTTAAACAGGCACATTGCAGCCGCTATGTACATAGGGGCAGACAGGCCCCAGCGGGCAGCAAAGCCGCCTATTGCAGGCCCTATAATAAAGCCTAAACCTATTGCGCCGCCTATCATTCCGTAGCGCTTTGCCCTTTGCTCCTGCGGAGTAATATCTGCCACATAGGCAAAAATGGTACTGATGTTCCCGGCCGTTAACCCGTCGATGATCCTTCCCAGAAACAGCAGCCATAGTGTTTTGCCGCAGCCCAGCAATAAAGAACCCAGTGCCGATCCTGCCATACTTAACAGCAATACCGGCCGCCTTCCGTACCGGTCGCTTAATAAACCCAATGCAGGAGCTGCCACAAATTCGCAGAAAGCAAATAAGGCGGTTATAATACCTACATAAGATGCAATGTGCGCATGCGTGTATTGTGCTACAAGAAATGGCAGTACAGGCTGCAGCACACCGATGCCTAGCAGGTCAATGAACGTAGCCAAAAGCAATACGGGAAAAGGGTTGGCTGGTTTTATTCTTAATAATTGCATTTACAGGAGATCATTATTGTAATCGTTGCTAACATTCCAAAGGTAGAGTGGCCATCACAGCGCAGTCAACGCGAACGGAAGCGGGATCAACGCAAAAGGAAGTATTATGGAAGTGACATTTATCACACAGATTATTTGACAAATATCCTCGGAAGCAAGCCCCCTGTTACCTGAACTTTGCCCTGATAAAAATAAATATCATGAAGCTAAAGAATAAGGTAACCGTAATTACAGGAGGTAACAGCGGCATTGGACTAGGTATTGCAATGGCCTTTCAGAGCGAAGGCGCCGTGGGAGCAATTGTAGGAAGGAACCAGGAAACCATAGACCGTTCCATTGCAGCATTAGGTGACAATTTCATTGGAATAAATGCCGATGTAACAAAAATGGAAGACCTTGAACGCATCTTCAGGGATACTTCCGCAAAATTCGGAAAGATAGATAGCCTTGTTGTAAATGCAGGAGGTGCGGTTGAAGGCGTGAAAATGGGTCCGGTAACTGTTATCAGCGAAGCGGAATATGACCATTACATGAACCTTAACCTGAAAAGTGTATACTTTACGGTACAAAAGGCATTGCCCTACATGAAAGACGGGGGGGCCATTGTTTTGATCGGCTCAATAAGCGGGCACCGGGCATTTCCCGGCCAGTCAACTTATGCCGCGGCTAAAGCAGCCGTAATTTCGTTTGCACGCGGATTTTCTCTTGACCTGTTAGACAGGAATATAAGGGTAAATGTACTTTCTCCCGGCACCATTGATACGCCTGTATTTGATAAATTCGTAGCCGCTGAGCAGGTTGATCATGTCAAGAATCTGTGGACCGGTCTAATCCCTATTGGCAGGATCGGGCAGCCATCGGATATAGGAAAAGCAGCTGTATTCCTGGCATCAGACGAATCCTCCTTCGTAGTGGGGACCGAAATCCTTGCAGATGGCGGCGTTATAAACATAACAGTTCTGAAATAATTAATAGCTATTAAAGAAACCCCATTACGTATGGGGGTTTCTTTTCTATTGGCCGGTTATTCCGTTACTTTGCAATAAAGTAACCGGCAATGTTTGAAAATTTTGCGCAATACCTGAAAAAGAATGCCTCCCTTACCGATAACGAAATAGAGCAGTTCCGTGCCAAGACTATAACAAAGAAGCTTCGCAAAAGGCAATATTTGCTGCAGGAAGGTGATATTTCCCACTACAATTCTTTTGTTTCAAAAGGCTGTATGCGCTTATACCGTGTGGGCGATAACGGAGCCGAACACATCTTAAGATTTGCAGTAGAGAACTGGTGGATAGCTGATTACGAAAGCTATAATTCAGGAGAGCCGGCAAAGAACAACGTTGATGCTTTGGAAGACAGTGAGCTAATATTGATCCGGAAAAGCGATCTTGACGATTTTGTAAAAACTATCCCCAACTTTCAGCGTTTTAAGGAAAGACTGGATGCACGGAGCTATGATGCCAGCCAAAACCGCATCCTGAGCAACATCAGTGATACTGCAGAAAAGCGTTACGAGAATTTCATTAAAAAATATCCTGACTTCTTTAATCGTGTGCCCCTTCACATGATCGCATCCTACTTAGGCCTTACACGGGAAACCTTAAGCCGGATCAGAAGCAATTATGCAAAACAGGAAAAGTAATTAAAGCGATCCTAAAAATTCTTTGTAAAGCGGAACACTCTTCTCAATCCATTCATCAGAAGCATTTAACTCAAGGCCATAGTAGGCAAACAACGGTTTATAATCGGCTTTTACATATTCAAAAGTCAGCTCAAAAGGCCGCGTTAACTCTGCCAGGGTGTATTTGTATCTTTCCCCATCGCGATATTCGTGCTCATCAACTCCTGCAGATACTGCCAGGGCAATTTTCTTTCCCGCAACCTTGTAACCGCTTGTACTTCCATAAGCCCAGCCGTAAGTCAATACTTCATCAAACCATTTCTTTAGAAGCGGGGGGCTGCTGAACCAATAAAAAGGAAATTGAAATACAATTTTGCTGTATTGCTCCACAAGCTTTTGCTCTGCCGGCACATTAATGTTTTCATCAGGATACGCTTTGTACAGCTGATGGATAACATATTTGTCAGGGAATTTACTTAGCTCCTCTATCCATCTCTTGTTAATAGCCGAACTTTCAATATCGGGATGTATGACGATCACCAAAGTTTTCATTTTACGAAAGTAAAGCGGTTAACCTAAATTTGATATTTTAGCAACCCGTTGTATGGTACTATATAAAATGTAAGTAATGTCAAAAATTAAGACAACCTCCACAAACTTTGCTAACAAACAGGCCTTAGCCGATGAATGTTCAGAAGTGTATGCCGCTAACATTATTGGCGGGCAATGGGCTTTGGCTATTTGCTCCTGGCTGGTAAACGGTAAGCTGAGGTTTGGAGAATTAAGAAAACGTTTACCCAACATCACGGAACGGATGCTTACCTTGCAGCTGCAAAAATTAGAGGAAAACAAGATTGTGAAACGAACCGTTTACGCAGAGGTTCCTCCAAGGGTAGAATACGAGCTAACCCCGATCGGCTACGAGTTAAAACCCGTTATTGAACAGCTCGAAAATTGGGGAAAGAAACATAAAGAGCTGGATAAGGAGAAATAATGCCCTTAGATTTTTCGATCCCAGCCGCCACATAAGCCATTGATTATAAAATATATAGTTTTAAAACCAGTTAGATTTTTTTACCGGTGGGGTAATTACCGGCCAATCCCGCTCCATTAGTGATTAACTTAGCCCCATCCCTTAAAATGTCATAACCTATATTACCCAATAATGAAAATTCCACGTTTTATGCCATAAACCAGGTTGTTATACCCAAAACAATCCTGCGACGATAACGCCTAAGTACCCTATTGCTTTAGATAGTTGACCACGTCATCTAAGCATTCTCCATCGATAAAATATGTTCCTAAACAATTAACCAAATCTTAAATGTTATGAAAAAATCTGCAGCGCCTAAATCCAAGCAATGGTTACTGATCATGCTGTGCATTACGGTCTTTTTCTCACAATGTGTTAAGGATGAACAAAAACCCGCTCCCTCCCCGGCTGTTCCGGAAACTGAAAGCCCCCAGTCAAATCCTTTGGCAAGAGGTGGTATTGATCCGGGTATTGACGACCAGGTATACGATGGGTGGCTAAGGGCTTACCTGATCCGCTCAGGCGGTCAAACCTATTTCTGTAACAGCTTAACGGACCGGTCAAGAGCTTTCATGTGGGGCCAGGCTTACATGATCACCGGGGTGGAGGATTTTTACGACAAGACCCGGAGAGCGGACGCCAAACAGCTGATCATTGATCTGCTAAACACCTTTATAGCCAATGAGATCACTCCCGCAGCTACCAAAGACCTTTCCTGGGATAGCTGGAACGACGATATTGAATGGGCCATTATTGCGCTGATCCGTGGTTACCAGATCACCGGCAATACAACGTACCGCGATGCAGCCATCACCAACTGGAATGTAGTGTATAACCGGGGCTGGAATAACGTTTACGATGGCGGGATCTGGGAGAACATGGAAGATGTGCCGAACGGCGGCAAAATTGCCCTGAGTAACTATCCCTTCATCATTGCCGGCTGTATGATCTACAATGCAACCGGTAATACGGATGTGCTGAATAAATGCATTGCCACCTATGCCTGGGCACGCAGACTCCTAAACACCACTACCGGAAGGCTTTATGAAGGCTGGGGGCCTAATGGCCTGAATGTTAATTCAGACGACAATATCTATAACAGTGGATTGTTTGTAAACGCAGCCAACGCGCTCTACCAGATCACAAGAACGGCTTCCTACCTGGATGATGCAAAATTTGTAGCTGCGCATGTTATAAACACCTGGCCTATACTTAACCAGGACAAACCAGCTAACGGCGATTTTGGCGCTGATCAGTTTGTGCGCGGCTTAAGCCTGATGGCCACCCAGAATAACCTCTGGGGTACCTACCGGGAGTATCTTACCAAACAATGCCTTGCTGCATGGAGCTGGAGGCGTTATGATTACAATGTTTCATGGAATATATGGTCTGCGGCTACTCCTACAGGCGATGTTCGCGCTATGGAAGCAGAGGGTTCTGTTGTTTTACAGGCTGTAACTCCCACTGAACCCTATGAGCCGGTTGCTGATGGTACTTACCGGATCGCTAACCGCAACAGCGGCAAAGTGCTGGATTGCAGGGATGGCAATACCGCAAATGGCACCATCGTACAACAGTATACCTGGAACGGCACTAATGCCCAGCGCTGGACCATCACCGGCTTAGGCAACGGACAGTACAAAATTATTAATGTGGGCAGCGGAAGGGCGCTTGACCTGAAGGATGTATCTACGGAACCTGCGGCTATTGTTCATATCTGGGATTATGTTGGCTGGAATAATCAAAAGGTGTCTATCACTTCGCCGGAAAACGGGTACTATACACTCAGCTTTGTTCATTCCGGTAAAGTGCTGGATGTGCTTAGCGGCTCTACCGACGAAAGGGCCAGTGTTATTCAATATGGTTACCACGGAGGCAACAGTGAGCAGTGGCAGCTAATAAAACTATAAAATACAGCATCCCTCAAACCACATCTTTGCTATGAAAAAACTATTTCTTTATTTATTGGTCCTTTGCCTGGCTACGGTTAACACGTATGCGCAAACGCTCAGAACTTTTTATGTTGATTTTGGACCCAATGATGTTACGAATGGTAACATCACTACCAGTCCTGATGTAAATGGCAATTACTGGAACAATGTTACCAATACCAGCACCACCGCCGCCCCGGTATACCTGTTAACCAGCAGGAATGCATCGTCCGGCGCATTTATAAACATCACCGCCGGGTTTAGCTCGAACGGTATTAACAATGGCGGCTTATTAGCGCCTAATGCGGCACTCTTAAAGGATCTTGCAATTAATACCGCTACGCAGGATTATTTTCATACGGATAATACTGCTGCTTTTATAATAAAGGGCCTGGATGTTAGCAAGGGCTATGTTTTTAATTTCTTTGCTACCCGCAATGATCCTGAGGTACGCAAATCAAATTACACCCTTGTTGGTAAAACCACTTATAGCGCTACCCTTCAAACCTCGGGCACCAATTTAGGAGGAACCGGGTACAATGGCAATAACAGCACCATCCTGGTTACGGGTACTATTGCCCCTGATGCAAAGGGCCAGATAGCCATTACGGTAAAAAGGGAACTGGGTGCTTTCGCCTACATTGGCGCGCTGAAAATTGAGGAGGTCAGGCTGCCTGTTACCGCGTTAAAAACAGTGTACATTGATTTTGGACCCAATGATGTGAGCAATGGCAACATCACCACTAGCCCTGATATAAATGGCAATTACTGGAACAATGTAACCAATATCAATACCACAGCGCCCCAGGTAAACCTGGCGGATAAAGCGAATACGGCTACCGGTGCGTATCTTAAGATCACTTCCGGATTCCTTTCCAATGGTATTCAAAACGGAGGTTTATTATCGCCGGATGCCGGTTTACTGGGCGATCTTGCTATTCCAACAGCTACGCAGGATTATTTTCACACCACCGCATCTTCCAGCCTTTCTATAAGGGGTTTGGATAAAACAAAAGGCTATGTTTTCAATTTATTCGGCAGCCGGAATGATCCTGAGAAACGGGTTACCACGTATTCATTAACAGGTGCTACATTCTACAACGGAACTTTGCAAACCTCCGGAACCAACCTGGGAGGAACGGGTTACAATGGCAATACGAAAACCATTTTAACCTCCGATATCATAATGCCGGATGATAATGGCCAGATAAATCTTACCCTAACCAGAACTGAAGGATCATTCGGCTACCTGGGAGTAATGAAAATGAGCCAGGTTGATCCGGTGATGTTTGAGCCAAGCTGCCCTGCAAAGGACCTTAGCCGCATAGCCATTATGGGCTCTTCGGTTCCTTCAGGAACCGGCGCCACCAACAACCAGGGATATGCCCAGCTCTATGCCCAGTTGCTTACTGCACGGGCAAACAGCGGCGTGGGTCAATCCTGGAATGTGTCGAATATTTCAGTGCCGGGCAATAACACCATTAGTGTTATAAACCGATGGGATAAGGATCTGTTACCCCTGTGCAGCAGATATGTAATTTATGCGCTTTCATTAGGGAATGAGGGTATTACTACCGGCGGACAAGCCATCTTCAACCAGTTCAGGGA
>NZ_DATCRF010000839.1:0-4946 GCF_036569125.1 Chitinophaga sp. | reverse complement strand
ATATTAATAGTAGTATTGGCCTTGCTGGCGCTGGCAGAGATCATGCCCGATAAAACCAGTCCTATCAACCCTGCCGGCAATACCTGCTGGCAAAGCATCATATAAGCGCCTTCCGGCTGCAGGCCGCTGAGGCCGGGGTTAATAACCCGGTATAACATGGGTGGCAGCATCCATATAAAGGGGCTCACCAGGTAAAGAATGGTGAACAGCCAGGCCACTTTTTTTGAATTGCGCTCAGTTGAAACACTGGTGTACCGCTGCACATAGGCCCAGTTGCCGCCAATGTACACGGTTTGATAGGCAAGGAACGCCAGGAAAAAACCAAAGGAATATTCTGAATTAAAGAAATTGAAAAAGCCATCCGGCGCTTTATTTACAAAAGAATGTACGCCGCCTGCTTCCTTAAAAGCCATGGGAATTACGATCATTACTGCAGCGGTAAGGATCACAAACTGCACAACATCCGTTACCAGCACCGCCCATAAGCCGCCCGCAGAAGTATACAACACAATAATGCCGCCGATAATAAGTATGCAGGTGTTCAAAGAAAGGGGAGTGGCCACGCTCACCATTTTACCAACAGGATACAGCACAGAGGCCGTGGTAAAAAGGCCATGCAGCATAATAAGAAAGGTGTAAAATTTTTGTGTGCCGGTGCCCAGTCTTTTGCCAATATATTCCGCCGCTGTTACAGCGCCGGTGCGCTTCCATTTGGCGGCAATGAACAGGGCTACCAGCATGCCCCCAAATACCATGGTAAGCTGTATGCCGTTGGCAACAAAGCCGCTTTTATAGGCAATAGATCCCCAAACCACAAAGGTGCCGGCAGAAAAGTAGCTGATGAATAAAGAAATACTATTGATCCACCACGGCGTAGCGCCGCCGGCCTCAAAAAAAGCCGATGAGTTTTTGCTGCCTATGCGGGTGAACATCATGCCAATGCCCAGGATCAACAAAGCAAAAACGGCCATTACTATAAAATCCAGTTGCCCCATTCCAGTGATTTAGGTTGTTAGTTTATCATCAATACTTTTATGCCGTAGCCGTCCAGCGCTACATTCAGCTCATTGGCGGCCTGCAGCTCTTTGTTGGCTGTCAGGTCCTTTATGGCGTTAATCTTATCCATGTTCAGCTTCACCTGCGCTTTCAAAGGTTCGCCAAGATCATTCATCAGTATTACAAACATATTTTTTTTATCGCTGCTACGGGCAAGAATATACTCTGTATTAGGATTGTTACATTCAACAAGGCCCTGGTGGTTCATCAGGCTGGCCTCATTGCCATAAATGCTGCCTGGCGCAAATCCATATGATTCATGCGGCCCCACCTTGGGCGTAACAAAACCCCTGGGAAAAACAACCTGGTTGCCGGAGCGCAGCTGTGCTTCCGACAGCAGGTAATCCGTGATCCATCCTATTTGCCACCATGCATGGTGCGGGTAAGGGCCTGCACCCTTGTTCATGGCATTCCAGTAATAAGATGCAACGCTTGTTTTAGCATCCACAAATGCATCCCTGCCAATGGCGGCCGCTCTTGCCATTTCAATAAAAAGGCTGTCGCCGGTTAGCTGGAACATGCGTACAAACATCCCTGCATGGCTGCAAAGCATAATAGGGCCTGCACCGTTGGCAGAGCCTATAATGCCGCCATGCTCAAAGCTCAGGCCTGCCTGCGAAATTTGCCAGTCCTGGCGTGGTATACCATTCACCTGCTTCATTTTTTCAGACGGTATTGGCTGGGTATAAATGGAGGTCAGGTACATGCGGGCGGTGTTGATGGCGGCATCCTGGTATTTTTTATCTTTTGTGAGATCGTACAGGTCCAGTAATGCCTGTGCCGACTGGGCGGTTGCAAAATCCGGCGCATAACGCGCATCCCCGCACACGCCTATAAAATGGCCTTTGTTCACCGCATTTTCAATAAACCAGTCAGCGCCTTTTTTTGCTGCGCTTAAATATTTTTCATCTTTCAGTACCCGGTAGGCAACCAATAGCCCGTAGAACGTTGGCCGCAGGTCTTTAATATCTGTGAAAAGCGGCTGCTGCGTGTGCCGGTCATAGGCTACTTCCCAGCTGCCATCCGGCTTTTGCCAGTCCATTAATAGCTTTGCGCCCAGTGCCAGCCTTTGCTTCAGCGTATCATTGCCTGGTTCAAATAACAGGATGTTTCCTATGTCCAGCATTACATAATAAGTAAGACTTACCGGTTCTACAAAATCGCCCCATTCTTCTGTAAATGTTTTGCTTTTGGCAAGATAGTATTGCCCAATGGCCGCTCCCTGGAAAAAGCCGGGGTTGGTTTGCTGCTGTGCAAGCTTAAAGTTTAAGGCAAAAGGCAGCACACTATCCTTCAGGTATTTATCGTCGCTGGTGTTGGCCAGCATCCACATAGCCCCGTAATCTGCATTCTTTATAGCGTCGCGGTTTGAGCCTACTACGCCGCCCAGGTATGATTGCCCGCCAATAGTAAGCCCCTTGTATTGTTCTGTATTCCACAGGGAAGTATGCCGGTCGCGCAGGTAGTGTTGCATATGCTCAACCCTGCTGGTAAGCGATTGGGTATTTTTCCGTAAGGCAAGCGCCTGCTTAAAATTATACACATCATTCACTGCATGGGTCAGCAAATGATACCATTCACCTTTATTAAAGCTGTAACGGAATCCATAGCTGATATTATCTCCTTGTTTTTTCAGTGAGGTAGGCTCGCCCAGCACAGGATAATAAACCGTGGGGGAAAGCTGTGATCTTCTGTTCTTGTGTGAAAGCGCCAGCTGCCATTTCTGATGTGTGTTCTTATCGCTCTCCCATGGATCCCTGCCAAGCCCCGGGTTAGGTATCACGGCAAAGGATATATTTTCTTTTGTGGTGATGATGGGGCAAAAGGTGCTGGCGCAGCGCTCACGGTACAGCACCGGCAGCTCCGGCACGCCCTGGCCATATGCATAGCTGAGCACCATATTTTGCTGTAGCTCCTTGCCCTGGAAATAACCGGGCATTACCGCCCAGGCCATATCCTGCTGGTCAACCGTTACTGCAGACGGGCTTGAAAGGGAATAGTAACCATCCTTTTTACATTGCATTTCCATTTGCACGTTGATGTCGCCATCAAATTGCGGGTCCAGCTGCCAGCTGGCGGTAATAGTTGCCAGTGCAGATGTATAGGTAAAAACAACTTTGTTGGGTGATACCTGTTTTGCCACGGAGGGATAAAAATGAAAAGCTCTACCGGCTGTATTTAAGGCTACCGGTGAGGAAGCCTGCTTCCAGGCATTGATCTGGTATTTGTAAGCCGTATCAGGCCAGGTTTGCCCGTTAGCCCTCTTAAAGCGGATGCCGGAAGTGTCTGCAGGTTTTTCAGCCGTGTACAGCAAGGTATATTCCCCGGAGGGATGCGCCACCTGCTGCCATTGGCCGTTAATAAAAAAACGCAGTCCGTTTATTTTCCACCCCTCCTTTGTTTGCTGCCATTGAATGCGCAGCTGCTTGTTGGCAAGCGACAGGGTTTGTGCTTGTATGGTTACAGTTAAAAGTATTTGGATGCTTAAAGCAAACAGGCAGATCTTCTTCATAACGCTCATTAATTAACGCCCTGTTCAAAGCAGCGTATTTCAAAAATAGCAGCCGGTGTATTGGCAGATGGATGTTCTGTTTTGATGCTCAGGCGGGAAGTAACAACCGGCTCAGGAAGCTCAATCACGTTCCTGGTTTGGTAATTCCCCGTTTTTTCATACACCTTGTTCCCGTTTTCATCAAAGATGGTATAATTACGCACGCAGAAAGGCATTACGTTTTCCGGGTGCGACATCAGCACCGATTCCATCGGGTGATCAAGATCCGTATCAAAGGATAAAATAAGCTTTTTAATGCGCTTTGGCTCCTTCCATTGCAGTGTAAGGGCAGGGGCAGCATCGTTCAGGTCAGCTACCCATGCATTGGGCTGCGTGGTAGGCCTTGCAACGCCATTGCTGATATTAGCCGGCCCAAATGCCTTCAAAGGCGCGCCGAACTGCAGTGCAATGTTGTGTCCTGCCGGCCTGCGCTGGGGACACCAGAACTCAAAGCTGTCTATGCCAATGCCATCAGGCGCCTCCTGCTTGCCATAGTTGGATACCGCCGGGTTAGTAGTGCTGAAAACAGAGAGGATGCCCGTGATCCTTTTATCCGACCTGCTGATCTTTACCAGCGGGTTCTTATGCAGCACAATAAATACATACTGCATTTGCTCAATAGCAGCATCGGATCTTAGCTCTATGCAATTTTTGCCGGCTTCAATGGCAAACTCAAAAGCAGCAATAGTAGTATCCGGCGTATAGCTGCCGGTACGTGAGCAGGTTCTTATTTCAGCACGCAGGGTAGTGGGTGCATCGCTGTACGCATGCAGGTTAATGGCCGGCAGCTTTCCTGCATTTAGGGGCACCATTTGCGCCACTGCAATATCAAGCGGCTGTGGCGCGCTGTCTTCTTCCAACCCCGAAAGCTGCAGCTCACTGCTGGCAGTAATAGCGGCTTGCTGTACAAGATCATCCGCATCTTTTGCCACTACACCGGGAATATGCTGCCCGCTGCGCAGCAGCAATTGCTGCAGCGTAGCTACGTTGCCGTTATCATTAAGCGCTGCAGGGTTGCAGCCCAGTTTTTTACAAAGCACCGCAGCCATGGCCGATGCCTGCGAAACATAAGCGCTGGTAGCCATTACCCGGCACGATCCGAATGCCACATGCGATGCGCTGATAATGCGCCCGGCCAGCAACAGGTTATTAATGTTCCTGGAATACAGGCTGCGGAAAGGTATCTGATAAATGCCCTTGCTGTGCCATTGGGTGCAGCCCGGGCCGGCAGCATAAATACCATCTGAAGGGTGCAGGTCAAGGCTCCAGCCGCCAAAGGCTACGGCATCATCATGCAGGCGTTGTTCAACAACATCCTGCTGTTTTAAAATATAGTCGC
>NZ_DATCRF010000838.1:0-4611 GCF_036569125.1 Chitinophaga sp. | reverse complement strand
CAACAAGCTGGGGCAGATCGTACACCAGAAAGATATTACGCCCATTACAAAGCAGGGCGTACTGGTTAAAAAATATATGGATCCGAATTCTGTTGGCGGCAGCGGGGCCACTAACATCCCCATTCTGCGTCTGGCCGATGTTTATCTGATCGCCGCAGAAGCATCCGCACAGCAAAACGGCCCCTCCACTGAAGCATATGGTTATATTAATACCGTAAGGAACAGGGCCGGCCTTCCCGGTTTAACCGCCGGACTGGCCAAGACAGCCTTTGTTGATTCCGTATTACAGGAACGCAGCTGGGAACTTTTTGGAGAAGGCGACCGCTGGTATGACCTTACCCGCACCAATACTTTTTTACAGGTAATTCCAAAAGTGACGAATGATGTATTCCCTACCCGTGCGCCACAGCCGAAGAACCGCTACTTCCCTATTCCGCTGGATGAGATCAATGCAAACACAAAGCTGGAACAAAATCCTGAATGGAAATGAGGTGGATGATATTGCTTATTTGCCTGCTTACTTTACAGCATACAATGGCGCAACATAAAACGCTGTTCCTGGCAGCCGGCCAAAGCAATGCCGTTGGTATGGGCGACAGTACTGCCTCCGTACAATGTACCGCCCTTGAATACAGGTATTCAGGGGATGCGCTGGTTCCTTTAAAGGACCCTGTTGGCTACAATGAGCTGCAATTTCAAAAAGCAAACAGCGGAAGCGCCTGGCCGGCTTTTGCAAAAGCCTACCATGAGCTTACAGGGAATGAGGCAGTGATCGTACCGGCAGCAAGAGGCGGCAGCAGCTGCCACTATAAAGCGGAATTAAGCAACTATGGCACCTGGGATAACCGGGGCCGGCTGCCTTTGTTTGACAGTGCTGTTATAAAGGCCAGGGCTGCTGCCCGTAAAACAGGCTTGCCTGTTGCGGGGATCTTATGGAGCCAGGGGGAACGGGATGCCAATGCAGTGAATGCACAACAGCTTTCTGCAGCAGAATATGAGCAGCAGCTAACATTGCTGATCGGTCAATTCAGGGCAGCGCTGGGCAATGAGGTAAATTTTTATATTATACAAACCGGTTATTACCTTAACCATCCTGCCCAGGGTTTTGATGTCATCCGTAAAGCCCAGGAAAATGTGGCCGGGAAAATGAAACATGTCTTCGTTGTGTACCGGGAAACGGGCAGCTTTGAGAAAAAGGCATGGATGAAAGATGAGATCCATTATAACCAAACCGCGTTAAACGATATTGGAGCAGCCGTTGCAAAACAGGTTGTACTTAAAGAAAAAAAGAAACCATGAAGAGAACACTATTTTGTTTGTTACTGAGCATTCCACTTTTAGTATTGGGGCAGCGCCGCACTGATAACAGCTTAAACAGTGAATGGACGTTTGCCACAGACCCGGTTAAAGTGGGAGAACAGGAACACTGGCACGACACATCCTTTGCAACGGGCAGCTTTGATAAGGTAAAAGTACCGCACTGTTTTTCCACCGATGCCCGGTACTTTTTTTATACCGGCACAGCATGGTATTTTAAGCAATTTGAGGCGGCTGCGCCCGGCGATGATCATGTATTCCTGAAATTTGACGCTGTTTTCTATAAATCAAAAATATGGCTGAACGGCGTATTAGTAGGTACCCACGAAGGCGGCTACACGCCGTTTGAATTTGATATTACCGCTTTGCTTAAAAGCAGGAATACCCTGGCGCTGCAAGTGGACAATTCATGGGATACCACCACCATCCCCGGCGCTAAAACCAATGTTCCCTATTCAGGCGCCAACCATCGCCAGGTATATCCCTGGATCAATTACGGCGGTATTACCCGGCCGGTACATCTTATTACCCGGCCTGCGGCATATATCAGCAACAGTAAGATCATTGCCATGCCTGATCTGAAAAAGGGAGATGCAAGCATCAGCATAAAAGCATTTATCCGCAACAGCGGTACAGCAGCCATTACATCGGCTGTTAATGCCAGCATTTACCGTAATGGCGTAAAAAGCAGCATCCGTTTAAAGCCGCAACCTGTAAAGGTGGAGCCGGACGGTGTTACATTCGTTGAGCTGAAGGGCACCATGCCTGCAGCTGAAGTAAGCTTATGGCACCCCGATGCACCGGCCTTGTATAGCGCAGCCATTACCTGCGGCAGGGATACGATTGAAACCAGCTTTGGTATACGGAAAGTTGAAGTAAGCGGCACCCGGCTTTTACTGAACGGCGAACCCATAAAAATGGGCGGCTGTAACCGGCCGCTGGACTATCCCGGCTATGGTTCCATGGACCCGGAAGAAGTATTGGAAAAAGACCTTACGCTGATCAAAAGCGGCGGCATGGAGCTTTCCCGCATTAACCATTACCCGGTAACGGAAGGCCTGCTGGACTGGGCAGATAAACACGGCCTGCTGATCATTGAAGAAGCAGGCAACTGGCAAATGACCGGCAAACAAATGAGCGATAGCGGGATGCGTGATAAGTTCCGCTCGCAGATGAGGGAAATGATGGAACGCGACTGGAACCATCCCTGTGTGATCGCTTACAGCGTGGGCAACGAATTTCAGTCGCAAACAGAAGAAGGCAAAGCCTGGGTACGTGATATGAGCAGCTATGTAAGATCGCTGGACGATTCGCGCCTGATCACCTTTGCCAGTATGATCCTATCGCATAATAACATCAAAAAACCGGAAGATGAAGCTTCGCAGTACGTTGACTTTGTAAGCGCCAATATTTACGGCAATCACTTAAAGACGCTGCAGCATATTCATGAGCTGTATCCAACCAAACCTGTTTATGTAAGTGAGTTTGGCATCAGAACAGATGCGGTTAAGTCTGAAGAAGAAAGGATAGCCCATCTTAGAAAAGCCATGCAGGATTTCAGGCAATGCGATTTCCTGATAGGCGCTTCTGTGTGGACCTTCAACGATTATTTAAGCCGCTTTCCCGGCACCAATCCAAATGGCTACCGGCCCTGGGGCCTGGTAGAGCCTGACCGTACCCCAAGGGGCATGTACCTTGCATGGCAGGAAGAATTTGCGCCTGCAACCATTGAGCTGGTGAATAAAACTGCGGGCCATGCCAGCATCCGCATTACTGCAAGAAAAGATTTTCCGTCGTATACCCTGAAGGGTTACCAGTTAAGATACAATGGCACACTGATGCCTGTAAAAACATTACACCCCGGTGAAAGCGTGCTGCTGGATATTGCCCTGGCCGGGGGTACAGCGGATATTGCGCTGATAAAACCGGGCGGTTTTACCATCATCCAAAAAACCCTTAAATAGCCATGATAAGATCAGAAAGTATAGAAAAACGTTCGTTCCCGCTTGTAAAACTGGAGGCCGACCTGGTTGTAACAGGCGGCGGGCTGTCGGGCATATGCTGTGCAGTTACTGCTGCCAGGCATGGGTTGAAAGTAGTGCTGGTGCAGGACCGCAGCGTGCTGGGTGGCAATGCGAGCAGCGAGATACGTTTATGGATCCTGGGCGCTACCTCGCACATGGGCAATAACAACCGCTGGGCAAGAGAAGGCGGCCTGGTGGATGAGATCCTGGTGGAGAACATGTACCGCAACCCGGAAGGTAACCCAATCATACTTGATGCGATACTACTGGACAAGGTAGTGAGCGAACCCAATATAACCCTGCTGCTGAACACTACTGTTTACCATGCAGAGAAGCAGGACAGCGCCACCATCGCATCTTTAAAAGCATTCTGCAGCCAGAACCAGACCGAATACGAATTAAAGGCGCCCCTGTTCTGCGATGCTTCCGGCGATGGTGTGGTGGGATTCCTTTCCGGCGCGGCATTCAGGATGGGCGCAGAAAGTATGGAAGAGTTCAACGAGCTGTTTGCACCTACGGAAGCTTATGGCGAGCTGCTGGGCCATTCCCTTTACTTTTATTCAAAAGATACGGGCAAGCCTGTACGTTTTGTTCCCCCCGCCTTTGCCCTCACAGATATTACGCAGATCCCCAAATTCCGGAGCTTTAACTCACAGGAATACGGCTGTAAGCTCTGGTGGCTTGAATACGGCGGACGTATGGATACCGTGCATGATACGGAGAAAATAAAATGGGAGCTGTGGAAGATCGTGTATGGCGTATGGAACTACATTAAGAACTCAGGCAATTTTCCTGAAGCAGAAACCCTGACCCTTGAATGGGTAGGCATGATACCCGGTAAAAGGGAAAGCCGCCGCTTTGAAGGCGATTACATTTTAAAACAGCAGGATGTTGTTGAGCAACGCCTCCATGATGACGCCGTAGCCTTTGGCGGCTGGAGCCTTGACCTGCACCCCTCAGATGGTATTTATGCCGCTGGTCCGGGCTGCACCCAATGGCACAGCAAGGGCATTTACCAGATACCTTTCCGCAGCCTGTATTCCAGGAACATTAATAACCTGTTGCTGGCCGGGCGCATTATCAGCGCATCGCATGTGGCATTCGGATCGTGCCGGGTAATGGCTACCAGCGCCTATGTTTCGCAGGCATCGGCCATGGCTGCGGTGCTTTGTAAAAAACTGGGCTGCAACCCTGCAGCGCTTAATGATAACGGCAACGTAGCTACGCTGCAGCAATTGCTGCTGCGCAGCGGGCAGCATATTCCCGGTGT
>NZ_DATCRF010000837.1:0-11992 GCF_036569125.1 Chitinophaga sp. | reverse complement strand
CCATACCAAAGAAGAGGAAAAGCTGATCGAATACCCGCTTAGCTACCTGGAACGCCGCCTGCCGGCGGAGTTTGTACGCATTCACCGGAGCTTTATTGTTAACAAGCTAAAGATCCGGGAAATACAGAAATACTTTAAGGGTACCTTTATGATCATAATGCAGGATGCAAAAGGTTCCAGGATAAAAAGCGCTTACTCTTATACGGATATCATTAAGGCTAAACTATTGCTACCCTGATCATTGCTTTCTTTGCAGCGACAATATTATTTCATACACATACAAGGGTACGGCCCAGCCAAACCAGAATAAAGAGGGAGATACTTCCGCAAAGCTGCCTTTATCCTGGATAAAAGGCAGCTTGTTCAAAAGCGCGGAAATAACAAATGCAACTGTTACCAGGTAGCTCCTGGTCATCCACTCCGTATGTAATTTGAACTTTTTCTTTACTGCGGTACGATAAGCCAGGAAGCTGGCCGTTAGCCATACGCTCACCCACACCTGCAGCGTAAAAGCATAAGACCACCCCACTGCATACGCCGTTGTAAAGGATAAATAAACAGCGCAGGAACCGCTGATCAAAATGGCCAGCAGGTATGCTTTCCCCACTTGCCGGTGCAATACCCAACGTTTGTTCCGGAACCTTTCCCAGAACTGTAGCGGGCCGGTTAACAGCGCAATTCCACCACCGGTAATATGCAGTAATAAGATCCATTTGGTTTTATCATATTTACCCAGCAGGCCTGGATCCAGTGTAAAAAAGTGTGCTGCCCCAAACAAAAAATAAGCTGAAAGTGCTATTACTATGATCCCGGAAAATAATCTCCACAGCTCCTGTGTGCTTTTATTATGCTGCATTGCCATTGCTATAAATAATTTTTATGCAAACATATTTTACCGGGCTGCCGGGATCAATAACTGATAAATTATTCGGATACTGATAAATTTATCAGTATGGATACATTGCTGTTTTAGCATTAAATTGCTGAAAAAAAATGTACCGGAAGAAGCTACCCGAAGACCTGGAATGCGGCATTACCATTGCCATGAAAAGCTTTGGCGGAAAATGGAAACCCTGTATTATAGACGCCATAGACAAGGGCTTCAGGCGGCCAAGTGAGCTGCACAAGGTAATTACAGAGGCAACGCCCAGAGTGATAGACTTACAGCTTCGCGAGCTGGAGATGGCGGGAATTGTATATAAAGAAACCGGCAGCGGCTTTCCGCTGTACACCGCTTACTACCTGACTGAAAAAGGAGAAAGCATTTTACCCATCCTTTCCTTAATGAACAGCTGGGGATTACAAAATAAAGATGGAGTACATGACGCTCAGCATCAGAAGAAAAAGCGGGTGATATGCATCTAAGCAAAATAGGTAAAGAATGACTGCGCTTCCGGCAACCGGCTGCCCTAACCTGCAGGATTGTGCGCTATATTTTGTATATTTCAGATAATCCGGCTGCCCCAAAACACTGCATACCGGAACTACCCCAGTTCTCAAAAGGTCAAACAATACTGTATGGGAGACAAGCTTAAACTAGGCATCCTTGATCTGATGACCATTCTTGTGCCGGGAGGATTTTTATTCATATTTCTGCGGCCATACCTCAAAGGATACATTGACATTATAGGATCCAGCTTTCCCAACCTGGCAACAAAAGATGCTGCGCTGTATATAGGCTTTATTGCCATTGCTTATATATTAGGCTGCTTTATTTATTTCCTGGCCTCTTACCTGGATGAATGGGTGTATGAAAATGTGAGCAGGGTTTTCTGGAGCAATGCCGAGCTTACGGCCTACATTGTAGCGCTTAAAGCCGAACAAACCGGTATTCCCAGCCGGAAAGTTATCAATGCCTTTAAGTGGAGCTGTGGCTGGCTGCTGAAGAACCATCCGCCCATGTATGAAGAAGTGGAACGCTTAATGGCGGAATCCAAGTTCTTCAGAAGCATGGTGATTGTATCTCTTATTGCAGGACTGCTTATCATCCGGTTCAATCCCCTGCTGATGTTACCCCTGCTGCTGCTTTCCGTTTTTTCCCTGATCCGCTATTTAACCCAGCGAAAACACTCTATTGCCAGAGCCTATGAATATATTATAATTGCTACAGAAAAAAAGTTCCCTGAAAGGCCTGACCCCGATGCATATTTTGATGTTTCAAGAAAACGGATCGCCACCGGAGATAAGCCCACTAGCCGTTACGAGCTACACAGGAGGCAGCTGCTGGCAGACCAGCTTTTTGCATTCACCGGGAAATTGGGTAAGGTTATACAGCTCTGCTTTAATCCCTTTTACCGGCATCCGGTTTCAGCGCAGGGCGAGCCTGGTTTTAAAAGCGCGGAGCTGCGGTGGTTCACAAAAGAGCAAGACCCTAACCTAATGCTTTGGTTTGATACTAATCTTCAAAAGGTGAATGGCACTACAGAGCAGCGCACAGATACCTACTTTTTAAAACGTGGCAATAAAGATATCAGCATTAAAAAGCGGAATGAAAAATTTGAGATAAAACAAAAGGTCACGGACCTTGGAACAACGCAATTAAGCGATACCGTTGCCGGTAAAGGGGAATACTGGTATAAATGGGTGCTTAATAACCTGGAAGGAAGCTCGCTGGAAAAAGAGCTGATCCATCGTAATTATACACAGCTGAATGTAACCAAAATACGCAAGGCGCTCAAGATCACAATAAACCCCGGGATCAATCAATATGCTGCAGACCAAGAGCTGCCCGAAGGTTTTCAGATAGAGTACACCACTGTTATAATCAATAATACCACCTGGTTCACGTTTGCCATTGAATCCTTTGGAAAAAAGAATGCCAGCCTTTCAGAGCTGCAGCACCTAGAAATTTTCAAACAAATACATTTACAAGCCGCTGATTCCTGCTCATACCCTGCATTCTTAGACAGGCTCACTGATCTCTAAGCCATTGCACCGGATGTGTTCCCGGGCAAAGCATTCTTTTTCCTGTACTCCGACGGGTTCATTCCTTTTAGTTTTTTAAAGATGCGGTTTAAATGACTTTCATCTGTAAAATTCAGCTCGTGGGCAATTTCATTAATGCGCATATCACTGTTCAGCAGCCTTATTTCTATCATACGCACCTTGTAGTTTAAAATATAGTCCTGCAGCGTTTCTCCGGTTTGTTTTTTAAAATAACGGCCCAGGTAGCTCAATGAAATGCCCAGGTGTTTGCTAAGGTTTTCGGCCTTAAGCATTTTAGGTTCAAAAATGTTCTCCTGTATATAATGCAGTATTTCCAGCACAGGCTCACCAGTGCTTTCCTTTACATTTTTGGGAAGCTTTAGTGCAATATTCCTTGCTACAACAGTAATAATAGTATCTACTATTTGCTCTGTTATTTTGCCAAAGTAGATCTGCTGGTTCGTTTGCTCCTGCAGAATATTTTCTATCAGGGAAGCTATAAAGGGCTTATCCGCTTTATTCTTTAAGATACAGCCCGGCCGGTGGCTTGCATTTTTAATAATGTAGGCTACCTGCTGTACCGCCTCTTTATCTTTTCCCTTTTTTGTTTCCAGGTAAAATTTAGTGAAGCGGAGGAAGAAGAATTTCGTAGCCGTTAAAATATCAAATGAATACTGGTCATGAGGCGTTAATAAGAACAGATTTCCCTTGCGGTAGTTAAACTTGTTCTTATTAACGTATTGGATGCCGGTACCCTCTACAATATAGATCAGCTCAAAAAAATTGTTGCTTTTAACGGATGGAGGAAACTGTTCCTGCTGTTTGAACTCAATCTCAAAAGGCTTATATAAATTCTGTTTGGCCATGGTTGTAAAAGTACAGTATTAATGAAAAATAGTACAAGGATCAGGTACTCCGCCTTGTATAATTTTGATCTATAAACTTCATTACTATGAAAAAGCATCTTTTATTATCAGGCCTTTTGATCATGTCCGTTACCACATGGGCGCAAACCAGTAAGTTCAGCGGTGCGTGGTCATTGGTATCTGTAGAAAATACCAATCCCGATAACAGTAAAACGTTCCCCTACGGAGAGGCGCCTCAGGGCCTGCTTGTTTTGGAGCAGAATGGAGATTATGCCGTACAGATTATGAAAGCTGCCCGGCCGAAAGTTGCTTCCAATAATAAAAACACGGCAACACCGGAAGAAAATGCGGCATTGGTACAAGGCAACAATTCGCATTTCGGTAAATTCCTCATTGACGAAAAGAACCATACCATTACTTACCAGGTGGAGCATGCTTTTTTCCCAAACTGGGAGGGGCGGGAGCTTAAATCTTCCTATACCTTAACGGGAGATCTCCTTCGGATTTTTTCGAAGAACACTACGAATGGAGGCGCATCTGCAATAGTAACCTGGAAAAGAAAGTAGGAATGCTGCTGTAATAAAGGGAAGATATAGTGGGGATAGGGAGAAATTTGTGGGGCAACTATTAAAAAAATCGTTGCCACTTAATGGAGGGGTTCATCGCTTTGCTTCGTAAATAACCTGGTTTTGAAATTCACCTACAGTTACTTTCCCGTAAATGGTCCGGGTCCAGCCGTTCTCAAAACCATGATTATTGGCGATCAGGAAGCCTTTATGCGCATCTGTTTTAACGATCTTATGCGCATCAATGTACCGCCCTTTTACTTTACAGAATACAATATCACCAATCTTGTATTCCGGCGCCTTTTCAAAGGTTAGCTGGCTGCCGCTTTTCAGAATGGGCAACATAGAGCTGCCAAATGCTTTCATTTTTCCCTTTCCTGTTGATTCCAGGTCGGATCTCAATCTTTCGTACTTGTTCATTTTTTGAAATTTTCATTGGTTATTATTTGATCACAAAGGAATTATCCATCTGCGCAACCTAGCTGCGCAGATGAATATTATTTGAAAAATAGTATGGACCAGGAAAGAAAAAGCCCGCTAATACAGGATTAGCGGGCCCGATATTTTTAAATGTTGCTTACTGCCAGGGGATTGTCATTTGAGGTTGCGTACCTTTTGCACCTTCCAGCGATAGCAGGCTGGCTTTGGCCTCAAGCCCGCCCGCAAAACCGGTTAGCCCTCCGGAGGCGCCAATAACACGATGGCAGGGAACAACAATTGAAATGGGGTTACGGCCATTGGCCGCACCTACTGCACGTACTGCTTTAGGGTTGCCCAGCTGGTTGGCGATCTGGGTATAACTCCGGGTTTCCCCATAAGGTATGGTCAGCAAGGCGTCCCATACTTCTTTCTGAAAGGTTGTTCCGACCGGGTCCAGCTCTAAAGAAAAGGAGCTGCGCTTTCCTTCAAAATATTCTCTCAGCTGTTGCTCTGTTTCAAGCAGTATGGGGTGGTTATTATTCTCAACATCAGCTTTTGCATGTACCCGGTTCGGGTTATCATTTTCCCAAAGAATGGCGGCAAGGCCTTTGGCGCTACCGATAAGTGTTAACCTGCCCACGGGAGAATGCATGTATTTATACTGATATTCCATTGCAATGAGTTTTAAACTTTACAAGCAGCCTTGGCTTATGTATAGCAAGTTAAATATTTTGGAGAAACGGTGACTATACAAAAAAGCCGCACCATTGCTGATGCGGCTTTTAATTATATAGCCATATTTTTTGTGATTACAGTTGCAGGCTCCGGCGCTTTTACTTTTTTAAGGTAACTAATAATGTATCCAGTTTTTCCAGTGTTGCCATCATGCCCTGTTCCATACCCATTTGAATAACTGTTTCCAGGTCGGAAAGAGATTTGTAGGTAACAATGGTTTCTACCAAAGCATTTTCTCCCTTATCGGTAAAAGTTACGATCCACTCTGCACGGGGCAGGTCTTTGTTTATTTCACCTGCTTCATTACTGAAAGCGTCTAAAGAGGTGTAATAATCAACGGGCTTTATCTTCACGTATTCAGTATAACCCCAGTATTCTGTTCCGTTGGGCTCTACCATTGCATAATGCCAGTGGCCTCCTTCACGGAAATCCATTGATTTAGTCTTGGTGGTTAACGGGGCGGGCGCAAACCATTGATCAAGCAATTCACTTTTGGTATAACAATCCCAAACCAATGGCCGGTCTCCTAAAAACTCACGTCTGATCGTCAGCGTATTTTTTTCCTTATCCGCAATGAAGTCAAACTGCAAATTGTTTTTCATTGTTTTTTCTTTTTTATTGTTAATAAAAGTTGGTCTAATTGTTGAAATCGGCTCTCCCAGATCTTTCTGAACTGTTCCAGCCATTTATCGATCTCTTTCATTTTGTTAACTTCAAGTTGATAATATATTTCCCTGCCCTGGTATTCCTGTTTCACCAGCTCGCATTCAGTTAAAATTTTCATATGCTTTGAAATGGCTTGCCGTGTCATGTCAAAATGCTCGGCAATGGCACTGGGTGTCATTGCCTGCAGCGCAATTAAAACCAGGATGGCCCTTCGTGTCGGGTCGGCAATGGCTTGAAAAATATCTCTTCTCACTGAAGTGTCATTTTGATTTGTGATTACTTCCTGATCATCGGCAGGTACTTTTCCCTGTTGTCAATAATTACCCACAAAACGATTGCGATCAATGCAAATACGATGGGCAAACCAGCCGGAGCCATGCTGATGTTAGCCAGTAGGATCCCCGTTAAAACAGGTAAAATAACAATGGCGCCCAGGGCCCTGGTCCTGCTAAAGATCAATAACAAACCGCCCAGAATTTCTATGGCGCCAACCAGCGGCATGAGCCAGCCTATTTCGGCAAATGCCATTCCCGCTTTTACCATTTTTTCAGGCATGTCCTTAGGGACCGGCATATAATGGAAGAATTTATCCAAACCTGCATTTATAAACATCAGGCCTGCCAGCAGGCATAAAACAAAAAGGATCTTGCTTTTCATAGTTGTTGTTATTTTATATAATAAACCATTCGGTTGCAAATATAAACGCAACCATTCGGTTTATCAAATTTATTTTCAAAAAACTTATCAGGAGACCTATTCTCCCTAAATATCCTATCTTTCAATATGCAGCACCAGGAATTTGAAGCGCCCGAAGAACTACGGGATACCATAAAGTGCTTTTGGCATAACACCAAAGACTTCGGAGAACAATCCACAGGATTTGAGGTAGTTCCGGATGGTTACGCTGAAATCATTTTTCATTTTGGAGGCCCCTGCAGCATTTCTTATAATGGAGACCTGCAGCCATTACCCTCACCATTTATGGTGGGCCTGCTCAATCAGCCGGTTACTTTTTACTCGAAAAACCGTTTAGAGATCATTGGTATCAGGTGCTTTCCCTGGACGGTGTTCGATCTGCTCGGACTACCATCCGGTAAGGGCGGCATACATGTGTTTGAGCATCCGGTAGCCCAGCTTCAATCTACCTTGAATAATTATATTCAGGCCGGCAGAACAGAGGAAGCCATTGCCCGGGTAAAACAGTATTTCCTGGATGCACGGTCGCGGATCCCTGCTGACAGTATGTTATTTAAAGCGGGAGTTGCTATGCGGGAAGCAAACGGCAGCATCCCGGTAAGCCAGGTAGCGGCAGCAGCTCATGCCACGGTTCGTACACTGGAAAGGAAGTTCAAGCAATCTTCCGGTCATACGGTTAAAGACGTATCCGCCCTGATACGCTTTGAGCAGGTACGTAACCAATTATGGCATCATCCGGACTCCAACATTGCCGGCTTGGCTCACGAGTTCGGCTATACGGATCAATCCCATTTAAGCAGAGAATTTAAACGTTACAGCGGCACTACGCCCGCGGCATTTGCGCGAAAAGCAAAGAAAGGCCAACAGGCTGTAAGCAACGATTTTGTCGCGTTTGTACAAGCCTGATGCGAAAGCATTCCGGAATTTTGTGTTTCAATAATTTTATATGAACACAATACCTGAAAGCAGGAAACCCGCACAAGATCATGCTATTTACGATGTAATTATTTCCGGCGCGGGCCCTGTAGGTCTTTTCCTTGCGTGTGAGCTGGCCCTGGCCAAATGTTCCGTTCTGATACTGGAAAAGGCAGCGCATCTGCACTCGCCGTTAAAGCAGCTTCCTTTTGGGATACGGGGGCTGAATGCACTCTCTGTTGAAGCCCTTTACCGCCGCGGGTTACTCAATGAGCTTGAAATACCCAAACGTCTTAAAAATCCTCATCAAAACGCCGTACAAGGGCCACGCCGCCACGCAGGCCACTTCGCCGGCATTCCATTCCATGATGGCGATATTGATCCCTCACAGTGGAAGTATCGCCTGCCTGGCTCCACCGATACCAATTTAATTGCTGAAATGGAGGAGCTGGAAACCGTGCTGGCCCGCCGTGCAGTATCCCTGGGTGTGACAATCAGGCATGGGCACGCCATTACCGGCTTTCATCAAACAGAAGATGGAGTAACAGTTCAATCAGGTGAACAATCTTTCCAAAGTAAATGGCTGGTGGGTTGCGATGGCGCCCGTAGTGTTGTTCGCAAAACAGGTGGCTTTGACTTTGCTGGTACAGAGCCGGAATTTACC
Source organism: Chitinophaga sp. (assembly GCF_036569125.1). GTDB lineage: Bacteria > Bacteroidota > Bacteroidia > Chitinophagales > Chitinophagaceae > Chitinophaga. The sequence goes on along the minus strand of NZ_DATCRF010000837.1, from coordinate 3,539 downwards.
GGCTACTCTGTTAAAGTGGACATCGCCGACCCTGAAAAGCTGAACCCTGGCCGTAATCTGACACCAAGAGGTATGTACCTGCAATCGCAGCCGGGTTACCTGGCGATACAGGATTTTGACGGCGGGGCATTTCATGGCTCAGAAAAGCCGGTCACGCGCGAGCACGTACAGGAAGTGCTACGCCGCATTTCGAATACCGATGTTACTATCAGCACCCTGCATTTTGCAACTACCTGGACTGACCGCGCAAGGCAGTCCACCAGCTACCGTAACGGACGGGTACTTTTAGCCGGCGACGCCGCGCACACTCATTCACCGTTGGGAGGCCAGGGGCTTAACCTTGGACTGGGCGATGCTATGAACCTGGGCTGGAAGCTTGCTGCAACCATCCGGCAGAAAGCACCGGCAGGTTTACTGGACAGCTATCAAACTGAACGGCATCCAATTGGCGTGCAAGTGCTGGATTGGTCACGCGCCCAGGTGGCGATCATGAGGCCAGATCCACATGCCCGCGCATTGCATGCCATTATCCGTGACCTGATAAATACGCGCGACGGCGCCACCTACTTTGCAGGACGGGTGTGGGGCGTTTTCACGCATTACGATCTTGGAAGCGGCCACCCGATGGCAGGATACAGCGTTCCTGACTTTGTGCTGGAAGATGGTACAGCCATTGGTGAGCTAATGCACGATGGCAAAGGGATACTGCTTGATTTTGAGATGAATGCTTCACTTAAAAATTTGGCAGGAGAGTATGGTGAGCGGATGAAATATGTTTCAGGCCGGGCAAAGGAGCAATTAGGCCTGAGCGCTGTACTGATCCGTCCTGATGGGATTATTGCCTGGGCTGCTGATGGTGAACCTGATTGCATCGAATTACGGAAGGCTGCTGCCCGCTGGTTTGTTTAATTCAGGGAGCAGGTAGCAACCCACCTTAAGCGGTTGTTAATATGGCCCACATATGGTCCTGAAAAGAACAACCCCGCAACATTAATTAACCTGGGTGAATGAATAAAAGATCTTGTCGTGGGAAATTTGCTTAACAAAAAAGTTAAAGCAAATGAAAACTGTATTATTCCATATTTTAAATGGCACAGCAATAGTTGCTACAGCCGTTGTATTCGGTACCGATGTATTTTTTGCTTTGGTAGGCAAAAAAGCCGCTGCTAAAAGTAAAGAATCATCCATAGCCGATGTGATGGGTCATTTCCACGAGGTGGCCGACGCCCGGATGCCTGTTATCGGTGTTACGGCAGTAGTAACAACCCTCTTGCAGGTTATATTTGCCGGGGTTGGAACCCTCTCAGGGCAATTAGCTATAGTATCATTGGCAGCCTTGCTGGTGCATCTCTTCGTTTACCTTACCATCTCCAAACCAGTAAATAACATCATGGTCGAAGGTGTAAAATTCGGCAGGTTAGTAGATAATGTCAGGCAATTGCAGCAGCGATGGGATAAAGTGATCAACTTACGGGCGGCGTTGCTATTGGTAGCGATCACAGGTCTGATCCTGGTCAATTATCTCTGATGAAAGCAATGAGCGGAGGTGACAGGAATGGCGCCTCCGCTTATTTTTGCCGGCCGCCGTTTTCATATTGTTCGTTAGCTGTCTTCAATAGATCCGATACTCCAAATGCTAGTCCGTATGTATCGGCATTATCTGCATTAGTTAAAATAATGATTGCTGTTTTATCTTCGATATAACGAAAATAAACAGATTTAAAACCAGGCAATGAGCCTGCGTGATGTACAAACTGTTTCCCGGACACTTTGTTTGTCATCCATCCATAACCATAATAGATGGTTTCATCATCCATTTTAAGAGGGGTTTTAATGGTATCACCCCACATTTGATCCCAATTTTTTTGTGTGAGCAATTTGTTATGCTGCATGTCTATTTCCCATTTCAACAGATCATTTATGTTTGAAAGGAAAGCTCCGCTAGGCCGTAGCGCAATATAATTTGGTGCATTTATTATGGAATTGTTCGCTTTCTTTATATAACCAGCCGCTCTGTCCGGAATTATTGCTTCCAGGGAGGTTGTTCTGGTACTGCTCAATCCACATTCATCAAAAACATATTCCTTCATATAATCCGGAAAGGACAGGTGGGTAGTGATCCTGATTATATCTGCTAATATAAAATAGCCAAAATTACTGTACTCGAATTTTGAACCAGTGGGGAAAGCCAAACTATCGGCAAATGCAGCTTTGATATAAACAGAATCTGGCTGCTCCTTCATTCCGTCAAAGCCCGGTGGCTCTACTGGCAATCCGGAAGTATGGTTTAGTAAATGACGGATCGTAATAGCATTCCATTTTGCAGGCGCGCTTTTTATAAATTTTGTTATTGGATCGGATACGTTTAACCTACCATCCTGCACCAGTTTCATGATACCCGCTGCGATAAATTGTTTGCTGACGGAGCCTATCTTATAAACCGTTTTTTCCGATGCAGCAGCATTCAATTCAATATTTGCCTGTCCATAACCTTTCGCTTTTATTACGGTACCATTTTTTATAATCCCTATTGATAATCCAATAATCCCCTGCTGTTTCATTTGGCTGGTTATAAAAATATCAATACTGTCCTGCTGTGCATTTACCGCACACGGTAAAAAAAAGAGTGTCAGGAATAAAATAAATGATCTCATGGTATTAGAGTTTTGCATCTCTGGGCATGGATGTCGAAAAATAGCTGCAAACGGCCGGGGTATTTTTATTGATGGCAGCCTCTATGAATATAGGCAAATTCTCTTCCCGGATATTTTATTTATATTACCTGTTATGACAGATCTATCTCATGCTGAGAAACACATTCACTATGTCACGAATTTTCAGGACCTTGTTTCTACGCCATTTACCGGAGAAATTAATGCGATTTGCTGGACCCGTAAGCTAACAGGTGATTTTTCTGAGATCGTTAAAAAGGTAGCGCTAAGCGGAAATATAACAGAAATTGAACCAGCGGAACTTCGTGAGCTTCAGTTGAGTGAACAAGGGCAACTGGCCCGTGAAATCCTTTTACATGACCTGAAGATATTGGAAGCTCATGGCGCATCGCCAATCCTTAATGTAATCAACCACTACGACCGGGATGATACATTTTTTCCAACCGATGTTTATTCATTTCATGTAGACCGCTCTCCCATACCAGTTGATACCTTTTTATGTACCTACTATGGCGAGTCCAGTGAAATATTGCCAAATTCACAAGGCCAAAAGAAAGTGCTTATTCCGGAAATACGTGATGAGCTCAAAAAGCTCTATCATGGAGCAGATGAAGGTTTTGAATCATTCTTAAGTGAGCATTCCTTTGATCTGCACTATGAAGCGAAGCCTGATGCACGGCCAATAAGCTTAGGTGTTGGTAACCTATGGAGGTTGGTGGTTGATCATCCTGAAAGTAAAGCTCTTCCCTGTATTCATCGGGCACCAAGGGAAAAATCGGGGCAGAATAGGTTGTTGATGATTTGTTGAAGACAGATCCTTATCGGGACGTTACAACCAGGCATAAAAAAACCGCACCTTTTACGATG
>NZ_DATCRF010000836.1:0-6809 GCF_036569125.1 Chitinophaga sp. | reverse complement strand
AAAGAGCTGAACCGCCCTATACTGGAAGCTTTCCTGCAGGCCGGAGAATCGCCATCAGAGCTGGCCAGCCAGATATTGAACGGGGAAGCGAAGAAAATCATGAGATAATATGCAAATGTGCAGATGTGCAAATATGCAGATGTGCAAATGATCAATGCCGCATTTTTTCATTTGACATTTGCATATTTGCATATCTGCACATCATTTTTTCACCATATTCACCCGTTTCGGGCGTATCACTTCATACAACAGGTATCCTCTTCCGTTAAAGGAAATATATAAGGGCTCGCCCATATACCAGGGCGTATCTTTATTGGTTTTGGCATGCGCCTGAATATGCAGGTGCGGTTCAGAGCTGAAACCGGAATTACCTACGCAGCCCAGCGCCTGCCCCTGCTGCACCCATTCATTTTCATGTACCACCACGCTGCCTTTTTTCATATGTGCCAGGAAGATGTAGCTGGAATCAGTTTCCAGCAGTACCTGGTTGGTATTTTGCGGACCGCGGTCCATGTTAGGCGGAATGTTATCCGGATTATCGCTGTAGGCCCGCAGCACACGGCCGCTGCAGGGCGCATAAATAGTGTCGTTGAATATTTCATAATCTTCCAGCCGGCTGCTGAACACTTTGTTGGCGCGGCCGCCCCAGCTGTTGAGCTTTACGATGTCCATTGCATAAATGGCGCCCCGCAGGCTAAAGTGGAACAGGTTGGTAGGCAGGCCTTTACCTCCCTGCAATACAAAATAGCGGCCTGTTTTCAGCGGAAAGGCCAGCTCTACCCGCTTTTGCTTTAAGCCGGTGGTGCCGGTGAAATAGGTGATACATAAAAAGCCCAGAATGCCCACCCATAATAAAGACATGGCTCTTTTCCAGGCCTGCGGCGGCCGGACATTTGGTTTTTTACTGCGTACCAGCGCGGACGCCAGGCATAATAACAGCAGCACACCAAACACATACTTGGCATGTACCGTGAGGTACACCCAGGTGCCATACAGGTAAATGAACAAACCAAGGGAGAGTGCCAGCAACCCCTGGGACCAGCCATAGCGGAAGGATTTTCCGGTGGCCCTAAACATGAAATACAGGCTTAATAACGCTAATGCCAGGCTAAGTGACAGGATTCCGTAAATGAACATATAATCAATGTGCAGATATGCAAATGTGCCAATGTGCAGGCAAATTAATAAAATCCGGCGCATTAACACATTTTCCTTCATCATTTGCACATCTGCATATTTGCACATCTGCACATTTTATGTAACATTGTTTATGGAAAAACACGTTACAGATGCCGGTATCACCATACAACCGGTATATACGCAACCGGTAGCTATGCAGGAATTACCGGGACAGTTCCCCTTCACCCGCGGCATACACGCCTCCATGTACCGCGACAAGCTCTGGACCATGCGGCAGTACGCAGGTTTCAGCACCGCAGAAGCATCCAACCAAAGATATCATTATCTCCTGCAACAAGGCGTTATGGGTTTAAGCGTGGCCTTTGACCTGCCTACCCAGATAGGATACGATTCCGATCACCCGATGGCGGAAGGCGAAGTAGGTAAAGTAGGCGTGGCTATTGATTCCCTGGAAGACATGGAGCGTTTATTCAAAGGCATTACACTGGAACAGATCTCTACCTCCATGACCATCAATGCCACCGGTTTTATCTTATTAGCGCTCTATATAGCCCTGGCAAAAAAACAGGGAGCAGACCTGAAGAAAATATCCGGCACCATACAGAATGATATACTCAAAGAGTATGCCGCCAGGGGCACTTTTATTTATCCGCCCCAACCTTCCATGCGGCTGATCACCGATATTTTTGCCTATTGCAGTAAAGAGGTGCCTAAATGGAACACCATTTCCATCAGCGGGTACCACATCCGCGAAGCCGGCGCAAATGCTGTGCAGGAGCTGGCCTTTACCCTCTCTAACGGCAAGGCATATCTGAAGGCTGCGCTGGATAAGGGGCTGGATATAAATGTGTTTGCCCAGCGCCTCTCCTTCTTTTTTAATGCCCACAACCATTTGTTTGAGGAGGTGGCCAAGTTCCGGGCAGCACGCCGCATGTGGGCCAACATCACCCAATCACTGGGTGCAACAGATGCAAAGGCGCAAATGCTGCGCTTCCATACCCAAACCGGGGGCAGCACCTTAACGGCGCAGCAGCCGCATAACAATATTGTGCGGGTAGCCGTGCAAACGCTGGCGGCCACACTGGGCGGCACCCAATCACTGCATACCAATGGTTTTGACGAAGCCCTTTCCCTGCCTACTGAAGAAGCGGCCCGTATTGCGCTGCGCACGCAGCAGATCATAGGTTATGAAAGCGGCGTGGCTGATACCGTAGATCCGCTGGCAGGCTCGTACTACGTGGAAGCGCTGACCAATGAGATGGAAACCCGCGCCTGGGAGCTAATGGGGAAGATAGATGCCATGGGCGGCGCCGTAAGCGCCATAGAGCAGGGTTTTGTGCAGGAGGAAATTGCCCGCAGCGCCTACCAGTACCAGCAGCAGATAGAACGGGGCGAAAAGGTGATCGTGGGAATGAATAAGTTCACCATGGAGGATACCGGCTCGCCGGAGATATTCCGGATAGACGACAGCATCCGCAAAGTACAAAGCGACCGGCTGGCGGAGCTGCGCGCCAAACGGGATAACGGACAGGTACAGCTTTTGCTGCAACAACTGGAAACCGCAGCCCGCGGCAGCGATAACCTGATGCCGCTGGTAGTAACAGCGGTGGAAAATTACTGCACCCTGGGAGAGATTGCGGATACGCTGAGAAAGGTGTGGGGAGAATATCGCGGGAATTAGGTAATTAATAATGAAGAATTAATAATTAATACAGGGCGCGAAGATGGTTACGAATTGAATGCGGCGGAGATTAGGAAATGTGGGGATTGATGGGATTTGAAGCTGAGGGCTTTGCTTTGAGCTTTGTGCTTTATGCGTTGTACTTTCACCTTTATGCTTTGTGCTTTCAGCTTTTTGCTTTATGCTTTGAGCCTTTTGCTTTCAGCTTTCAGCTTTACTTTTTATTTTTGCGCATCCAACAGGAGACCGTAAACAGAAAACTTGCATGAGTTTAATCTACTATAACAGCTGCCCGCTTTGCGGCTCGTCCAACATCAGAGAGGTACTTACCGCACAGGATTATACCGTATCGGGGGAAAAGTTTGAGGTATGGCAATGCGGCCAGTGTACCGGACGTTTCACACAAAATGTACCTACCAGCAGCCGTATTGGCCGCTACTACCAATCGCAGGAATATATTAGTCATTCAGAAACCCGCAAGGGCCTGATCAATCGTTTATACCACAGCGTTAGAAAGATCACCTTACGCTCTAAAGCCAACTGGGTAAAAGCCGCTACCGGCCTTAAACAGGGCGAGCTGCTGGATATTGGTTCCGGCACGGGCGCTTTCCTGCATTATATGCAGCAGAACGGCTGGAAAGCCAGCGGCCTGGAACCGGATGAACAGGCCCGGGAGAATGCACAAAAGATCTATAAAGTAACGGCGCAGCCGGTGGAGCAGCTGTTTTCCCTGCCGCCGGCCAGCTTTGACGCTATTACCATGTGGCATGTGCTGGAGCATGTGCATGAAGTACATGCCTACCTGCAGCAGATCGGCACTTTATTAAAGCCGGAAGGCGCTGCGCTGATAGCAGTGCCCAACTACACTTCCCCGGATGCAGCCCATTATGGCCCGGCCTGGGCAGCGTATGATGTGCCGCGCCACCTGTACCACTTCTCCCCTGCTGCCATGCAGCGATTACTGGAACAGCATAACCTGAAGATCGTGAAAAAACACCCCATGGTGTTTGATGCGTTTTATGTAAGCCTGCTGAGCGAGAAATACAAAACCGGCCGCAGCCGCCTGGTAGCGGGCGGCTGGAACGGATTTCTTTCTTACCGCAAAGCGCTGAAGGAAACGGATAGGTGTAGTTCGATTGTGTATGAATGTAAGCTGAAAGCATAAAGGATAAAGCAGAAAGGATAAAGCAGAAAGCTGATCGAAGCGTATGGATACGAGGCGATCAGCTTTTTGCTTTCTGCTAAATCAAAACGCTGATTGCCGGGAATAGTTCCGCAATCAGCGTTTTGATTTATACTATGCATATTTAATTAAGGCGTTTAGCGTTCAGCCTTTAGCGTTTAGCCTTTAGCATTCGGCTTTATGCTTTATGCTTTATGCTTTGTGCTTTATGCTTTATGCTTTGTGCTTTGTGCTTTATGCTGCGATTAATACAAGTAATTCAACGCAATGATGTCGTTTGCATTAAAAGTACGGTTGCCGCCGTTAGAGCAGGCCAGCATCCAGGAAGCTGCATCGGGACCGGAAGGCGTACCGGGGATGCGTACAGCGCCTACACCGGCAGAACCTTCGTTACCACCGCTGCCGCAGCTGTAAGCACGGTTCATATAATCAGTATGACGGAAACCAATGCAATGGCCAATTTCATGCTGTATTACGGAACCTACGTAGTTTACATTCGGGTTGGAACCGTATGCTGCTGCATTGGTGTTCATGCTGATAGAGCTATACGGATTGCCGCTGCTGGTGGGGAAACCGGAAGAACCCAGTGTAATAAAACCACCGCTGGGGCCCTGGTTAAAACCACTGATGGTGATGTTGGCAGAACCGCTGGTAACGCGGCGGAAAGTGAGCTGCAAGCCTTGTGCGTTGTAGCGGGAAATAGCCAGGTCAGTGCCATCAATAAAGGGTTGGGTTAAACCGGTTACGCGGATGGTGATCACGCGGGGTAAGCCGGTTACAAGGTTGTTGGTGCGGTACTGTTCTACCTCTGCAATGCGCAGGTTAGGAGAAGAGGATACAGCTGCCAGCTCCTGTTCGCTCAGCAGAATGTCGCCTTCTACCAGGTAACCGCCTGTTACTTTGTGTACATCGGCTGTGCTGAAACCTTTGTTGCTGATCTTTTGCAGCACATCCTGGGAGATCTTTTGATTTTGTTGTTGTTCTGTGCCCGCATTGTCCTTCTGACAGGAAATAAACAATGCGCCTGCCATCAGGCAGCCCATGAGGCTACGGGTTACTTGTTTGAACATAAATGTGGATTTTGGGTTTTGGATATTTGATTGATTTGCTCATGCATAGTATACCTGTGTTTAATAGCATAGCTATAGCGGCTGCAAAATATGCAGGCACTAAAGGGATAATGTAAAAACCTGTGAATAATGAAAGCTAAAAAGTGAAGGAAAAACGGTTCCTGCACTTACAGTTAAGTTTCAATTTTCACCAATAAAAATTCCGGAAATTAATGCTCCGGGTTTAACAGATCTTGCTCTAATAAAATTTGTGCTAAAACGTGCTGGTTCAGATTTTGCTTGTTTTCAATTTAGATCCTGGTTGTGCCGGTTCGTTCTTCTTCTACTTTCAATATTACAACATTAGCATAATTTAAAAAAAACATTTTCAGCCCTGTTTATAAAAAATTGGGATGCTGCTTTAATTGCATTAGTTTTATTATGCACACTGCAATTATATTCCGTTACATGACACACATCATTGCCAGATCAGTATGGATGCTGCTGTTCCTCTATGCCCACCAATCATTACAGGCCCGGCAAGCCGCTGGTAATGATACCTTATTGCAACGGTATGGGGTTTTACCAGCTGCTAAAACCGTACAAGACAGCAGCCATAAATCCGTTTTTTACCTGGTAAAGTTTCGCGTATATCCCGGTGTTTCTTCTTTGCAGTCATATGGTATTGTAAAAACCATTAACCGCTTTTATTACATCCTGCAACAACCGGTTACGGATACCTCCTTATTGCGCAAGGTAGTGTATACTTATACTGCCAATGATAACTGGAAATGCAGTGAAGGATTGTTACAGCGGCTTGAAAAGCTGCGCCCGGCCGACAGCCTGGCCCTGCAGGTACAGCTGGACAGCAGCGGGCAGCAACCCGCCTATTGCAGGGTACAGCGGGTATTGGCCGGCCGCTTTGTGGTAGTAAAAGTAAAACAGGCCGACTGGCAGCGCTTTATATCGCAACCCGTGATCCGTTTTGCAGATGCTTTGCGCAGGCCTAAAACAGAGATCATTATTCCCAGTAATGATATGACCCTGAACCGGGTAAGCACCGTGCAGCAATTGTACCCTAACCTGCAGGGGCAAAACATGACGGTATCCATCAAAGAAAATATTTTTGATACTACAGATACGGACCTTACCGGCCGGTACACAGACGGAGGTATAGCAGCTACCCAGGTTGATATACATGCCACTATTATGGCTACCATTATTGCCGGAGCGGGCAATACCGGCCCGGAAGGCATGGGTGCTGCTGTACGGGCGCGTTTAACATCCTCTGATTTTAATACCTCGCTTTTACCGGATGATGCAGCCTTGTACGGGCAGCTGCATGTGCGTGTGCAAAACCATTCCTACGGTACGGGCATAGAAAACTATTATGGCGCAGAAGCCGTAGCCTACGATGAGCAAGCGGTTAGCATGGATACGCTGCTGCATGTATTTTCTTCCGGTAATGACGGTAACCAGGCGCCCACAGATGGCGTGTACAGCGGTATAGCCGGCGTAGCCAATCTTTCCGGCACCTACAAACAGGCCAAGAATGTGCTGGTAGCCGGTGGTACGGACGGTGAAAATAACCTGCCGGCGCTTAGCGCCAAAGGCCCGGCTTACGACGGACGTGTAAAACCGGAGCTGGTGGCATATGGGCTGGATGGCACCTCCAACGCAGCGGCGCTTACCAGCGGCATAGCCACCCTGGTGCAGGACGCTTATATACAGCAACATGGCAAAACGCCGGCAGCTG
>NZ_DATCRF010000835.1:0-25622 GCF_036569125.1 Chitinophaga sp. | reverse complement strand
CACAGCAGTTTGCCATTTCATCTACAGAGGAAAACACTCCTTCCTCGCCTGATAGTAATAATGCGAATACACCTGCCAACCTGCAGTTCCTGGGCCAAAGGATCAGCGCCGTAAATAACACGGCATATGATAACCGCTACTGGAACAACATACAGGTACAGCGTATAAGCGGCACCGTAAGGGGCGCCGGTAATATTCCGCTGCCTGGTGTAACGGTTACAGTAAGAGGTACGGGTAACGGCGCTGTAACCAATGCCGACGGCCATTTTGAGATCAATGTAACCGGCAGCAATGCGGTGCTGTTATTTTCTTATGTAGGATACCTGCCGAAAGAAATTACAGTGGGCGATCAGCAGCAGATAGATGTAGTGCTGAATGAAGATACACGGCAGCTGAACCAGGTAGTGGTAGTAGGTTATGGTACGCAAAAGAAAGTGAACCTTACCGGTGCAGTAGCCATGGTAGGGGAGAAAGAGCTGGCCGGCCGCCCGGTAACCTCCATGTCCACCGCTTTACAGGGCCTGCTGCCCGGCTTAACCGCCATCAATAACACCGGTTTTCCCGGTGCAGGCGGCGCTACGCTGCGTATACGCGGTACAGGCACCACCAACAATGCCAATCCTTTTATATTGATCGACGGCATCCCCGGTGATATTAATTTCCTGAACCCAACAGATATTGAAAGCGTATCTGTATTAAAAGACGCCGCTTCTGCCGCTATTTACGGCTCACGTGCAGCCAATGGCGTTATACTGGTAACAACAAGGAAAGGCAAGCAGAACCAGAAACCGATGCTGAGCTATAATGGCTATTATGGCATACAAAAACCGTATGCGCTGCCTAAAATGGTAAGCGCGCCGGAATATATGGAAATGCTGAATGAAGCCCAGCGTAATGTGAACCTGCCGGAAACCTATACCGCAGAAGATATTCAGAAAGCAAAAGACGGTACCGACCCGGATTATTTTGCCAATACCAACTGGCCTAAAGCCCTGTTCAAAAGCACGGCGCCGCAGCAGGAACATAACCTGAGCATAAACGGCGGCTCGCAGGATGTTACGTATTACCTTTCTTTTGGCCGGCAAAACCAGGATGGCCTGGTAGTGGGCGACCAGTACAGCGCCGTACGTAATAACGTACGTGCACGGTTAAACGCCATGCGTTTATTTGACATTGTAGATATTGATGGTAACCTGGGATATATTGACCGTACGCAGAACCAGCCCGCCGGTGGCACGGATGCAGATTCAGGACCTATTTATACATCTCTCACCATGTCGCCATTAAACCCGGTAAAGTTCAGCAACGGTACCTGGGGCTATGGCGGCGGCTCCAGCAACCCGGTAGCTATTGCTACGGATGGAGGTTACAACAACTTTAAATCACAGGAAGTAACGGGCAATGTTTCCGCCAAGGTGCACATCTGGAAGAACCTTGATTTTACAGGGCAATATGGCACCAACATCATTAACCAGCGCCGCAGCACCTTTAGCCGCAAATTAGATTATTACTACCCCGATACCGGCGCTTTCTGGTACAGCAATGCCACCAGCAACAGCCTGGAAATGCGGGATTATACCAGCCGTATGGAGAACCTGTCCGGCTTATTGAACTATGCGTTCAGGTTAGATAAGCACAATTTTAAAGTGCTGGCAGGTTACCAGCAGGAATCATACCGCTATGAATCCTGGGCAGCCAGCAAACAGAACTTTTCCAGTGATGATGTGCCGGTGTTTAACCTGGGCTCCGATAACCCGAATGCTACCGGTGATGGTTACCAGTATGCATTGCGCTCCTGGTTTGGCCGTTTGAACTATGACTTTAATGAAAAGTATTTGCTGGAGCTGAATGTACGCTATGATGGGTCATCCCGTTATTCTCCTGACCGGCGTTATGGTACTTTCCCATCCGCATCTGCCGGCTGGCGCTTTACACAGGAAAACTTTGTAAAGAACAGCAGCATTACCCGCTGGTTAAGCGAAGGTAAATTGCGCGCATCTTATGGTAGCCTGGGTAACCAGTATGGGGCCGATGGTACTGCTTATTCAGAATGGTATCCTTACATGCAGGTATTAACCGGCGTAGGCACTATGCCCATAGGTAACATACTTACCAGGGGAGTAGCGCAAACCAACCTGGCTAACCCGCTGCTGCGCTGGGAAAAAGTGAATATGCTGAACATAGGCCTTGACCTGGCCTTCTTTAACAACCGTCTTTCTGTAAGCGCTGACTGGTTTGATAAACAAACAAAGGACGTGCAGCTGAAAGTACCGCAGCCCGACATCTTAGGCCTGGAAGTACCGGACCAGAATGCAGGCGATGTATCCAACAAAGGCTGGGAGCTAAGCGTGGGATGGACAGACCAGATCAAAGATTTCAGCTACGGTTTTACCGCCCAGCTGTCTGATGTGCGCAACAAGGTATTAAACCTGGGCGGCGCCCCGCCGGTGCTGGATAACAGGATATTGCAGGTAGGCTATCCCATTAATGCATTTTATGGTTACCGTACAGATGGTTTAGCGCAGGAAGGTGATTTTACCAAAGATGCCAGCGGTAAGCTGGTACCCAACTTTGCCATTTTTGATGCAGACAAAGGAAAGGTGGCCCCCGGTGATCTTAAGTACCGCGATCTGAATGGCGATGGCAAGATAACAGCTGATAAAGACCGTACTGTGATAGGCGACGCTTTCCCGCGTTATACCTATTCCCTGCGCGGCAACTTTGGCTGGAAGAATATTGACTTTTCCTTTTTCATACAGGGAGTGGGTAAAGGCAATGGTTATATCAGCAGCATTGGCATCCATACCTTCCAGGCATATGGCTCTTACCCGCAGGAGGTGCACCGCGACCACTGGACACCGGAGAATACAGATGCCTGGTACCCCCGCTTTACTTACCTGGATACGCGTAATACCACGGCCCGCCAGTCGGACTACTGGCTGCAGGATGCCGCTTACCTGCGCCTGAAAAATATACAGATCGGTTATACGCTGCCGGGTAACTGGACCAGCCGCCTGCGCATACAACGGTTACGCGCATACGTATCAATGGACAACCTGTTCACCAAAACCAATTTCTTTTACGCCTACGACCCGGAAACGGTTACTACCAGCGGCGGTACTTACCCGCAGGTGAAAACCTTTGTGTTTGGTCTTAACATTAACTTTAAATGATCACTGCCATGCAGCAACATATATTACGTATAGCCCTGTGCATAACAGCGGTTTGTTTTTTTGCCGGCTGCTCCAAAGATTTCCTGGACCGCGGCGCGCTGGATGCAATTCCCAACGATGAGTTCTGGAAAACAGAAGGACAGCTAAAGCTGGCCGTGAACGCCTGCTACGATTACCTGAAAGGCAAGAACGTAGTGGATATGGAAAATATGGGCGATAATACCGTGTACCCGCCCATGACTGATTACCTGGCCATTTCCACCGGTAACTATGACTTTACACTGGGTACGGTTAACTCCGAGTGGGTGAACCAGTATAAAGGCATACGCCGCTGTAATCACTTTTTAGAGAACTACCGGAAAGCCACCGGCATTCAGCCGGCAAAAATGAACCAGTATGCTGGTGAGGTGCGTTTTCTGCGTGCTTTCCTGTACAGCTATCTGAGCTTTTTTTACGGGGACATACCGCTGGTGACCAATACCCTGAACATTGGTGATGATATGGTGTACGGCCCCCGCACACCGCGCGCACAGGTAGTGGATTTTATATTGCAGCAGCTGGATTCTGCTGCCACGGAACTGCCGGCCACCTATGCCGCTGCAGACCTGGGCCGCATTACCAAAGGCGCTGCATTGGGCTGGAAATCGCGCGTGGCGCTGTTCTACGGCAGGTATGATGTAGCGGAAGCAGCTGCCAAAGCAGTGATGGACCTGAACGTATACCAGCTGTATACAGCCGGCGGCGAAAATAGCTACAATGAGCTGTTCACCCAAAAAGGCAAGCTAAGCGCAGGCGCTAATAAAGAAACCATACTGGCCAGGTTGTACCTCATAGATGTATCTATGCACAACATGAGCCGGGAATGCCAGGTGCCGGATCAAACCTCCCGCTTTTGCCCTACCAAATCGCTGGTGGATGCCTATTTGTGCACCGATGGTATGCCCATCGAAAAATCACCCTTGTATAATGAAGGTGCGCAGCAGGCGTATGGGGATGTGTTTAAGAACCGCGACCCGCGCATGCCGCAGACCATACTGGCGCCTGGCGGCACCTGGGGTGGTAAGGATGATGGCGACCAGGATGCCAACCCTTCCGACATCTTTAACCTGCCCAAATTCAATTCAGATAAAAAAGGCAGCGTAACTGCTACCGGTTATTACTTTACCAAGTATGTAACAGTATCGGCAGTAGCTACCTACAACAAAGACCCGAACGATATTCACATTATGCGCCTGGCAGAAGTGCTGCTGAACTATGCGGAAGCGCGTGAAATGCAGGGCAAGCTTACACAGGCCGACCTGGATATAACCATCAACAAGCTCCGCGACCGCGTAGGCATGCATCACATGATCATTGCAGAATTGGGCGCCTGGGGCATGGACCTGCGCACTGAAATACGCCGTGAGCGCCGTGTAGAGCTGGCGCTGGAAGGGCAGCGTTACTTTGACCTGCTGCGCTGGAAACAGGGCAGCCTGCTGGCCGAAGATGTAAAAGGCATGAAAAAAGCTTTTGTACCCAGCTATATGCAGCAGTATGTAGCCAGTGTGCCGGTTGATGCAAATGGTTACATGATCGTGAATACGGGCCGCCGTTTTGTTGATCCTAAGAATTACCTGTGGCCCATACCCTTAACACAGTTCCAGCGGAATACTGAGCTGGGGCAGAACCAGGGATGGGAGTAAATGAAATATGATTTATGAAGTATTGTGTAATAATAAGCCTGTGCATTTTGCTGGCTGCATGCAGCACGAACAAAACAGCCACAGGAACGGAAACCATGCCTGGTGATACCATTAAGGTATTAACCTACAATATTCATCATGCAAACCCGCCATCAAGAAAAGATGTAATAGACCTGGATGCTATTGCCCGTGTTATTAACCAACAGCATCCTGATTTTGTGGCCTTGCAGGAAGTGGATGTGCATACCGGCCGCTCCGGCCGCGATGTGCATGAGGCGGAAGTGCTGGCAGCCAAAACCGGCATGCACGCACAGTTTGCACCAGGCATACCTTATGATGGCGGGGAGTATGGCATTGCCGTACTATCCCGCTATCCCATACAGGAAGGGCATGCTTATCACCTGCCATCTGCCCCCGGCTCCAAAGGAGAGCCGCGTGCCTTATGCACGGTTACGGTAAAGCTGCAGAACGGCCGGCGTGTAATGATGGCCAGCACACACCTGGATGTATTAAAACCGGATACTGACCGCTTGTTACAAATGCGTGAAATAAGCCGCTTACTGGGCCAGGCAGGTATGCCGGTAATACTGGCCGGTGATTTTAATGCGAAGCCGGGCAGCGCCGCCATACAGGTGCTGGACAGCGCCTTTACCCGCACCTGCGATGATTGCCCGTTCACCATCCCGGTGGATGCGCCTAACCGCACCATAGACCTGGTAGCCTATGCGCCGGCAAAGGCTTTTCGCGTAACAGAACATATCGTGATCCCGGAACGCTATGCATCGGACCACTTACCCGTAGCGGCTAAGCTGGTGCTGCTGCAATGAATTAAATTATGATTTCCCGCATTTAAGTCATAAATTAAAAGCCTTCTGTCAACCAAATCACGTTATCTAACATCAAACCGGAAAAACATGTCTGAAAATTCGATGGAAAATTCCCGCAGAGGGTTTATCAGTAAACTAGCCAAAGGAGTAGTAGGCGCTTCCCTGTTTCCAGGCATTATTACTGCTGCCGATAAAAAGCGTAACCTGGAATCACTGTCACGCATACGCGAAAAGTATAGTGCCAATGACCAGATCCAGATTGCGCTGATAGGCGCCGGTGGTATGGGCAGTGCGGATACCAATACGGCTATAACGGTACCGGGCGTAAAACTAATTGCGGCCTGCGACCTGTACGACGGCCGTTTGGCGGATGCTAAAAAGAAATGGGGCAATGATATTTACACTACCCGTGATTACAAAGAGATCCTGGAACGTAAGGATGTGGATGCCGTGATCATTGCCACGCCTGATTTCTGGCATAAGGATATTTCGGTGGCTGCCATGAACAAAGGCAAATCCGTGTACTGTGAAAAGCCCATGGTACATGAAATAGGCGAAGGCCCTGCCGTGGTGGAGGCGCAGCAAAAGAACGGTAAAGTAGTGTACCAGGTAGGCAGCCAGGGTATGAGCTCACTGGGTAATGAAAAAGCCCGCCAGCTGCTGAAAGACGGCGCTATTGGTAAGCTGAACTACGCGGAAGGTTTTTGGGCGCGTATGTCGCCACAGGGCGCCTGGCAGTATCCCATACCGGCAGATGCATCGCCTAAAACAGTAGATTGGGAAACTTACCTGCTGCATGCGCCTAAACGTGAATTTGACCCGCTGCGTTTTTTCCGCTGGCGTAATTACAGGGATTATGGCACCGGTGTTTCCGGCGACCTGTTTGTGCACCTGTTCTCCAGCCTGCACTTTGTAACCGGCTCTATTGGCCCCAATAAAGTAATGGCAACGGGCGGCCTGCGTTACTGGAATGATGGGCGCGAGGTGCCGGATATTATGCTGGGTATGTTCGATTACCCGGAAACTGCCGCGCATCCTGCCTTTAACCTGTCGCTGCGCGTGAATTTTGTGGATGGTACCGGTGGCACCAACTATCTGCGTATGGTAGGCAGCGAAGGTTCTATGACGGTAGAGTGGGATAAGGTAACCCTGCTGCGGAATAAAGGAGATGAGGAAGATCCTTTGCTGAAGAGTAAAAAAACGGAAGGCGCTGCTAACGGTAACGGCCGGCAATATGTATATGACCGCAAAAGCATGCTGCCGCCTGAGAAGCTGGAGTATGTAGCAGATCAGGGTTATAAAGGCGCGCACTTTGATCACTTCTATAACCTGTTCAATGCCATGCGTACCGGTGGTAAGGTGCATGAAGATGCGCTGTTCGGCTACCGTGCAGCCGCACCGGCGTTGCTGTGTAACGACAGCTATTTCCAGAATAAAATTATTGGATGGGACCCGAAAGACCTGAAATTGATAAACAAGTAAAAAATAATGATCATGAGAAAATTATTTGTTCCGGCTTTATCTGTATTAACTGTTGCAGCAATGGCATGCGGTAATGCATCCACCCCGGAAAGCAGCACCGATTCCACTACCGTGAGCGCTGATACCACCGCCGCTGCTGCCGCACCTACTGCAGATACAGCGCCGGCCAATGTATTAACCGATGCTGAAAAAGCAGACGGCTGGCAGCTTTTGTTTAACGGACAGAACCTGGATGGCTGGCACATTTACAAAGGCAAAACCTCCAACAGCTGGGTAGCTGAAAATGGCACCCTGCACTGCCTGGGCAGCGAAAAAGATAAGAGCGATAAAAGAGCCGATCTTACTTCCGACGGCACTTATGATAATTTTGAGCTGCAGGCCGACTGGAAGCTGGCTCCTAAAGGCAACAGCGGCATCATTTACCTGGCATCAGAAGAATTTGATGCAGCGTATAAGAGCGGCCCGGAATACCAGCTGATAGATGATGAGAACTTCCCTGAAAAGCTGGAAGGCTGGCAAAAGACCGGCGCTAACTACGCCATGGGCGATCCGCTGGTGGCTGCTGCAAAACCCATTGGCGAATGGAACCAGGCCCGTATTATTGTAAATAAGGGGCATGTGGAACACTGGCTGAACGGTCAAAAAACAGCTGAGTATACCATTGGCTCACCGGAGTGGAAGAAGGCCAAGGAAACCGGTAAATGGAAAGATGCCAAGGGTTATGGCGCTACCAAAAAAGGCCATATAGACCTGCAGGATCATGGCAGCGAAATTTGGTTTAAGAATATAAAGATCAAAGAGCTGAAATAATGTGCAAATGTGCAGATATGCGGATGTGCAGATGGAAATTCATTTGCACATCTGCACATCTATAATCTGCACATAAAAAAAGCATCTCAGGTACCTGAGATGCTTTTTTCGTTATAGATAACAGGTAGTGACTACTTTTTCACAGCTGCATCATAGTTTTTGCTAACGGCGTCCCAGTTAACGGCATTCCAGAATGCTTTCAGGTATTCCGGGCGGCGGTTCTGGTATTTCAGGTAGTAAGCATGTTCCCATACGTCTACACCTAAAACAGGAGTGCCTTTAACTTCAGCTACATCCATCAGGGGATTGTCCTGGTTGGGGGTAGAGGTTACTTCCAGCTTGCCGTCTTTAACGATCAGCCAGGCCCAGCCGGAACCGAAGCGGGTAGCGCCGGCAGCGTTCAGCTTTTCTTTGAACTCATCAAAAGAGCCAAAAGTGCTTTTAATAGCTTCGGCCAGTGCGCCTTTAGGCTCGCCGCCTGCGTTGGGGCCCAGGATCTGCCAGAAGAAGCTGTGGTTCCAGTGACCACCGCCATTGTTGCGTACAGCAGGGCTTATTTTACCGGCGCTGGCTACCAGCTCATCCAGTGATTTATTTTCATGCTCAGTACCGGCAACGGCTTTATTCAGGTTATCTACATAAGCCTGGTGGTGTTTGCCATGGTGAATTTCCATGGTGGTTTTATCAATATGCGGTTCCAATGCGTCGGTAGCATATGGTAAGCTCGGGAGTGTAAATGCCATAACTTGATTTTTTATGGTTAATGAATAGTATAAATTTTACGGGTTTCAAATTTACTGCCTAATAGGGGAATAATCAAACATAGTTCGTCCATGGTCTATCGTCCATGGTCCGTGGCATACAGCATATGGCAGCGGTGCAAAGGATTACAGGGATTGTTAACAGGGGTTTAAATAATATAAAAGATTGCAGAAATAACATTACCGGCTCTGCATTATGTTAGCCCTGGCAGAATTGATACAGGCAGCGGTCCGTGGACTATGGATCATATACCGGGCGGACGTTAGTTCGCCTGCAAAATAACCTTGCACATATAGGTTTTTATTTTAAATTTACAGAATAAGCGTTGCAACAGCTTTTCATATACATATTTTTTCGTATGTGCTAATACGTGAGAGCCCGTTTTCACTATTGTTTGTTTAAAACTTAACGTATGCAGACTGAAGACCCTGGCATGAAATCAAACCCATCCACCGCAGCATTGCAGAAGGAGCATGAGCAATTAAAAGAACGCGTGCAGTGGCTGGAAAACATGCTGCATCATGTGCCGGCAATGGTGTTTACCGCCAACCAGCGCAACAACCAGGTAAACTGGTGTAATGCATATATGGAAACCTTTACCGGCTACACGTTAACGGAAATGCATACACTGGGCCTGGAATTTTTCCGGCAGCTTATACACCCTGATGATTTTGAGATAACCGGCACTGCCCGGGAATCTTTCCAGAACAATAAGAATATTTTTGGCGGCGTAACCCGGGTACGGCCCCGCGGGCAGCGCGACTGGCGCTGGCTGGTAGGCTTAACCATTCCTTTCAGTCATGATGAGAAAGGGGAGGTTAAAGATGTGATCTGCGCCTTCCTGGACCTGACCATGGCTATTGACACCCATACCCAGCTGGCCGATGCCATGAGCGAGGTGCTGCGCCGGCAGAACGAGAGCCTGCTGCATAAGCTCACCTTTCGTGAAAAAGATGTGCTGGCGCTGGCGGTAAAGGGCCTGAACAATAAAGAGATTGCCCAGCAGCTGAACCTGAGCCGCCATACGGTGGAAACCCATCGTAAGAACATACGCCTGAAGCTAAAGGTGCGGAACACTACCGAGCTGGTGACCATTGCCCGTAAGATCGGGTTCCAGTAAGAACATATTAACAAAATTTTTTAAAAAATACCCAAGCTTGGGTATTTCATCACCGGAGAAACACGACTAATTTAGTGAGTGTTAATAGTATCAGGAATGCCTGTTAACTATGACCACCGGGAAAAAGGCCTTCATCCGTTGTTTGTTTTTCCTTAATATATATATTCGGCAATTTGGTTATATTTATTCTCTAAATCCAAATCCCTGCATATGCCGAGTATTGTTTTTACCACCATCATCGTCCTTTTAATTCTCTGGGTTTTCTTTTCGTCGTTTGTAACCGTCCAGCAAGGAACTATTGCAGTTACTACTATTTTCGGCAAGTACAGCCGTATCATGCGCCCCGGTTTGAACTTTAAGATCCCCATTATTGAAAAGGTATTTAAACGCATTTCTATCCAGAACCGCTCTGTGGAGCTGGAGTTCCAGGCCATTACCATTGACCAGGCGAATGTGTATTTCAAGGCCATGCTGCTGTATGCCGTATGGAACCAGGAAGAAGAAACCATTAAAAGCGTAGCTTTTAAATTTATGGATGAACGCAGCTTCATGCAGGCGCTCATCCGCACCATTGAAGGCAGTATCCGCGGTTTTGTGGCTACCAAGCGCCAGTCTGAAGTGCTGGGCCTGCGCCGGGAAATTACGGAGAACGTGAAAGAGCAGATAGATAAAACCCTGGAAGGCTGGGGCTATCACCTGCTGGACCTGCAGATGAACGACATTACCTTTGATGACGCCATTATGAAATCCATGGCGCAGGTAGTGGCCTCCAACAACCTGAAAGCGGCTGCTGAGAACGAAGGCCAGGCTTTGCTGATCACCAAAACCAAAGCGGCGGAAGCAGATGGTAATGCCATTAAAATAGCTGCAGAAGCAGAACGGCAGGCTGCCCAGCTGCGCGGCCAGGGTGTGGCCCTGTTCCGGGAAGAAGTGGCCAAGGGTATGACCATGGCTGCCAAAGAAATGCAGCAGGCCAACCTGGATACTTCCGTGATCCTGTTCTCCATGTGGACGGAAGCTATTAAGCACTTTGCTGAAAACGGCAAGGGCAACGTGATCTTCCTGGATGGTTCTTCTGAAGGCATGGAGCATACCATGCAACAGATGATGGGATTGAATAAGCTGATGGAACCCCAAAAAAAATAATTAATAATTAAGAATTAATAATTAATTGGTAGCTCCATAAAAAAGGTCCTGCATTCAAATGCAGGACCTTTCTATTTGAAGTACTGTATTAATTATTAATTCTTAATTATTAATTGGCAACTCTTAATTAAAGATATACCGGATACCTAACTGTCCCTGCCAGCGGGAAACTGCAGCAGTATTGTCTCTCCAGGAATTGGTTAAAGGTATTTCATTCTTCGCATCCAGGTAAGGGAAGGAGAACGCCGGTGTATTGGTGGCAGCGCCATTGGCATCGCGCAGCATACCTTCATACTTCAGGAAGGAAGTAGAGTTGAATGTTTTATATACGCCCCACCTGCGGTTCAGCAGGTTGCCTACGTTCACAATATCAAAGGTTACACGCAGGGTATGCCTGGTTTTATCTTTACCGGTGAACAGGTAAAAATCCTGCGTAATGTTCACATCCATCCGTTTGTAGAAGGGTAAGGTTACGGCATTACGCTCTGCATACTGGCCCTTATGCTGGCTCAGGTAATTATCCTGGTTAATGAAGTTGCTCAGCTGGTTCCAGATCTGTGCAGGAGTACGCTGGTCTGCATTGGTCGTTTGGTTGTAACCGGCATCTCCATAACCTACCGGCACCAGGTTGATCTCGCTCTGGGAAGCCGGAATGTAGATCAGGTCATTGTTACCGCCGGAACCATCATTGTTCAGGTCTCCGCTGTACGTATAGGATACTGCGCCGTTGGGCGCCGCCTCAAACACAAATCCAAAAGAGGTGGCAAAATACTTGGCGTAAGGAATACGGTAAGAGGCCGATGCGATGATACGGTGCGGCGTATAAAAATTCGTATAACCCAGTACGTTACTATTCGGATCACCGCTCACGGGGCGGTCGCGCCAGTTACCCTGTGCAATGGAGCCGCCATCATTAATGCTGCGTGATTTGCTGTAGGTATATGCTGCATTCAGGTACAGGTTCTGCGTGGTCTTCTGCACCTGGAAGGTAACAAAGTAAGCATAGCCTTTGCTGGAGTTGCGCATCAGGATAGCATCGCTGATGTTAGGATGGCTGAGGGTATTAACCGGCAGCTTGCCATAGATCTGCGAAGCGGAATAACGGGTACGGTTATCCGGTGAGCCTTGCAGTGTAATGCCGGTAGCAGGCAGGTTCACGTTCTGGAAATACACCGCGTTAATATCTTTTGAGTAGTTACCTTCCAAAGTGGCCACCACGCCCCCGGGCAGCACCTGGTCAACAGCCAGGCTGGCTTTCAGCACCTGCGGGTATTTGAATTTTTTGTCGATAGCAGCTATGTTATAGGAGGTAGAGAGCTGTCCGGCAGCAGGGCGGTAAGCATTGGGATCGGCATTGAAGATGTAAGGAATAGTAGGCGAGGTAGCGCTGGTTTGTGCCACGAAAGAGCCAAACTGTACGCCGTTGTTACCTGCCTGGTTGCTGATCCATACGGACGGGGGCGCGCCTGCAAATAAACCGGCGCCACCGCGTACCTGCGTGGTTTTGTTACCCGTTACATCCCAGTTAAAGCCTACACGGGGTGAGATGAGCGGCGTGGTGTTAGGCTTTTGCCCAACATCCAGGTGTACACCATCCCGGAAGGTAAGGGTGGTCAGCGAATCGTTGCGGGTAAATTTATTGTCGAAGATGGGCAGGTCTACACGCAGGCCGTAAGTGAGGGTAAAGTTGTTGTTCACCCGCCATTTATCCTGCACAAAAAGGCCCAGCTCCATCATACCTATTTTAGCGTAGGGGAAAGAGCCGTCTTTGGTGCTGGCATACTGCAATGCATAACGGGAGGCAGTAGGCAGGCCGTTGACAGCGCTGTTATAAAAATCAGTAAGGCTGTTAAAGCGGTAGTTACCATTGTAGTTAGGCGCAAACCCGTTCAGGAAACGCTTGTAATAGTTTTGCGTACCCAGGGTGATTTCATGCGCGCCTTTGTACATCGTAAAAATGTCGGACAGCTGGTAAATATCGCTGCTCAGCTTATTGTTGTACGTAAAAGGCTCATACCCGAAAGCGGTGTAGCTGGCGCCCTGGCCGTTCAGGATATCCACCAGCGGAAAGTTACCGCCGGAAAGGCTGCTGCGGAAATCGCGCAGGGCGGAATAACCTACCTGGAACTTATTGGCAGCGGTATTACCGAAACGGGTGTTCAGCTCCGCAATAAAAATGTTGAAGTTATTATTGATGGTATAACCGCTACCGCTAAACGGCAGGCCGGTATTGCTGGGCTGACGGCCGGAACCCGGCGCGCCGCTGTTGCTGGCGGCAATATCCTTAAAGGATTTCAGGTAGCTGTATTTAAAGGTAAAGGTGTTGTAGTCGTTCACGTTCCAGTCTACCTTAGCGGTGATCTTATCGCTTTGGGTACGGTAGCTGTAATCCTGGTACTCACCGGGGTTGTAGCTATATTTATCTATGAGGAATTGTTTGAGCTTATCCAGCGTATCGGCCACGGCCTGTGATACGTTACCACCTGCAAGTCCGCCCGGGCTATTGGCTATGAGGTTGGTAGCAGGGGCCTTGATCCTTTCCTGCTCCGCGCTTATAAAGAAGAACAGCTTATTAGGTATAATAGGACCGCCTACAGAAAAACCGCGCAGGTTATAGCTGAAATTCGGTTTAGGTACTTCTGCATTACCTACTTTACGGCCCTGTAAACCGGGCGTTTGAATGTAGGTGTATACGGAGCCTTTAAATTCATTGGTGCCGCTTTTGGTTACGCTGTTAATACCTGCGCCGGAGAACCCACCCTGCCTTACATCGTAGGGGGAGATGTTCACCTGGATCTGCTCAATGGCATCCAGGCTAATGGGCTGTGAAGCGGTTTGCCCGCCTAGCGTGGATGACAGTCCAAAAGTATTGTTGAAGTTAGCACCGTCTACCGTTACGTTATTATACTGGTTACTGCGGCCGCCAAAGCTCATGTTGTTGGTGCCGGAGCCGTTACCTGCTGCGGGGCTTAAACGGGTAAAGTCCTGCATGGAGCGGCTGATGGTGGGCAGGCGGTCCATTTGCGAACGGGTAATGATCTCCTGGCTGCCCGTGCGGCTGTTGTTGAATACTTTGTCCTGCCGGGTGGCTTTTACCTCTACTTCGCCCAATGTGCTGGTAGATGCGCTGAGCTTAAAGTCTGCTTTGTACTCCTGACCCAGGGCTAAGGAAATGTTATCCTGTTTTTCTTCCTTAAACCCGATGTAGCTTACCGTAACGCTGTAAGGGCCGCCTACGCGGAGGTTGGGCAGGTTGTAACGGCCGTCTTTACGGGTCACCGTCATGTATTTTGTGCCGGATGGCTGGTGAACAGCTATTACGGAGGCTCCCGGCACAGCGCCTTCCTGGCTGCTTACAATACCCGCAATATCAGCGGTTGTTTCCTGGGCAAATAATAGCACCGGGGCTATCAGTATGCATAATAGCATACTGGTTAATACACGTGTAAATTTTTGCATGTCTCGACCTGGGATTTTAGATTTTGGTAAAGTTCTGTACCGCACCGTATAATAGGGTGGCTGCGGGTATTATAAAATCATTAATTGTGTAACGTAGATTTATAGAGGCCGTATTTGAAATTACGGATTTTAGTTTTGGAAACGAAATTTTGTCCGGGATGATTTGATGTGGGATTTTGGGTGTTTTTATTTTGGCGATAATTGGGTAGGGCTTCATTTTGCAGGTCCAACGCCGGACTGCGCCCGCCTGGTTGGAGGGCTATCAGGCGGTGTCAAGCGGATGGGCTTTGGAGGGTTGATGGGGCGTTGGTGGTTCGTGTCACGCCGGGCAAGGTCCTTGCTTTGGACCTGCAAAGATTCAGCAGTGCGTTTATCAGGAGTGGAATATGGTTGTAATGCTAATGCTGCGTAATTATAGTGCAGTATGTTATTGATATATCTGTGCGGTAAAATCGATAATCTGTAATTGGCTTTCTGTAACCGGTTCGCAACAATCCCATACCAATGCAGCCGCTAACCGGTGGAAGGGAAGAATGCAAAAGACCAGCAGCAACAGACCGGCAGCAAAACACAATCAGCTTTATGCTTTATGCTTTGCGCTTTATGCTTTCAGCCTCAATTACCTCAGCGCAGTCTTCTCTTCTCAAAAAATGCTTTTACCAGCTGCAGGCTTTCGGTTTCGCCGGGGCCTTGTTCCAGCCTGGTTTTGGGGTGAAAGGGAATGTGCTCGCCGGTGGAGCGGCGGTAGCTGTGCTTATCATCGCGGGCAGCATAAACAATGCGGCCAATTTTGCTCCAGTATAAAGCGCCGGCGCACATCAGGCAGGGCTCAAGGGTTACGTACAGGGTTGCTTCCATCAGGTATTTGCTGCCCAGCGAATTGAAGGCCGCTGTTAAGGCTATCATTTCTGCATGGGCTGTACAATCGTTCAGTCGCTCTACCTGGTTGTAGCCGCGGCCAATAACCTGCTCATTCATCACTACTACGGCGCCTACCGGTACTTCATCATCGTCAAAAGCTTTGCGGGCTTCTTTCAGCGCCTGCTGCATAAAATAATTATCGTCCATAGCTATTATACTCCGGCTGGTTTTCTGCAAAGAAAATGTAAAAAATACGGTACTACCTGCGCATCCTGTAAGGATGGATGTTTTGTCAATACCTCATCATCGGGATAAGGCTCATTGATGCGCTCTAATAGAAAGCCTGCATCAACAATGGCGCTAACCCATTGGGTAAGCGTTCTGTTGAACATAGGTACTTTAAAGCTGGAGAATTTTTCCTTCAGCTCACCGGGCGCATTATTAAAGGTCCATTCTGCTACTTTTCCATTCTGGTAATTAAAGTAACCCCCTATTTCTACCGCATATGTTTCACCGGCTGCATTCCTTAAATTCTTCCGGTGCGGGGTATCAAAGCAGGGATGGGTAATGGAGAATTGAAAAAAGCCGCCTGGTTTCAGCACCCGGAAAGCTTCTTTCAGCGCTTCTTCAGGATTGGGAATATCCATCAGGCACATGAAGGAGGTAGCAAAGTCGAACTGCTGGTTATTAAAGGGCAGCTTAGCGGCACTGGCTATGGAATAGGTAATACCTAACGGTTCTTTATCTTCTGTTGCCTGTGCATGCGCAATAAAATTCTCTGCAATATCAACGGCCTGCAAAGTGGCGCCATTCTTTGCCAATAGCCGGGTATTGGCGCCTTCCCCGCAGCCAATATCAATACCGGAAAGTCCTTTTATTGCCGGTAACAGCTTAAAGAATGCGGGGGTATTATAACCATCCCGGTGAATATCAAATCCCGCCCGGGCCAGTACTGTCCAGGCTTCTGCATTTTCATTCCAATGCTGCCCTGCTTCCTGTTCGTTCATGGGAATTAGCTTTCTATCATCTTTATAAACTCATCCTCCGTTAGTATGCGGATGGTGTTGATCTTCTTTGCTTTTTCCAGCTTGCTGCCGGCATCTTCACCTACTACCAGGTAATTGAGCTTGCTTCTTACGCCGCTCAGTATTTTACCGCCCTGCTGCTCTACCATTTCTTCTGCATCGCTTCGTTTCAGTTTGGCTAAAGTGCCGGTGAACAGGAAGCTTTGGCCTTCCAGGCTGCCGCTGCCGGATTGAGAGGATTTATTATTGACCAGTGTTACACCCAGCGATTCCAGCTTTTTCAGCACAGCTATATTATCTGCATTGGCAAAGAACTGGGTAATAGAGCCGGCCACTTTAGGGCCAATGTCTTCCAGCTCCAGCAGCTGCTCCGCGGTCCAGTTCGTATAGTCTAACAGGTGATGAATGGCATTGGCCAGTGTTTTGGCAGTGGTTTCACCCACATAACGGATGCCCAGGCCAAAGATCAGCCGGTGCAGGGGTTGTGTTTTGGATTGCTCAATAGCCGATTGCAGGTTATCCAGGGATTTTTTGCCAAAGCCTTCCAGCTTTGCCAGCTCAGTAAAATCCAGCTCATAAATGCCGGGAATATCTTTCATTAATCCCAGGGTATAGAATTTACGCACATTGCTTTCGCCCAGGCTGCGTATATCCATGGCATCCTTACTCACAAAATGGATCATGCGTTCTATTACCTGCGCTTCGCAGTTAATGTTAGGGCAGCGCCAAACGCTTTCCCCTTCCGGCTTTTCCAGCTTGCTGTTACATACAGGGCAGTTCTTGGGAAATACAATATCCTGTTCGGAACCATCGCGCAGGTCAGCCACGGATTTTACAATGTAGGGAATTACATCACCGGCTCTCTCCACCAATACGGTATCGCCTATCTTAAGATCTTTTTCCTTTATCACATCTTCATTGAACAGGGAAATAGAACTCACGGTTACGCCGCCAATGGGCACGGGATCAATTTTAGCTACCGGTGTAATAGAGCCGGTGCGGCCTACCTGGAACTCTACTTTCCGCAGCTTGCTGGTAGCCTGCCGGGCTTTGAATTTATAGGCAATGGCCCAGCGCGGGTGGTGCGTGGTCATACCCAGCTTATCCTGCAGGGCATAGTCATTCACCTTTATCACCATGCCGTCTATTTCGTAGGGCAGGTTATCCCGTTCTTCTTCAAATTTCAATACGTAGTCAATTACAGCATCTATGCCTTTCACTACTTTCTTTTCCTTGCCGGGACTGCGGAAACCCAGGTGGCTCAGGAGGTCCAGCGTATTGCTGTGGGTCTGGATCTCTTTAGGCTCTTCCTTTCCTTTATCCATTACATGATAGCTCATGTGATACAGAAAGGCTTCCAGCCCGCGTTTGGCTACTTCGCGAGGGTCTACCATGCGCAGGGAGCCGGATGCGGCATTGCGCGGGTTGGCCAGCGGCGGCAGGTTATCTGCAGTGCGCTGATCGTTATAGGCTTTAAAAGTGTTTTTGTTGATAAGCACTTCACCCCGGATCTCAATAGATTGAATGCCGTAGGCGCTGAAATTGGCAGACAGGGGAATGTTGCGGATCTGCCGGATGTTCACGGTAATATCTTCCCCGGCTACGCCATCGCCACGGGTGGCGCCCCGCACCAGGCGGTCGTTTTCATAGATCAGGGAAATACTGGCGCCGTCGAATTTAGGCTCTATACAATATTCAATATCATTAAGGCCGGTGAGCTCGCGTGCTTTGCGGTCCCAGTCCACCAGGTCGTCGGAATTATATGAGTTGTCAAGGCTCAGCATGGGCACCAGGTGCTGCACCGTAGGGAACGATTTGCTTAAGCCCAGCGCTACCCGCTGTGTAGGCGAATCAGGACTTACCAGGTGCGGATTTTCCTGTTCCAGCTGTTTAAGCCAGGCAAACAGCTGGTCGTATTCAAAGTCGCTCAGCACCGGATCGCTTTGCACATAATAGCGCCAGTCATTATAAA
This sequence comes from Chitinophaga sp., assembly GCF_036569125.1. GTDB lineage: Bacteria > Bacteroidota > Bacteroidia > Chitinophagales > Chitinophagaceae > Chitinophaga. The sequence goes on along the minus strand of NZ_DATCRF010000835.1, from coordinate 7,303 downwards.
TGATCACGCGCTGCAAGGCTTCCAGTGTTTCTTCCGGGTTATTGAGCAGCTGTTGTTTGCTTAATTTACCCAGCAGCGTTTTGGCCAGCTGGGCAAGGGTGCGTTCTATTTCCTTCGTATACATATATTCAAAACTGTGCGTAAATTTAGTTTTTATACATAATACTCCCTCATGAAGTTATTACCCGTTTGCTGTATGGCCCTCCTTTGCTGGAGCTGCAGCAGTAAAAAACAAGCCGACCTTATTATTCATCATGCAAAGATCTATACCGTGGATGCGCATTTCAGCCAGGCGCAGGCAATGGCTATCCATCAAGGAAAGATAGTGGCCATCGGCGACGAGCAGGAGATACTGGAAAAGTATACTGCGCCACAGGTGCAGGATGCAGGCGGCCATTTTATATACCCGGGATTTATTGATGCGCATGCCCATTTCATAGGTTATGGTTTTAGCCTGCAGCAGGTGAACCTGGTGGGCGCCCAAAGCTGGCGGGAGGTAATAGACCGTGTAAAAACCTTTGCAGCAGCCCATCCGCCGGCTGCTACACAATGGGTGCTGGGCCAGGGCTGGGATCAGAACGACTGGCCGGAGAAGACCTTTCCTGAAAAAACAGTGCTGGATAGCCTGTTTCCCCATACACCGGTTTTATTAGGCCGGGTAGACGGGCATGCGGCTATTGCCAACCAGGCGGCATTGGATGCAGCGGGTGTACATGCAGGACAAACCTTAACAGGCGGCGTAATTGAAACAAAGAACGGAAAGCTCACCGGCATCTTAATAGACAATGCAGTGGGGATCGTATTTGATAAAGTACCACAAGCTTCCGGCGCCCTTTTGCAAAAAGCATTGCAGGATGCAGCTGCCAGCTGTTTTGCCGTTGGCTTAACCACTATTGCGGATTGCGGTATTATGAAAAATGAAGCATTGATGATCGACAGCCTGCAGCAACAGCAGCTTTTGAAAATGCGTTTATATGTGCTGCTAACAGATAGCTCTGAGAACTACGACTATTTCTTGCCCAAAGGACCTTATCGTACCGACCATATAAACATAGCCGGTTTTAAATGTTATGCAGATGGGGCTTTAGGCTCCCGTGGGGCCTGCCTGTTACAGGATTATTCGGATAAGCCGGGCTGGAAAGGCTTTCTGCTGAAGGATAGCAGCTATTTTGCCATGCGGGCCGCACAGCTGATCAACACAAAGTTCCAGCTATGCACGCATGCTATTGGCGATTCAGCCAACCGTGAAATACTGCGTATATACAGCCGCGTATTAAAGGGCAAGAACGACCGGCGCTGGCGTATAGAACATGCGCAGATAGTGAGCCCGGAAGATGTGCCTTTGTTTGGGCAGTACAGCATTATCCCATCTGTACAGCCTACGCATGCTACCTCTGATATGTACTGGGCCGGCGCCCGCCTGGGACCGGAGCGTATTAAAACCGCCTATATTTACCAGCAGCTGTTGCAGCAAAATGGCTGGATGCCGCTGGGGACCGACTTTCCCGTAGAAGATATTAATCCCCTGAAAACATTCCTGGCAGCAGTAGCCCGCATGGATGCCAATAACTATCCGCCCGGCGGCTTTCAGAAAGAGAATGCATTAACCCGGCAGCAGGCCTTGCAGGGCATGACCATTTGGGCAGCTAAAGGTTGTTTGGAAGAGGATACCCGCGGCAGCCTGGAGGCCGGTAAGCTGGCCGACCTGGTAATACTGGATCATGACCTGATGGAAATGCCGTTGGATTCAGTGCTGAAAACTAAGGTGCTGGCCACTTTCAGCGGAGGGGAACAAGTGTATAAAGCAGGTAGTGCAAAATAATTTTCGTTGATATAAAAAAAATCCCATAACTTTTATAATACATTACGCTCATTCAACCAAACGGGCCGTCATCCCTTAGAAACCGAATACCAATACAACGAATAGCAGGCTAATATTTAAGAATTCCACGTTTTTATAGCTATGCAGGCAAAGAACATTAATGCGCATCTGACAGAGATCAGTACCTACTTTAAAATGGCTATTTCGGTAGACTGTGTCATCTTTGGCTTTGACAATGATGAACTGAAAGTATTGCTGATAAAATCCGACCTCAATGAATTTACAGGTAAATGGTCATTACTGGGCGATATTGTACGCCCTGAAGAAGAGCTGAACGAAGCAGCTTACCGTGTGCTGAAAACCCGCACCGGCCTGGATCATGTGTACATGGAGCAGGTGCAGACCTTTGGCGGCGTGCACCGCCATCCTGCAGGGCGGGTAATTACAGTAGCTTATTATTCCCTGGTGAACATAGAGCAGAATGAGCTGAAAAAGCACGGGAACGAGCTGCACTGGCACTCTGTGAAGAATGTAACAGATATGGCTTTTGATCACCGGGAAATTTTACACAGCTGTCATGAGCGTTTAAAGCATAAGGTTATAGAGCAGCCGGTAGGCTTTAACCTGTTACCTAAAAAATTCTCCCTGCGTGAGCTGCAAAACCTGTATGAAGCCATACTGGATGTAAAGCTGGACCGGCGCAACTTCAGAAAGAAGTTTTTATCGATGGACCTGTTGGTTGACTTGCATGAAGAAGAGGATGATGTACCCCACCGGCCGGCCCGTTTGTATAAATTCAACTTTGAAAAATACGATCAGCGGAAGAAGCGGTATTTAGGGATTGGGTTTTGAGTCCATGGTCCATAGTCGATGGTCCATGGCTTACTTCGGAGGATAGGTGTACACGCTTGAAACAGCTGATAATCCATAGCCTATCCGGAGAACAAGATAAGCGCAGCAGGCAATGGACTATGGCCCATCGGCTTAAAGCGTATTTCATACGCTTTTAAAAAAATTTCTTTTTAACAAAAATTTAAGCTAAGATTGTGTAAGAGATACACATCGTTAGATAGTGTAATCATAGAACCAAAATTTAAATTGAAAACCAGGATCTGAATTTATCACGCTATTCTGAATGTAAAACCTTTGTTACCGTCGGGGTCTAAAAAACTCAAATACATTTTTATTTAATGAACAGGAAAATCCAGGATCAACATATTGCTGATTTATAGTTCCACGTAATGAAAACTTGTAGTCTTATTCTTAACGTGTGCCACACCTTTAAGGTGTGGCACACGTCAATTACATATTCCTCCTATACTGCCCGCCTACTTCATACAGCGCATGTGTAATTTGCCCCAGGGAACAGTGTTTCACCGTTTCCATCAGCTCCGCAAACAGGTTCCCGTTATTCACCGCTACCTGCTGCAGCTGTTTCAAAGCATTTACACTTTTATCTGCATGCCGTGCATGAAAAGCCTGGAGGGTAGTGATCTGGAATTCTTTTTCTTCCGTAGTAGAACGGATCACTTCTGCCGGTATCACAGTAGGAGATCCTTTTTTATTCAGGAAAGTATTTACACCCACGATCGGGTATTTTCCATCGTGTTTCAGTGATTCGTAGTACAGGCTTTCTTCCTGGATCTTATTACGCTGGTACATTCTTTCCATAGCGCCCAGCACCCCGCCGCGTTCTGTGATACGGTCAAATTCCAGCAGCACAGCTTCTTCCACCAGGTCGGTCAGCTCTTCTATAAAGAAAGAACCCTGTATAGGATTTTCATTTTTAGCTGTACCCAGCTCCTGGTTAATGATCAATTGAATGGCCATCGCACGGCGTACACTTTCTTCCGTAGGCGTGGTAATGGCTTCATCATACGCATTTGTATGCAGGGAATTGCAGTTGTCATAAATAGCGTACAGCGCCTGCAGGGTGGTGCGGATGTCATTAAAATCTATCTCCTGTGCGTGCAGGCTGCGGCCGGAGGTTTGAATATGGTATTTCAGCTTCTGTGAACGGTCGTTACCCTTATATTTCTGACGAATGGCTTTGGCCCATATGCGGCGCGCCACGCGGCCTATTACGGCATATTCAGGGTCCATGCCATTGCTGAAAAAGAAGGAGAGGTTGGGTGCAAAATCATCGATATGCATACCCCGGCTCAGGTAATACTCCACATAGGTAAAACCATTTGCTAATGTAAAAGCCAGCTGGGTAATGGGATTGGCGCCTGCTTCCGCAATATGGTAACCGGAAATGCTTACGGAGTAAAAGTTGCGTACCTGCTGTTTGATAAAATAATCCTGCACATCACCCATGAGCTTTAATGCAAACTCGGTGGAGAAAATGCAGGTATTCTGCGCCTGGTCTTCTTTCAGTATATCTGCCTGCACGGTGCCCCGTACCGTATTTAAAGCGTGGGCTTTTATTTTTTCATATACTTCCCTGTCCAGCACTTCATCGCCGGAAATGCCCAGCAGCTGCAGGCCTAAGCCGTTATTACCTTTAGGCAGATCGCCGTTATAATGTGGTAAGGGGTGTGCTTTGAACTTTTCTTTGATGCGCTGCTGTACCTGTTCCGTTAACCCGTTCTCCGAAATATATTTTTCACATTGCTGGTCAATGGCTGCATTCATGAAAAAGGCCAGCAGTATGGGCGCCGGGCCATTAATGGTCATGGATACAGAGGTTTTGGGATCACAAAGATCAAAGCCGCTGTACAGTTTTTTAGCGTCATCTACCGTGGCAATGCTTACGCCGGAGTTGCCTACTTTTCCATAAATATCCGGGCGGTGGGCAGGATCTTCCCCGTAAAGGGTAACACTGTCAAATGCAGTGCTAAGGCGCTTTGCCGGCTGATCCAGCGATACGTAGTGGAAACGTTTATTGGTCCTTTCAGGGCCGCCTTCCCCGGCAAACATGCGGGTGGGATCTTCCCCTTCCCGTTTCAGCGGAAATACGCCGGCTGCATAGGGGAATTCGCCCGGCAGGTTTTCCGTAAGCTGCCAGCGAAGGATATCGCCCCAGTCTTTGTATTGCGGTAAGCTGATCTTCGGAATGCGTGATTGTGAAAGGCTGGCTGTATATAAAGGCAGCTTGATCACTTTGTTCCTTACCTGGAACTCGTAGTGATCTGCTGTATACTGCTGCTGCAGCTTTGGCCAGTTCTCAATCAGCTGCAGGCAGCCGGGATGCAGCTGCTGTTGCAGGTGCGCCTTTATGTTGTTCAGTTCATCTTTAGCCTTTACTTCCTGCATGGCCAGCACTCCTTCCAGCTGGTATAGCTGGCTGGCAATGGCGCTTTGTTCATTTACCCATTTACCATAATCATGGATCACCTCTGTTATCTCTGACAGGTAGCGCACCCGCGCAGGGGGAATGATCTGTGATTTGGTAGTGGTATCCCGGGGCCGCTCATGGGTTAAGGGGCCAAACTGTACCCCGTTCTTGGATTCAATAATATGGATCACTTTTTCAAACAGCTGGTTAATACCGGCGTCATTGAACTGGGAGGCAATGGTGCCCACTACCGGCAGGTCCTCATCCTTTGCGGTCCACAGGCCATGATTGCGTTTGTATTGTTTGCGCACATCATGCAAAGCATCCAGCGCACCGGCTTTATCAAACTTATTGATAGCAATGGTATCTGCATAATCCAGCATGTTGATCTTTTCCAGCTGGGAGGCTGCGCCGTATTCCGGCGTCATTACATACAGGGATACATCGCAGTGATCTGTAATCGCGGTATCGCTTTGGCCAATACCGGAAGTTTCCAGGATAATGAGGTCAAAGCCAGCCTGCTTGCAAATGTCTACCGCTTCCTGGATATGCTCACTGATGGCTTTATCACTTTCACGGGTAGCCAGGGAGCGCATGTAGGCGCGGGGATGGTGAATGGAGTTCATGCGGATGCGGTCGCCCAGCAAAGCGCCACCGGTCTTTTTCTTGGAGGGATCCACTGAGATCACTGCCACGGTCTTATCTTCAAAGTTGTGCAGGAAGCGGCGCACCAGCTCATCTGTTACACTGCTTTTACCGGCGCCGCCGGTACCGGTAATACCCAGTACTGCCTTGGTTTTTTGCTGGTCCGGCTGCCAGTCGGGCAGCTGATCGTTTTCTGCAATGGTAATGGCCTGCGCGATGATCTTGTATTGTTTATCGGCTAATTTCTGCAGCTGTCCGTTCAGCACGGGTACAGTCAGGAAATCGCACTGGCGTACCACATCTTCGATCATGCCTTCCAGGCCCATGTGGCGCCCATCGTCCGGGGAATACAGGCGCGTAATGCCATAGGCATGCAGCTCCTCAATTTCAACCGGTAAAATGGTGCCGCCGCCGCCACCGAATATTTTAATATGGCCGCAGTGTTTTTCCTGCAGCAGGTCGTACATGTATTTAAAGAATTCAACGTGCCCGCCCTGGTAAGAGGTAACGGCAATACCCTGCGCATCTTCCTGGATAGCGCAGTCTACAATTTCCGCAGCAGAGCGGTTATGGCCCAGGTGGATCACCTCTGCGCCCTTGGATTGCATAATACGGCGCATGATGTTAATGGCGGCATCATGCCCGTCAAATAAAGCAGCCGCCGTAACAATGCGCACTTTATGCTTTGGTGTATAACTCATAATATCAGTTTTCCATTGGTATAAGCCAACGTTGCAAGTTACGAAAATAGGGGCAGCCGGGCTCCCGGCAAGATGGGACAGGAAGAATTAGCAAATGTTAAAGTTGGGATTGCCGGTATTTGAAAATATTTAACGGTAAATATGAATGATTGGATAAATGATACAATCGCTTTATTATTATCGTACTATTAATTTACGGTTAACGTTTCGCTATTGTACACCGCCCTTTCTAACTTTGCCTCCTTCCCGTCTTAAACTTACGCACTGATGAAAAAATTATGCTGCATCCTGGCCCTCATAACAGCCTTACCTGTTATGGCACAAAAGAAAACCACCGATACTGCCGCCCGTCGCATTACCCTGCCCAATGGCTGGTCTCTTACACCGGTGGGGCGTTCCCTGCCCCTGGGCGATCTGCCGCTGAACATGGTATTATCCAGCTCCGGCAAATTCCTGGCAGTTACCAATAACGGGCAGGGCCGGCAAACCATTCAGCTCATTGCTGCAGCAAAAGAAACCCTGCTGGATGAAGTGACCATTCCCAAGTCCTGGCTGGGCCTTGCTTTCAGTAAGGATGAAAAATACCTGTATGCATCCGGTGGTAATGATAACGTGATCTGGAAATATGCTATTAATAATAACAAATTGCAGCGGGCAGACAGCATTTCCCTGGGCAAGCCCTGGCCGGAAAAAATAGGACCGGCAGGTATAGCTATAGATGATGCGCATAAAAAGCTGTATGTAGTAACCAAGGAAAATAACAGCCTGTATATTGTTGACCTTACCACTAACAAGGTGCAGAACAAGGTGCCCCTGGAAGCAGAAGCTTATACCTGTGTGTTGTCACCGGATGCT
>NZ_DATCRF010000834.1:0-3495 GCF_036569125.1 Chitinophaga sp. | reverse complement strand
CAATAAGGCTATACCCGCCAATAAGAAAATACAGCTCCGCCACACCATCCTGCCCAAGCAGCTGTACTGCATGCTTATAAGTTGAATCGGGTACAACATGCCCTGTAACCAGCGCATATGCAATATCATGCGCAACCGCTTCCTGTTCGCTTAAACCATAGGGATGCCCCCCCGCAGCAAGGCTTGCAATTATATTTGGAGAAATGCCAAATGCGGCCGCCATAATCTCATGCGCATACAGTTCAAAACGAGCGCCCAAAACACCGCCTACTGTTAAAATAGCTACTTCACGTACTGTTTTGGAAAGTGTTGCATGAGTGTCAAGCGTGCGGAGAAAGCTCAGGGCCGGTACCCCAAACTGCGGGTAATGTAACATAGGAGTGAAGGGACCTAACAATGCTCCCTGATCATTTATCATGTTCACCTGGCTTTGGCTGCGGCCAACCAGGCTTGCTATTTCATCATGTACGTAGCGGATCTCAGGACTAAGTGTATCCGGGGCCAGTGGCTTGATACGCATAACTTATTTTGTTTGCTGATTAAGAATTTGGGTTAGTGAATTGACCATCTATCAAAACAAAAGCCATCCGGCAGCTCTTACCTGAACGGTTTGCCCAGGCATGGTTAGTGCCGCATTGGATAACGATGTCGCCCGCTTTAATGGTGGTTTCTGCCCGGTCCAATACCAGTGTTATTTCTCCTTCCAGCACAATTCCATAATCAATTGTTTTTGTCCGGTGCATCAATGGGTGAGGGGCGCCTTCTGCAGATGTGGAAGCACCCCCGCCCCCCATAGATTGGAACTTTGCTGCTGCATCTGCCCCGCTAAGCTTCCGGATCTCTTCACCTTCCGGCGGAAATTCAATTACTCTTATACGGGTGCCGTTTGCGGGAGGCGCTAACACCAGCTTACTCTCATCCGTTTCATCAGGCTGCGGGTGAATTAAGGCAGGTGTTTCCAAGGTATGCCATACTTCAAAAAAAGTGGGTCCGCCGGGGCCGCCTATCAATTGTGAAAGCACAGGAGGTGCATCGGAAACAATGATCGCTTTACCATCTGCATCGTGGCCGGTTACAATGCGTCTGAATGTTTTTTGCTGCTGATCCATGATTAATTGGTTTTTGATTTTTTGAAAACATATACGCCGAGATAGTGGAACAGTACGCCTATTGCCCATGCTGGTGTTGACCATAACGGCCATGGATATGTCCTGTCAGTCAGGTACCATACGATCCAGATAGCCGGAGTGGCCAGCAGGAAAACCAGTAAGTGGATCCTGAATCCCTTTCTTGGGTTGATGGGGGTAAGTGCAGCTTCATTTTTTAAATGTGTCATGATTGTGGAGGTTTTATTTGGGTGATAGAATGTTTATTTAAGCTGGCTGCCTAATTGTTTAACCTTTCTGAGCCAATTGATCCGCTGCTGGTCCGTTGATTTTCTCATGAATCCGAAAGTGGAGAACCGGATGGGCTTAAACCCAACGTAGCCGAATACAATATCTTTCAGGATCTGGTATTGCGATGCCCGGTAAACAAGGTAGAACCACCATTTGGGTGTATCCATAGTTATCAGCAGCCGCAAACTTTTTCCGTTTAAAAGTTTCTCCGGGAATATTTTTCCTGAATGATGTTTGAATGCAAAGCCGGGCAGAAATACCCTGTCAATGAAACCCTTGGTAACGGCAGGCATAAAACCCCACCAGTTGGGATAGGCCATCACCACATGGTTGGCCCATTGGAGCAGCTGCTGAGAGCCGGCCAGGTCTTGTTCAAGTGGCATCACTTCACCGTTTTTATATCCGTCGGCAAGATTTACATCAAACTTTAGCCTGGATATGTATATGGTTTTGCAGATGGCGCCTGCAGCTTCAGCACCGTTTTTGTAAGCATCCAGCAACGCATTGCAGAAAGACGCTTCTGAAGGATGCCCAAGTATGAGTAAGATGTTCTTTGCCATTGCAGATCATTTTTGATTGATACTGCAAAGCTGTTAAATAAAGGAAAGGCACACCTGACGCAAATGTGTCAAAAAACTATTGGTGGGCTAATTTCTGGCGGATGCGGGTGAGGGTTTGCCGCTCAATACCAAGAAAGCTGCAAAGATGGGATAGGGATACGCGGTTGAACAGGGTAGGCTGGCGTTTGATAAAATCGAGGTAACGCTCTTCTGCTGTCTGGAATATAAAGCTCTCAATCCGGGCTTGTTGCCGCTTTAGAATTTCTTCTGCAACTAAGCGCCCGTATCTTTCAAAGCTGGGGAACTGCTGGTAGATCCATTGCTGGTCTTCAAACGAAAGACAAAAAAGCGAAGTGGGTTCTAAACACTGAATGGAATATTTACTGGGTTCCCGGCTAAGGAACGCCGGGTAATGGGTTACATAATCGCCTTCGGCATAAAAGCCAACCGTTATTTCATTGCCTTCGTGATCAATATAAAAGGAACGAACCAGGCCTTTTGATATAAAGCCAATGGCCTTTTGTACTTTGCCTGATTGAAGGAAAAGATCTTTCTTCTTTAATTCTTTAAACGTAAGCAGTGAAACAAACCTGGATAGTTCAAAATCAGTTACCTCAGGGCAAATTGACCTGACTGATTCCTCATATTTATATGATTCAGATTCCATTTTGCTGTTTAGATCTTAGCAGAGCAGGGGATTAATGGCTACTAAGTAAAGATAAAAAAATGAGTATCCGGCTAAAATTTCCTCAGCTGCCACATTAGCCCGCCCGATATTACCCTGCCAGGCTGTGAAGGCATCAGATAGTCGGTGTAATTAGTAATATTGTCCATGGCCAGCTGCAGGGTAAGTTTTTCTTTTAGCAGTGTTTTCTGTACCGCTACATTCAACAGCATATAACCTTTCACAAAAACATCGTATTGGTCTATATAACCATTATTATCTATATCCAGGAAGCCGTATTTGCCGCGGTAACCGGCCCGCAGGGTAGCGCTTACACCCCAGGGCCGGTAATGATATAACAGCATAGCGCTGCCCATATGCCGGCTGCGGTTTGGCAATCCAAAGTAATCGCTGGTAGCAGCTGTGCGTATGCCGCCGGTAGCACGAACGGTGCTGTGACCCGCTTTAATGGTATCAATAATGTCCTGGCTTTTGGCCGTTAGCAGCTGGTAACCTGCGCTGAAGGTAAATCCTTTGAAGGGCCGGCATTTCAGCTCCATTTCCAGGCCACGGGTAAAAATGCGGTGAATGTTCAGGTAAGAGAATAGCTGCTGCCCGTTACGCATAATACCTACCTGCTCCGTATTAATAAGGTTATTGATCTGGTTATAAAAACCATTCAAGTTAAAGTTGAATGTTTTTGCAAAGGTGAATTGTGCGCCCAGGTTATAGGAAGTAGAGGTTTCCGGTTGCAAAGAATGTATGTTGGCAGCATTGTCCCATACCTGCTGCACCAGCCCTGCCTTTTGTAAGGCCGTCACCTGTTCCTGGAAATTATTGGCGCCCACCACGGTATACCCCTGTGTAATATTCG
>NZ_DATCRF010000833.1:0-8496 GCF_036569125.1 Chitinophaga sp. | reverse complement strand
TTGATCCAGCGCATCTGTGATGGCTGCCAGGTCGCCGGCTTCGTTGTAGCCGTAACGGATCATTACCTGTTCCGCACCGCGGTGCCGGGCCGTTACGCTGGTTATGCGGCCTGCATCATCGTTGGTAACGTGCAGGCGCCGGCCGGCACTGTCAATTACCTGTACCAGCTCACCTTTACTATTGTAGTGAAAGCTGATGAGGAAACCGGCTTCATTACGGATGGCGTATAAACGATATTGCGCATCCGTTGGATGAACTTTACGGAAGTTATAATACAACCGCTCACTATGGTCCTGCAATTGAAATTCATCACTATCCGTACGGGTAAGCGTTAGCTTTTCATGCCGGTTGTAATCCGTATTGCCTGCATAAGGCAGGGCTTCAAATACTGCGCTGCGGCCATCGCCCAGCAATACAACCGTTGCATTTTCGGCAGCAAATTCCTGTACGCGCAGGTCATAGCTGAAATGTGTGCCATGACCTAATACGCCATTATGCTTACTATCGCTGTTCCAGGAACGTTCCCAGCGCAGCGGAATAGGGCCGGCCAGCTCAAAATCCGTTCCGTCATAGATCACAATGCCCTGCACCAGGTCTACCGGTTCAAAGCCTTTTTTACAAAGGAACTTGCTAAGCTTATTGCTACCCAGCTTCCCTTTCAGCGCATGATTGAATTTAGTGAGCGCTTTTTTACCCAGCTTTCCAACGCCTTTCATTAAAGCGCCAAATCCAAAGCTCATCACCAGGTTCAGTAAAGCGCCCGCCCAATCGGGCACATAGGGGCCGCCTACCATTACCGGTTTGCCAAAAGAAAGCGGTATGGAAAAAGAAGTAGGCAGGTACATGCTGGGAATGGGCTTCAATTTTTTGCCGGGCTGCAAGGAAAGCGGAATGCCAATATCGTTGCAGGTCATGAGCATATGACCGGAGGGGCTCATTAAGTTACCTTCCACTTTGGTGGTCTGGCTGCCGAAGAAGTTCACGGAATCGTGCCCTATCATAGGCGCCAGCAGGAAAGGCCCGCCCATGGGAATATGAAAGAGGATAATAAAAATACCGGAGGTATCGCTTTTACCGCGGGGTACATGATTGATCTTGGTGGTAGCGCCAATGAATGGAATATAATCCATGGGATCCACCACAAAACCAATGTACGGATGCGGCAGGGGAACAGGAAAGCCCAAGAGGATCACAATATGGATGTCCAGGCCTATTACGGGTGTGAAATGTTTGTTGGTTAACAGCATTGTTTAAGTTTTAACTCACAATGACATTTCGTAGATATTTGGGAACAAGACAAGATATGGTTACTGTACAATAAGCATATTCAGGGTTGCAATATAGGTTTTTTGTAAAAAACGTACGTGTTAATAAAAAATCAGGGGAGCGATCCTTTTAATACAAAACCACAACACTTTAAACCGGCTTTCATCAAGGTGGCTTTGGAGGCCTGGTTCTTAATGTTACAGCGGGCAGCCGGTACCCGGCCCTGTAAATAAGCCTCCTTTTTCAGCTCCTGCACAATTAAGCTGCCCAGGCCTTTTTGCCGCATGCCTTCTTTTACGCTCATGTAAATATCTGCATAAGGCAGGTTGTAGTTCAGCATTAAACCGCCTTCAGCCACTTCTTCGCCATCTATTTCCAAAGTATAGTTGCCAACGTTATACCTGTTAGGATCTTCAAGCCGTTTTTTGCCGAAGACAACGCCCGGCACCTGCAGGTGCGTGGTATAATGTTCTTCAAATAAAATAGCTTCTGCATTAATGCTGTGCGCATACTCATAAAGCATGGCTGTTAAAAGTGCGTCGTTACTCTGGCATTCAATAAATGTGGCGCCGCAAACGGCCTTTAATTCAGGGAAAATATAATTAGCCTTTGCACGGAAAGGCGGCAGGATGTAAAATTCAAAAATGGCATCCCGGTCCTCTCTTTTACTTTGGCCCCACACGGCGCCGTAGCCTACTTTTTGCCCATTTACCAGGAACAGGTAAGTATCTGCCCAGTCGTACAGGTGACACTTATCATAAATAAACTGGAAGTTACTTTCATGCAAAAATAAACTGCGCAGCGGCTGTATATCAGCCAGCGCAACCGGGATTACTTTAATGTCCATATGCCACAGGCGTAAAATGTGAATGGTTTAGGTATTCCATCACGTAAAGTACAAAATGTGCAGGAAAGTGAGGGAGCGATGGTATAAATGGAAAAACCGGACAAGAAAATCCGGTTTTTGTCCGCGTGATGCGAAACATGCATATATAATTCCTCGCTATGAATTTCGTGCTTTTAAAAACTTACCAGGATAATGATTCGTTAACGCAATTGTTAATCCAATACTAACAGCAATGGGCGTACTCAGCTACAGTATTTAACGCCAGATTAACCGGAGAATAAATTATTATTTTTATATTTATTGGCTATAGCCAAAAAGATTGTCAACGCATCTCCCTATGAAAAGAAAAACGTTCGTGGATATTATTGCCTATCTGTTTATTGTACTCTTCATTTATGCAAGTGTCAATAAGCTCATGGACTATGAGAACTTCAGCGCGGAGCTGGGCAAGTCGCCCCTGCTCACAGCTTTTGCCCCGTGGGTAGCCTGGGGCATCCCGGCAATTGAGCTGATCGTAGTGGTGTTACTAACGGTGCCTAAATGGATCCTGGCAGGGTTTTATGCAGCTTTCAGCCTCATGACCATGTTCACCGCATATATTATTGCCATTCTGAAGTTCAGCGATTTTATTCCCTGCTCCTGCGGGGGCGTGCTGCAAAGCATGAACTGGGATCAGCACCTGGTATTTAATATCTTTTTTATTGTGCTGGGCTTTATCGGCATCCTGCTATACGAGGCCGATGATCATAAAACGGTAAAAGTGCAGCCGGTAGCTGCATAATGTTATATAATAAATGCAGGGTAAACCGAAACCTGTAAGTAAAAAGTAGGTATTGATCACGAAAACTTATGTTATGTGAGCAATTGTCATTAACCAAGATCAATTTTTTTCACCTTATAAGCCGGGGCCCCCTCCGGCTTATGTTTTTCCCTCATGGCGGAAGGAGCATCAGGATCCGGTAGCTGCCGGCTTAGCCGGCAATTGCAGCTCAGTGGCATTGCCCAGCACCTCATCTATCAGCCCAAAATCTTTGGCTTCGATTGCATTCATAAACTTATCCCTTCTGAAAGTTTCTTCGATCTCATCCCGTGTATGGCCGGAATGCTGCCCGATGATGTGGAACAAACGGTTCTGCAGGCGTTCCTGTTCCCGGTAGGCAATACTTACATCTTCCGTATAACCTTTGGCGCCTCCGCTGGTAGGGTGCATATGAATAGTGGCATTGGGCAGGGCATAGCGCTGACCCGCTGCACCGGCAGAAAGGATCACCGTGCCCATGCTGCCGGTAAAGCCCACGGCCACCGTGGAAACGGGCGATTTCATACTCTTCATGGTATCATAAATAGCCAGGCCGGCATACACGCTGCCGCCGGGGCAGTGAACATATAAGCGCACGGGATAATGGTTCTCACTATCCAGGAACAGCAGCTGCGCTACTACCAGGTTGGCCACCTGGTCATCAATACCGGCGCCCAAAAAAATGATGCGTTCCTTTAAGAGCAGGCTATAGATATCATAGGCGCCACGGGTGGCGCTATCCAATACGGTTGGTATTAGCATGGCAATAAATTTTATTTAAAAATAGCAATGAGCGCTGCCTGGAAGGCAGGATCTGTTGTGCAGAGGTTATCGAAGATGGTTTGCAGCTGCTGCCGTTTTGCGTCCCGGCCCAATGAGCGTATAAGCTGATGCGCCTGTGCCTGCGCCTGCACATTTTCCTGCAAGCTGCTGTTGGTAAGCATTTGCGCCTGGAACAGCAGCTTGTCTTCTGTGCTCATGGCCTGCAGCAGGTACTGGTCAATGTGCTGTGCTTCATCCAATAACTTCCTCATAAGCGGCGCTGCTTTTAATGTGATCGCGAACTTTTTCCAGGCACTTGTACTTCTGTACGGTGGCAGAGTGGATGGTCTTGTAATGGAATTTTTCGGCAATCTCCTGCATGGAGTGCTGCTCATAATAGAACGCCTGTAACAGCTGCATGCATTTTCTGCCGGCTGTTTGCAGGTATTGCAGCAGGGACCGGCTTTTTTCAGGTACCGGTGTATAAAAGTCTTCCGGGATGCTGTAAGCGTCTGTTATATGATCGTCCAGCGGCTGCTGGCGGCTATCGGTTTTAAATTTCCGCAGCCATAATATTTTGGTGATGCCCACAAGGTAAGCTTTGGCAGATACCTGGATATGTAACTTTTGCTGCTGCTGTTTTTCCAGGTAAATAACCAGGGCATCATGAAAGAGGTCTTTGGCGGCTTCCAGGTCGCCTCCCAGCTGCTGCACGGTGCGGGCTACCTGGGGAAAGGTATCCCGGTAGAGATCTGTTAATGCTTGCGCTGCTTGTTCCTGCATAACTATTGGTTTTATATAATAGTGTCCGCAAAAGGGTAGATATCACCCTTAATTTAAGAAAAAATTTGCGGCAGCAGGTTCCTGGTGTCCTGCACACCCGTTATGCCCGGTACAATAGCTGCTGTTACACTACCGCATGTACAATAGAAGCACGCCGCGGTGGCTGCAACCCGTCGGTACGGCCGGCAAAGTACCTGGCTGCCTGCTCCGGCGTAAAAAAGGATACCGTTGTAAACCCGTGCTGCCGCAGCTTTTGTTCCATTGCTTCCGGCGTAAAATGCGTGATCCAGGGCTCGCCCAGGTCTGCGGCCCTTTGGCCAAGCCTGGAAAAGTAATCAGCGCTTTTCTGCTGGGAAAAGGTAAGCACCAGCTCTGTACCTTTTGCCAAAGCGCCTGTAAAGCTCAGTGTAGCATCAATAGCTTCCATGGTTAGATAAGTAAGCACGCCCAGCCAGGCAATAAATACCGGTGTGTTAAGATCGAACAATGTTTGCTGTAAAGCGTTGTTAATAGAAGACGTTTCAAAATCAACCGGTACAAAGCTAAGATTGGGGGGAAGTTCAATGCCGGTTTGTGCCAGCCGGTTGCGCTTTTGCGCCTGGCTATCAGGATGATCTATTTCAAAAATATGCAGGTCCTTAGCCCAGGGCGGCTGCCGGTAAGCAAACGTATCAAATCCGGCACCTAATATTATATATTGCCGTATCCCTTTATCAAATGCCTGTTGCAGGGCATCTTCCGTATAACGGCTGCGCAGCACTACGTGTGTGCGCATTCTGGAGGCTTCCGGCATTTGATAAACGGCCGGGTTATGTTGAATGTGCTGTATTACTGCAGGCTCTAATAACTTTAATATTACTTCATCCTGCAGCAGTTTGGGAACCCCATCTAACAATTGGTGGGCGGCCCGCAGGGCAGCTGCGCCAATGGCGGTTGCGCTGGCTGTTTTCATAATCTTAAATTAACATAGTTAAATATAAAATTAACATAGTTGCATAAATACAATCAAAATGTTACAAACATTCCCGCTTGAATGTATGATCTTTAATAGCGTATAAAAAGTATGTCCTAATATTTAGTTAAAATAATGTTTGCTTTTAAAGGAAATTAATACTAACTATGTGGCAGATCCGGTAGAGAGTACGCCGGTTGTACGCACGAAGTGATATCGAACAATGAAGCAGCAATCTTAAGCACCACGATAAGTTTTCCATGAATCCCCGATGGGGCAATGATGACTAACTGGATTATTTCAACCAAACTAACGAAACATGTAAGAACAATGGAGCAATGATCGATGTTGTTGTTATTCTGTTAGAAAATCAGTTACATTATTGTAGTGAACAATTGAATTGACTTGAGAAAGGGTCGGTTCCAGGCTAACTGGATTATTTCAACCAAATTAACGAAACATGTAAAGAACGATGGAACGATGATCGATGTGTTGTTGTTATTCTATTAGAAAATCAATTTACATTTTGTAGTGAACAATTGAATTGACTTGACTTTAGGAAGGGTCAGTTGTTAAGATTTCTAAAGGAAATGCATGCCTCCCTCTGAGGTGTATCAGCGTCTCTATCTCTAACCAAAATCAATAAGTATGTACAGAAGAACGATGAAATTTAGCGATACATAAGCGTACAGGCAATACTATGTTCAATAATTGCATGCTGCAAAAGTGGCATGTGGCTTTCTCTATGTCTAAATCAAACCAAAATTAAATCCAATAAATGATGAGACAACTACGTCTGCTGATTATTGCGCTGCTGCTTGGCTCGGCAGCATTTGCACAAACAAGGCAGTTGACAGGCTCTGTCAAGGATGCAACATCCGGGGCAGCGCTTCCGGCCATCACTGTGCAGGTAAAAGGAACGAACATTGCCACTGTAACCGGTGGCGACGGTACTTTCTCTTTGAAAGTGCCGCAGGGGGCTTTTACATTACAGGTTTCCCTGGTGGGCTATGGCACTAAAGCAATAGAAGTAACACCTGAACAAACACATCTTGACCTGGTAATGAGTGAAACATCCACTCAGCTGGGCGAGCTGGTAGTAACGGCATTGGGTATATCAAAAGATTCCAAAAAAGTAGGCTACTCCGTTACCAAAGTGGATGGCAGCCTGATGACGCAGGCCCGTGAAACCAACGTGGGCTTGTCATTAGCAGGCCGTGTGGCCGGTGTGAACGTACATGGTTCCAGCGGTGGTCCGGGCTCTTCTGCCCGTATCCTGTTAAGGGGTATGCCCAGTATGAATAGTAGTACCGGTACTACCGGCAGCGGCGCCGGCACCGGCTCACCGCTTTTTGTAATAAATGGTGTACCTATTGATAATACACAACGCGGTTCTTCCGGCGAATGGGGCGGCTCTGATAACGGAGACGGTCTTTCCAACATTAACCCGGATGATATTGAAACCATGACCGTGCTGAAAGGCCAGTCCGCATCTGCATTATATGGTGCAAGAGCTGCTAACGGCGTTGTTATCATTACTACCAAGACCGGTAAAAAAGGCGCTTTCACTGTGGAGTATAACATGAACTATTCTATGGACAAGGCTATTAACTTTACCGATTTCCAGTATGAATATGGACAGGGCCGTCAGGGCAGCAAACCGAATAATGCTGCAGATGCACAGGGTACTGCCAGGTTAAGCTGGGGCGCTAAAATGGATGGCTCACAGGTTATCCAGTATGATGGTAAGCAATACGCTTATTCTCCCTTCAAAGATAACATTGCCAACTTTTACAGAACAGGGCCCACCTTTACAAATACAGTAGCTGTTTCCGGCGGTGGCGAGAAAGGTACTTTCCGTTTGTCCATGTCTAACCTGGACAACAAATCCATTGTTCGCAACAGTGGATTAGACCGGAAAACCATTAACCTGAACATGGACCAGAAGGTAAGTGACCGGCTGACTGTAAGAGTGCTGGCTAACTATATAGACGAACAGCAAAAGAACAAGCCGCAGATCAGTGACGGGCCTTCAAACCCCAATAACGGTATCTGGCTTGCCGGCAACATCAACGAAAACAT
This sequence comes from Chitinophaga sp., assembly GCF_036569125.1. GTDB lineage: Bacteria > Bacteroidota > Bacteroidia > Chitinophagales > Chitinophagaceae > Chitinophaga. The sequence continues at coordinate 1,004 of NZ_DATCRF010000833.1, read as the reverse complement.
ACTGGCTCCCGGTTACGATGCCAATGGAAAAGAAATAGTGTTCAGTGATGATAACTATGTAACTAACCCCTGGTTTGTGGTAAGCAAGTATGTAAACAATATCAGCAGGAAACGCCTGATCAGCGCTATTACTGCCCGTTATGAGCTTACAAGCTGGTTGTATGCACAGGGCCGTATAGGTTATGACCTGGAAAATGACCAGATCCTTAAGGTAACGGCATCCGGCACCAACTTTTCCATACAGAGTGAAACCGGTTATTCCGGCAGACTGGAAGAGCAGAGCCGCACCCAGACCTACCAGCTGAATGGCGATGCCTTGCTGGGAATCAGCAAAAAAATAACCTCTGACTTTAGTATAGACGCTGCAGTAGGCGCCAACTTACTGAAGAATGGTTATGACTATCAGACCCTCAATGGCGGTCCCTTTATTGTTGATAACCTGTACACCCCTCTTAACGTGGTGAACCCGGGTAAGGACTATAAATACTGGAAAAGAGAAGCGCATTCCGGTTATTACACAGCAGATTTCAACTATAAATCTTACCTCACCCTGAGCACTACAGGCAGGTATGATGTGTTCTCCACACTGGCAGGACCCGGTATTCCCAAGAGCCAGATGAGGATCTTTACGCCTTCTGTATCCGGTAGCTTTATCTTCTCTGAGCTGGTGAAAGTACCGCATATGGATTACGGCAAGCTGCGTGCATCCTTTGCACAAACCAGCGGTGAGCCTTATGAGGCATATAAAACAGCCGTATACTACGCCGTGGAAGGTTCTATTAACGGAATACCTACCGGCCGGTTCAGCGACAAGCTGCCCAGCGGTTTGTTAAAACCATACACCGTAACAGAGTTTGAAGTAGGTACAGAGCTGAAATTTTTTGATAACCGTTTAGGCTTTGATGTGGCGTACTTTACCCGCAAAACAAAGAATGAGATCATGCAGGCTGACCTTAGCCGCTCCACCGGTTATACCGGCGGATATATCCCTACCGGTTCTACCC
>NZ_DATCRF010000832.1:0-4372 GCF_036569125.1 Chitinophaga sp. | reverse complement strand
TCCAATGCCAGCTCACTGTTGGCGCGGTAGATGATCCTTTGGAAAAAGAAGCAGATCATATGGCCGATACTGTTATGCGCATGCCGGAACCTTCTTTTATTCAGCGTAAATGTGCGCATTGCGAAGCAGAGGAAAAAGCGCAGCGCAAACCGCTGGCCTCCTTTATTCAAAAGAAAGGGGGTGAAGGCGGCACCCTGGCCAGTACTACCGTCAGTAACCAGATCCAGTCCAGCAAAGGAGGTGGCAGCGCCCTGGAAGCCCCCACGCAAAGCTTTATGGAAAGCCGCTTTGGTGCAGATTTTTCCGGTGTACGCATTCATACAGACCATAACGCTATACAACTTTCCCGTGAGCTGAATGCCCAGGCATTCACCGTAGGTAATGATATTTATTTTAACAGCGGTAAATATTCACCCGAAGCATCGGACGGTAAACACCTGTTAGCGCATGAGCTAACGCATGTCATACAGCAGAACGGCAGTGGCAATACTGCGCATATTGCTCCCCGCATACAAAGGCAGCTTGCGCCAGGTGGCGTACCGGTTACCCCGCAGCAGATTGCACAAATGCACGCGCTGTTACAGGATGTAAATGCGCTCATGCGCGCCGGCGCCCTTGCTGCAGAAGAATCTGCAGCCATTACCGCCGCCACTGCCGAAGCAGAAGCAGCTATCGTAACTGCTACAGAAATGGCCGCGGCAGGCAGCAGCGCTATTGCAGCAGGAGAAACTGCCTTAGTAGGTGCAGGCGCATTAGCTGCCGATGATGTTACCGGTGTAGGCGTTGCAGATGATGTAGCCATTCCGTTTGTACTCATAGGCGCTGCAGTTGCTTTTGGAGTTGGTTTTGCAATTGGTTATTCCGCAGCTGAAATAGCAGCTGCCTGGCGTATAGCCGCAGCGGCAGTAGCCCGCGCAGTAGAGCTGATGCGGCATGCGCTGGACAATCCATTACCGGTGCCAACCACACCGCCTGTGGAAGCTCCTGAACCGCGTACCCGCCGCCGCAGAGATCCCCGGCCGGAGCCTGAACCGGAACCTGGGCCAGGGCCTGTACCGGAACCACGGCCTGAACCGGAGCCGCGCCGCCGCAGGCGCAGGCAATGCTCACAGGAACCTTGTGAAATGCCATTGCCTATTGCCTGGCCGGCAGAGCTGCCTTACCCTCCCTTGGTACGCTGGCTGCAACGCACTAACGCAGGCGACCGTGAATGGGAAGGTGTGGAAAGAGGCGCAGAACAACGCCGCTTCCGCGAAGAGCTGGATGAAGCCAGAAGACGGGGCATACCGCCACCACAACCCTGTTTTGAAAATGATGCGGAACCCAATACACCGTATGATGCACACCATACACACCCGCTGTATATCGGAGGAGAAGATGCACGTTATAACCTGTGCGCTGTAGAAACCGGGCAGCATATGCGCGGGCACCGGCGGCTGGATAATCAAACACCTTTTCTTGCGGAATATATCGAGTGCGGTATCTGCTCGCCTTTTCTAAAAGATCATCCCTCCGGACAGGTATACGAAATTGTGGCCACTAAATAACATGCACGAACCAGCATCCATAGCACCCCAAACAAAGATCACCCCGGCTGCAGCCGGTCCGGAGCTTATAACGGAAACGGATGTACCGGAGATCATGCGCATGCCCCAAGCCCCTTTTTTACAACGCAAATGCGCACATTGTGAAGAGGAGGACCAGGTACAGCGCTCACCGCTTACTTCCACCGCACCACAGCCAATCATACAACGCACTCCTGAACATTTTATACCTGAAGTAGTAGCCGCACAGCTGCGGGAAGCCATGGAAGGCCTGGGTACCGATGAAGATGCCATTTACGCTGCACTGGGCGGCCGTACGCAGGCGGAGGTAGATGCCATTGATATGGCCTACCAGCGCCTTACGCGGCGCAGCTTGCAGGCCGATCTTGTTGACGAGCTCACAGAAGGAGAATTGCTCCGCCTGGCAGGCGTATCTACTCCCGGCGCCACTACGCCGCAGGCACAGGCAGCGGTAATTGCCGATCAGCTGCGGAATGCCATGGAAGGTTTAGGCACCAATGAAGAAGCTGTGTACGCGGCGCTTGCCGGCCGCACGCCGGAAATGATGACCGCCATCCGCGCAGCTTACCAGCAGCAAACCCACCGCAGCCTGATGGACGATCTGCGGGACGAGCTTACGGACAGTGAATATGCCCGGGCCATGCTGCTCATGAATGGCAATTCATTAGCGCAGCTATTACCCTATATAGGCAGTGATGGCATATCGATCGGCACCGCAGCCATTGAAAGCTCTGATGAATACCGCACCTTAATGGACCCGCAGCAAACCTGGCAGCAAAACTACCAGGTAACAGCGGATGAAGCCCGTGTAATAAGCCTGCTGATCTTAAACCACCTGCGCAATGGCGGGCGTTTCAGCTGGCAAAATGATGGGGTGAACTTTGTGCAGGCTGCAAGGCAGCGTTTACAGCATACCGCCATCAGCCAGCAAAGCCATACAGACCGCCTGGGCATTGAGATCGGCGTGGTCACCGAGCAGGAAAGCATACAATTATTCAATCAGCTTAGCCAGCTTACTTTCTTTACAGAAAGCGGTACGGAAGCACCCGTTACGTTCCATTACCCGGCTAATGCATGTTATACACGCGCTTATTTTATGGAGCAGCGGTTAACAGCCCTGGGATACGCATCCCGCAAAGAGTTTGTAATATCCATGCAGCCCGGCGGGCTTACGGTAGGTTCCAATTATTCCAATGATACCAGGGCCCCCGGCATGCCGGCCACTACCAACTGGTGGTATCACGTAGCGCCGGTAATATCAGTACAGCGGCCTAATGGCACGGTGGTACAAATGGTCATGGATCCTTCGCTGGACAATCATCCCATCACCATCGCTGAATGGACAGCGAAAATGCGGCCGGTAAATGATTTCCGACCCATGACCCTGGAACAGGTAAGGGATTATGTAAGCAGCAACAGTGGTAGCTTCAGCGGCATAGGTAACATTACTTATGAGGCAGACCGGGATAGTTATTTTGTTGGCGACTGGCGTAATGCACCTGCCGGGATGGCCGCATTAACAGATATGCGCAATAAGCTGCACGAGATCTCAACATACGCTACAGCCGTACCTGCACAGGAGCTGGCCTTCTTTATACGTAATGCATTAACCGCAGCGCCGGTAGATGTACCGGCTTTGGTGCAGGGGATCCACAGCGCTCCCCTGGCAGTAAGGATGGATTTTATGAACCGTTTTCCGAATTTAATGACAGATATTTACCACAGGTTATCTGTGAGCGAAAGTTTAGATATCATTACAGCATTTACCACACCCTGATCATGAAAAGTGTTATACTTGCCGCGCTGATATGTTGTACACTTTCATACCAGCAACGCCCTAAAAAACAAACCGCGAAGAAAATGAACCAGCAGGAAGAATTTTACGGAACACCCATGTTCCTTGACCTGGAAGATGATGGCGCGCACCTGGGCTTCCAGGAACATGCGGCCCTGTTCATTATTCCAGGGTCGGACAAACATTTTAACGAATGGGTAGCACAGGTAAAAAAAGCATTAAAGGATAAAACGAAGCTAAAAGTACGAACCAGCAATCAGCAGATCACTGCACTGGAATAAGCAGTAATTATACATACCCCAAAAGTAAAAGCTGCCATGAATAAGTCCGCTGAAACTGCGCATACCCCGGCGGTTAGTGCTGCGGCCCAACGCGATGTTTCGCCTATGTACACACAAACAGAGCAGGATGCAGAGCCGTCCCTGTTATTACAGCCTGTGGTACAATGCAAGCTCACCGTTGGTGCACCTGATGATCCTTTGGAGCAGGAAGCAGATAATATGGCCGATACCGTTATGCGCATGCCGGAACCATCCTTCATTCAACGTAAATGTGCGCATTGTGAGGAGGAGGAAAAAGCGCAGCGCAAACCATTGACCTCCTTTATTCAAAAAAAAGCAGCAGAAAGTAACAGCAGCCCGGTTAGTGAAGCGGTAAGCAGCGGCATACAGGCCAGCCAGGGCAGCGGCAGCGCCATGGCGGCACCTACGCAGCATTTTATGGAAAGCCGCTTTGGCGCAGATTTTTCAGATGTACGTATTCATACCGGTAATGATGCAGCCCGGTTATCAACACAGCTGAATGCACAGGCATTTACCGTAGGCAATGATATTTATTTCAACAGCGGGCAGTATACACCGGAATCAGCACAGGGTAAACACCTGTTAGCACATGAGCTAACCCATACCTTACAGCAAGCTGACATAGCCCGCAAACCGCTTATACAACGGCGTTTCAGGCCCAGTGAGCTGATGCCGCCGGGCGGCACATCGCCGGGCAACCCTATTACCTC
>NZ_DATCRF010000831.1:0-3922 GCF_036569125.1 Chitinophaga sp. | reverse complement strand
GCTCATGTGCGTTGGCTATAATATATTCCAGCGCTTCATCGGTGCCGTAATTCAGCAACACCATATCCTCTACCATACCCTGCGTAGTGCCGGGTGCTACCGGTGAAGTGTATACGTTGCTGCCATCACTGTGCGATTGTGCCAGCAGCCCGTCAAAAGTGCCGTGGTAATAGCCTTTGAACACCGCTACCTTGCTCTTACCGCTTTTGGTGCGTGCAATGCGTAAGGCATTCATCACGGCCTCAGTACCGGTATTGGTGAAGGTTACCCTTTCCACACCGGTAAGCTCATGTACCAGGTTGGCTACTTCACCTGCCAGATCTGACTGCGTAGCCAGCTCATACCCTTCCGTTAGCTGCTCCTGTATGGCGGCAGTAACAAAGGCCGGACTGTTGCCGAAAAAGTTCACGCCGAAACCCATGGCAATATCCACATACTCATTACCATCTATATCTGTAAAATGCGCGCCTGCGGAATGTGCTGATACAATAGGGTACAACACTTCTTTCAGCGCCTGCCGGAAACCTAAAGAATTGATCCAGTCGGAAAGCACCCGGCGGTGTTGCTGCGCAAAAGCTTTGGAGGCGCCGGTTTTAGCGTTATAACGTTGTATAAAATTTTCCAGGAAGGCCAGCTGACGGAAGCTAAGCGGTTTATCTTCTGCCAGCTTTACGGGATTGAATTTTACGGTTTCCTGTTTAGCTGCGCGAATGGGAGCAGTGCTTGTTTTCATAGCAACCACAGGTTGTTCCTGTACTGCTGCTGTTTCCATTGTTGCTGTTACTGATCTTTCACCTGTTGTTACCATAGTCCCGGCAGCTGCCTGCACTACACTTTGCCCAAACACAGGTGCATCTGCCGCAGCCCTGTTATCTATGCCAGCCATCACAGCTACGCCATCCCCACCAACAGGCATCCCTTTCAGCACCTGCAGCTGCGCATTCATGAGCTCCATTTGTTTGAGGAGTATATTTTCCAGCGCACTACCAGCAGCCGGCATAACAGGCGCAGAGATAGCAACCGGTGTAGTGGCTACCGGCATGGCAGCCACACTCACAGGCGTAACAGCCACCGGCACCTGGGTTACCACTGCCTGCGCTATCATAAACGTATATCCTAAAAAGTCGTTCTGATCCTGCATCATTGGGGATGACCATTCGGCAGACTGGAAACCCGTACGGGTAAGCAGCTGCATCCACATCTCGCGCGACATCAGCGGATAATCCGGCCGTACCTGCTGGTCCTCAAAACGCCACCAGCCTTCTGTTAAGCCAAAGGTGAGGTCAAGCCAGCGTTGCTTGCGCACACCTTCAATCAGCATCAGCACCCCGCCCGGCGCCAGTAAGGAGCGTACATGCTGCAGGGTTTGCGTCATGTTTTTGGTAGCGTGCAATACGTTGGCCGCAATGATCATATCATAGCCATGCTGCGGGTATTGCTGCGCCATAGGATCCTGCTCTATATCCAGCTTGCGGAAATCCACAAAGGGATAAGCGCTGAACTGTTGTTTGCTGTTATGCAGCAGGTAAGCAGAAATATCTGTGAAGGTGTACTCCACCGGCCTTGTGTTCAATGCTTTCAGCACATAGGTGGTAGTGCCGCCGGTACCGCCGCCTATCTCCAGTATCTTCACAGTTTTCCCCTGCGGGAACAACGGCAGCCAGGCGCTCACCGCTTCCTGGCAACAGGTGTTCAGCACCTGTGCGCCAAAAGAATTGGTGTATACCTGTGCAGCGCCATTGGTATCAGCTTTGGGAAATAATACTTCCAGCGGATTTAAAACACCGGTTAGTACAGCCGGTAATTGAGCTGCGCAACGTTGCAATAACATTAACTCAGCCTGCGCTTCAGGGTATTGTTCCAAACAAGCCGCCATGCGCTGCTGCGGGTTTACAGATGCAGGCGTTTGCAGCACTTCCCATACATCACTGTACTGCTGCAGTATGCCACCTTCTTCCAGCATTTCCAGGATGCGGCGTAACAGGCGGTAATGCGGTTTGGCAATATTCAGCTGTTGTGCCATCTCACCTAAACGAAATTGATGGCCCTGCCGCAACGGCATATGCAGCTCCTGTAAGGCCTGTATCACAAAGTCAAGGCTAAGCGCTTCCATTTCCTGCAGCAGCTGCTGGTACACGGGAAGGGCTTTTACAGGTACTGTTACCGGGGCTGCCATACTATCCATTGTAGGTACAGCAGGGCCGTTTTGTTCTTCAATATAATCTGCCAGGGCTTGTATGGTCGATAGCTCTTCAAACACCTGTGCAATACTTATTTTAATACCATAGATCTTTTCAATTTTACTAAGCGCTTCTACCAGCACAATGGAATCAGCGCCCATTTCCAGGAAAGGCAGCTGCACATCCAGCTGATCCGGCTGCGCATGCAGGGCAGCGGCCATAATATTTTGTATGGCTTCCAATACGCCGGTGGTAGCGGGTTTGGGAGCTGCTACCGGGGTAATAACACGATGTTGCATAGCTGGTTGTTCTTGCTTGTTCATGTGTGATACAGGTTTTTCTATCCAGTATTGCTGGTGCTGGAAAGGATAGGCTGGTAAAGGAATGCGGGCGCAGGGCCAGGGGCGGTACACGGGCTGCCACTGAATGTTTGCGCCATTCACATATAAAGCGCCTAATGCTTCCAGCAGCAAAGGCAGGTCCTGCTGGCCGGGTTTAACGCTCATTACCTGCAGGCGTGCAGCCGTATCCGTAAAGTCGCGGCACATGGTCAGTAAGCTGGGCGCAGGGCCTATTTCCATCCAGGCCGTACAATCCGTTTGTTCCAGGATGTGAATACCTTTTTCAAACTGTACGGGCGCCAGTATATGCTGTGTCCAATACTCCGGCGTAGCCAGCGCATCGTGCATTACTTCGCCGCTCAGATTGGAGATGAACTTGATAGTAGGTTTGTGGTAGGTGATAGTGTCTGCCGCCTCTTTAAAAGCTGCTACCATGGGCTGCATCAGCGGGGAGTGAAAGGCGTGCGATACCTGCAGGGCTTTGGTGCGGATGCCTGCCGTTGCAAAATGCGCAGCCACCTGCTGCACACCGGCAGCTGCACCGGCAATTACGGTAAGCTTGGGGCCATTGATAGCTGCAATGGAAACAGTATCCCGCAGCTCGGCTAATTGTGCATCCACTGCTTCAGCTGCAGTAAAAATAGCCATCATTTCACCGCCGGCCGGTAATTGCTGCATCAGCTGTCCGCGTTTAGCAATCAGCTTCACGGCATCTTCCAAACTGAATACGCCGGCTATGCAAGCGGCAGCATATTCACCTACACTATGACCTATTACCACCGCAGGCTGTATGCCAAAAGCCATCCACAGCTGCGCCAGCGCATATTCAAAAGCAAATAATGCAGGCTGGGTATAAGCTGTTTGATGCAGTAAGGCCGTATGCGCGGGGTTAAATAAAACATCCGTCAGCGCCACCGGTAAATAAGGCTGTAATAATTCGCTGCACTTATCAATTGCATCTTTAAATACAGGATAGGTTTCGTATAAGGTTTTACCCATACCGCTGTATTGCGCACCCTGGCCGGTAAAGAGGAAGGCCGCACGCGGCGCGTTCTTACGCTGAGCCGGAGCCGTAGTATCAGCAGCCTGTAAATAACTTTGCAGCTGCACCTGTACTTCCTGCACATTAGCTGCGGAAACAGCCAAACGGTAAGGGAAATGCGTACGTGCAGTGGCAGCGGTGTAACAAACCTGTGTTAAGGTTATATCATCCTGCTGCAAATAGTTTAGGTATTTACGGCACAGATCCTGCAGGGCCGTTTTGTTTTTGGCAGATAATAACAACAGGTGATGCGGTGCTTCCGTAACAGTGTTGATTGCCGTAGCAGCTTCTGTGATCAGCACATGGCTGTTGGTGCCGCCAAAACCAAAAGAGCTGATGCCGGCTACCCGTTTTTTGCC
>NZ_DATCRF010000830.1:0-28507 GCF_036569125.1 Chitinophaga sp. | reverse complement strand
TATATACCGGCGATTATTTTACATTGCAGGCCGACAGCACCACAACCTATTACGTTACCTCGCAGGCGCAATGTGAATTTCCGCAACGAATAGCCGTAACAGTGACCACCACTCCCCGGCCGCCGGCGCCTGTATTGGGTGTGCCGGACACCGTATATGCCTACCGTTTTGCCGGCGTAACGCTTACGGCTACTGCGGCAGACAGCGCGGCAATACACTGGTACCGTTCCGACACCGGTACTACCACGGTTTATACCGGCAACAGCTACCACTTCACCGTGCTTACAGCCGGTACCCTCTACTTTTATGCCGGTACGGAGCAGCAGGGCTGCAACAGCCTTCGCAAACAGGTAGTGGTAATAGTAAGCCGCAATACAACACCGCCTGCCGCGCGCAGCGCCGCAGCAGCGGTTAAACAGCAGCAAACATCAGCATTGCAGCTATACCCCAACCCTGCCAGCGGCGAACTGCGGTTCAGGGGTAAAGACCTTTCCGGCAGTACAGCAATCATCAGAGATGTGAACGGACGCGAAGTGCAGCGGGAAGTGCTGCAGCGTAATGGCCTGAATATATCCCGGTTAACAACAGGAGGCATTTATTTTATACAGGTTATTGCCAGGGATCATACAGTATACAACGGGAAGGTGCTGCTGCAGCGATAAATAGCAGATTTAAACCAGCCAAAGCCCCGGTACCTGACCGGGGCTTTGGTTTTGGAGGAAAGCCGTTACCTTTGTACCTTATTTCAAACTATAGCGTTCTTATGCCCCTAATTCAGAACCGGGACATTGTTATTGTGGGTCTTCAACAATGGTACACGCCTATTGGCAGCAATTGTAAAAATATTGCGTTACAGTTTGCCCGGCATAACCGGGTGCTGTATGTAAACTCCCCCCTGGACCGCCGCACTATTATGCAGCAAAAACACGATCCGGAAGTAGCTTTTCACCTGAAAGTGGTAAAAGGGGAAACCAGCGGCATTGTGCCCATTGGCGACAACTTCTGGAACCTGTACCCCAACCGGGTGCTTGAATCGGCTAATTTCATACCCTTTACGCCCTTATTTTCCATTTTTAACCGTATTAACAACGGACGCTTTGCCAAAAGCATACAGGAGGCTGTAAATGAGCTGGGGTTTAAGAACATTCTTTTATTTAACGACAACGATATTTTCCGCGGCTTTTACCTGAAAGAGCTGTTAAAGCCCGACCGCTATATTTATTACAGCCGGGATTACCTGGTAGCCATGGATTACTGGAAACGGCATGGCGCTAAGCTGGAGCCCCGGCATATTGCCAAAGCAGATGTGGCGGTGGCCAACTCCCTGTACCTCACTGATATGCTGCTGCAGTATAACCGCAACAGTTATTACGTAGGCCAGGGCTGCGATCTGAGCTTATTTGACCCGCAAAAGGTATACGAGCGGCCGGCAGACCTGCCCCTGACAGATGCGCCCATTATAGGTTATGTAGGCGCGCTTACCGCCATGCGCCTGGATCCTGAGATCCTGTTATACATCAGCCGTAACCGCCCCCAGTGGCAAATTGTACTGGTTGGGCCGGAGGATGAGGTTTTTCAGCAATCAGCGCTGCACCAGCAGCCCAATATTCATTTCCTGGGGCGCAAGCCGCTAACGGACCTGCCGCTGTACCTGCAGCATTTTGATGTGTGCATTAACCCGCAGCTGGTAAATGAGATCACCATTGGCAACTACCCCCTGAAAATTGATGAATACCTGGCCATGGGCAAACCTTCTGTGGCTACGGACACCAAAACCATGCAGCTGTTTAAGGATCATGTGTACCTGGCGGCAACAAAAGAGGATTATGTACCGCTGATAGAAAAGGCCATGGCAGAAGATGAACCTGCCCGCCGCGCTGCGCAAATAGCCTTTGCACAATCCCATACCTGGGAGAACTCGGTGGAGGCAATTTATAACGCTATCGCGTTATAAATTAAAAAGCAAAAAGCAAAAATTAAAAGAGTAGAACGAAAGGAAAAATCCATTAATAAAATCCGGTATAATAAAAAAAGGAAGCAGAGATTATCTCCGCTTCCTTTTTTTAATTTTTGCTTTTTTACTTTTTACTTTTTCAGTCTCCTGCCTTCAGGAACTTGCCGGTCCAGCGGAACGTTCCTTTGCTGTCTTTAACCTCCATGATATAATAACCACCGGTGAGGGTGCTTACATCTATATCCTTCTGGATGGTTTTACCGGTTACCGGCTCGCTGAAGTTAGCTTTCGGCCGTCCGTTCAGGTCATAGATAGTGAAGTACAGCCTGTCACCGCTGCCTATGTACCTAACCGTAATACGCATGTTGGTAACAGCCGGGTTGGGGTACATGGCTACAGAATCCAGGGTAATGCTGGTTTTATCTGTAAGCACCTCTATGGTGTAAGTGGTTTTGCTTGCTGCCCCCTGATCATCGGTTACCGTCAGCTCAAACACATAGGTACCTACTTCCAGGCCGCTGATGCGTGTTTCCACCCAATCAGGATGCCAGATGTAAGCCGGGCTTGGGCCGCTTACCTGCCTCCAGGAATAGGTTGTGATGGTGCCGTCAGGATCATTGGACTGTTCGGCGTTTATGTACATGAAATCGCTGGGCGCCTGTACTGATTCATCGCCGGTGGCAATGGCCAGCGGTGCAATGTTCTTGGCTGCGGCAGCCGCTTTCACGGTTACGGTTATACGGTCGGTTGCGGTTACTCCTTCATTATCGGTTACTTTCAGCTCATACACATAGGCGCCTGCAGCTACCAGGCCGGTAATGTTGGTGGAGATGCTGTTAGGTTCAATGATGGTGGAGTGTGCACCACTTATCTGGCTCCACTGGTATTTGCGGATGCTGCCATCGGAGTCCTTGCTGGCGCTGGCATTCACAGTTGCGGTGGTGAGCGGTAATGTGATGGTGAGATCACTGCCGGCATTGGCGATCGGCGCCTTATTATTCGGATCAGGCAGTACGGTTACGGTTACACGGTCGGTTGATACCGCGCCTTTGTTGTCCGTTACACGCAGCTCATATACATAGGTGCCTATATCCAGGCCGGTAATGTTGGTGGCCCTTTTAGCAGGTTCTATGATAGTGCCCTGGCCGCCGCTTACTTTGGTCCAGCTATAAGATGCGATAGTACCATCCGGATCTTTAGACGCGCTGCCATCTGCATGTGCGGTGCGCAGCGGCAGGGTGATCCAGATATCGGGGCCTGCATTGGCGATCGGGTCTTCGTTTACAACCGCGTTGATCACGGTTACGGTTACACGGTCAGTAGCGGTAGCGCCCTTGTTATCTTTTACTGTGAGCTCGTACACATAAGTACCTGGCGCCAGGCCGGTAATGTTGGTGGCCTTGTTGTTGGGTTCAATAATAGTACCCTGGCCGCCGCTTATTTTAGTCCATGTATAAGCTACAATGCTGCCATCCGGATCTTTAGACGCGCTGCCATCCACATGTGCGGTACGCAGCGGTAAAGTAATGGTAAGGTCCTGGCCGGCATTTGCTACCGGTGTTTTATTAGCAGCTGCATTTACCACTACGGTTACCTCGTCGGTAGCGGTTGCATTCTTATTATCTGTTACCGTTAACCTGAACACATAAGTGCCCTGGCCTAAACCGGTAATAGTGGTTTTGCTGGCGCTGGCAGTAGTAATGGCGCCGCTTGCGGGGCCGCTTACTTTGGTCCAGGCGTATTTGCTGATGCTGCCATCGGGATCCGCAGATCTGGTGCCGTCCAGCGTAGCGCTGTTGGTGGGCATGGTAATGTTAATATCGGCGCCTGCATTTGCAGTAGGCGTTTTATTAGCGGCTGCGTTTACAATTACGGTCACTTCATCGGAAGCGGTAGCATTATCATCGTCCGTTACGGTTAACTTGAACACATAGGTGCCCTGTGTTAAACCGGTAACAGTGGTTTTGCTGGCGCCGCCGGTAGTAATGGTACCGCCACTTGGGCCGCTTACCTTGCTCCATAAGTATTTGGTAATGCTGCCATCAGAATCTGCAGAACCGGTGCCATCCAGCGTAGTGCTGCTGGTGGGTAAGGTAATGGTTATGTCTTTACCTGCATTAGAGGTAGGCGCTTTATTGGTGGCACTGCTTACGGTAACGGTTACATCATCCGTTGCAGTTGCATTCTTATTATCGGTTACGGTTAAGCGGAACACGTAGGTGCCGGCAGTAGTAAGCCCGGTTACGGTTGTTTTGCTGGCGCCGGCAGTGGTAATGGTGCCTCCGGTTGGGCCGCTTACTTTTGTCCAGGCATATTTGGCGATGCTGCCATCGGCATCTTTAGAGGCAGTGCCATCCAGCGTAGCGCTGCTGGTTGGTAAGGTGATCCTTACATCAGAACCGGCATTGGCTACCGGCGCCTGATTGCCACCGGGATTCACTACGTTGATCACTACCTGGTCTTTGCTAACACCGCCTGCATTATCTGTTATGCTCAGCTCAAAGGTGTAGCTGCCTGCTACCAGGCCGGTAACATCGGTATTGCTGGCATCACTTTCTGCAATGGTGAAGGAGCTTGGGCCACTGATCTTTTTCCACAGGTAGCTTACGATCACACCATCCGGATCCAGTGAGTTGCTGCCGTATAATTGTGTTGCGTTGGTAGGTAATGTTAAAGTAACATCGCTGCCTGCTTCTGCATCCGGCAGCTTATTGCCGGTGGAGGGCTGTACGGTTACCATTACTTCATCGGTGCTGATTGCGCCGCTGTTATCCGTAACGGTCAGCTGGAATACATAGGTGCCTTGTGTAAGGTTGGTAACCGTAGTTTTAGAAACCGTAGCGGTGGTAATAGTGCCCTGTACGGGGCCGCTCAGCTTTTTCCAGGCATATTTGGAGATGATGCCATCCTTATCTTTAGAACCGGTACCATCCAGCGTAACGCTGGTGGCCGGCAGCTTGATCACGATGTCGCCACCGGCATCAGCCGTAGGCGCTGTGTTCAGCAGGCCTGCATACTCATACGCACCAACGTCATACTTACCACCCTGCGGGCGTGTTACATCGTCAAAGTCTGTTTTCAGACCCAGGTCAGACATATCCCGTCCGGCATTTACTGCGGCTGATTTGGAGGTAAGCTCAAAAAGACCGCCCAGCACATTGCCTAACAACGGCAGGTCGGTTGTTTTATAAGACTGGTTGTTGGAGTAATCGAATTTAATGGGTGCGGCGCCTTTAATATACATGCCGCTTTGCGGGTAATCCCAGGAACCACCCGGCGCTATCAGCAGGTTGTTATAGATCTTGTGGCCAACGGTGGTAAGATCGGCATAGATCTTAATAGCATCCACCCCGGTACCGGATACGGTGTTATTATAGATATAACCGGTGGCGGGCTGGAATAACAGCTTATCCGTTACGTTTATACCTTCATAATAAATGTTGGTAACCACGTTATTGTACACATAGTTTATACCGCTGCCAAAGATCTGGATACCGCAGTTATAACCTTTGTCTACCCGGTTGTTGTAAATGCGCAGCGTACTGCCGCCACCGCAAAGAATGCCGTAGCCGTGTGCGCTGTTCTTAGCCATGGCATAGTTCACCAGGCGGTTGTGGTGCACCAGGTTGGTGCCCAGGTCGGCCATGGAGATCTGGATACCGTCGCTGCCTATATTTTCCAGGTCGTTATCATATACTTCCAGGTTTTCAATGTGGTGCGATTTCATGCTTTTGCAGGTACCATCATCCCACAGGTAATGGGTGTTACCAATGTAAAAGCCTTCCCAGGCGGAGTTGCGGCACAGCAGGTGGTGGATCTTTACATTACGCATAACGAACGCGCCTTCCAGCCACTCGGGATGCCCGCACTGCTGCAGGGTTTTGGCCTGCACAAACATACCGGCATCGTGCACGTATGCATTATGCAGATCGTAGTCGCTGCTGCCATCTCCAAAGAAGAAACCAAACAGCTTCTGACCATTTTTATTGGTACCATTCACATCAAAACCATATTCAATGTTCCTGTCGCCGGTACCTTCTACTTTAAAATATTTTGAGTTGGTAAATACAAAAGCTGCTACGGTGGTGGTGCTGTTTACGCCGGTGCGTACCAGGCCGCCGCAGTTCTGGATAATGATGGGTTTAGCCGCTGTGCCCAGCAACCCGCCGAACTGGATAAAATCATAATCACCTGCTGCCAAACACAGGGTATCCCCTGCCGTTATGTTCAGGCTCTTCATAGCATCCGGGTAATAAACCTGGTTGCCGCTGGAGCGGGGTACGGTAATACGTTTATTAGCGGAACCTGTGCCGGTGGAGGGTTTGGAAGGTGTAGTGGTTGGTGGTGTGGAGGAGACGCCACGGGTATACTGCAGCATCCACTCATATACGTTCATGCCGTTCTCCTTAAAGTTCGGATCGTAGGTTTTTGACCACGCATCGTGGATTTTGGCGTTAAAAGTCGTCAATTTGGCCATGGGATTAGGCGCCGGTTTAGACCCGTCAATCCCATCTACCCAACCTACAGAATATTTGTACGGAACCGTAGGGTCGTTGTTGTTATGTGTTGCCCACACCGGAGTATTGTTTGCCGCAATTGTTTTTTGCAGCTGCGGATAAGGTACCGGGTCATAGGCGCCGCATACCACTACGGCTGCTGCGTATTGTTTTGCTTTGGAAGGCACTTCAGAGATAGCGCCCCAGATAACACCGCCGCCCATACTTAAACCGGTAACGTATAAACGGGATGCGTCTACACGTAAGGTTTTTTGCAGGTAAGCTACCAGGCGGTGAATGTCGCCGGCGCCGGGCCATGTTTTAAATTGTGGTGAGATCACAATGAAAGAGTACTGTTTTCCGTTAGAGGTGAATGAGTTAGGAAAGGTACCGCGCTCAATCAATGCCTGCGGTCCGTTCTTCAGCACTTTTGACTGCAGGGATGTGGTGTTGGCGCCGGCAAGCTCGCCTACGCCATGTACGGAGATCAGTAAAGGATAAGATTTTGTAGGATTAGCGTCGTAATCGACAGGAAGGGCCTGATAATAGCCTGTTAAATTCGTAAATGTATCCGGCAAGGTTTTTGGAACGTTCTTCATTCCCTGACCGAAAGACGACAGGCATAAGGATAGACAGGACAAGAGCACTAATAGAGCTGTGCGGCCAGGCACAGTAGAGTTAGTGTAATGTTGTTTCATTACATAGAGGTTTTTCATATTAAACATATGGTGTTGGTTTATCAATGAGATCTTTCCAAGCTTTCAAGCCTTAATCCCCCCTGGACAAGCTTTGAATGGCTGAACGAATAACACTGACAGGTGATATTGTCTTCTTAGTTCTTCTAATGTTGTGCTTAAGATATTATGTACTCTTCTAATGTCTCTTCGATATCACCCTTGCAAAGAAAGTATTTTTTATTTATCAAATAATAGTTTTTTTGTATATATATCAGGAATTATAATAAATTATCTTTTTCTCTACCTCGTATTATCTTGTTTTTCAATATCTACAACACGCGATTGTTGTAACATATTTTTTTTATTAACAAAAAAATGTATCTTGCACGCGTAAAAAACATATAGTATTGTTACCCCATATACTACTCTTTTTGTAACTGTATCCTGTAAAAAAGACCGCTTTATTATTATTAACGACGACACATGGCTTTTGGATTTCTGTCTGCCATCCGTAACCGGCATTTTCACTCTTTGATGGGTAATGTTGTGATGGCGTTCTTTAACGTACTGTCTTTCTCGTTACTCGTGCGCCTCTTATCCCTCAATGCTTTCGGGGAATGGGTAACCTTCATTGGCACCTATAATCTGCTGGATCAGATACGTACCGCCTTACTGCAAACCGGCCTGATAAAATTTTATGCCGGGGTGGATGAAACTACCGGGCGCCGTGTAATTGGGGCCGGCTGGTATATTTCCATACTGCTTACCTTAAGTTATATAACACTTTCGTTCCTGGCTTACTTTGTAGCTTACCGGTGGTTTAACCCTACCTGGCATTTATTTATTTGCTGGCTGGGGATGCTTACCCTTTTTTCCCTGCCCATGAACTTTGCTACCTGGGTATTGCAGGCCGAACACCGTTTTGAAAAAATTATCTGGATCCGGTTAATGCAGAACGGCTCCTTCCTGGTGCTACTGGGCGTGCTATACCTTACAAAGCTGGTAAGCCTGCCCAATGTATTGTATACGTATTGCGCATCCATGGCGCTGGCCAGCATTTACTGCCTGCTGCGTAAATGGACCATGATCCGCTCCGTGTTCTTCCGTACAAAAGAGCAGGCGCGGGAGCTTTTCAACTTTGGCAAACATATCGTTGGCAGCATGGCCTCCTCTTCCCTGCTCAATTATTCCGACACGCTGGTGATCCGCACCCTGCTGAACCCTGCAGCTGTGGCTATTTACAGCATACCGCAAAAGTTTATGGAGGTCATTGAAATTATCCTGCGCAGCTTTGTAGCTACCGCACAGCCTACCCTTTCCGGCGCTGCTAACCGGAATGACTATACGGGCGTGGCACGGGCTTTTGCGAAATATACCGGCACGGTAAGCCTGCTGATCACTCCTTTTATTATAGGCCTCCTGATCTTTACCCAGCCTTTAATTATCATCTTAGCTAAAAGCACTTACCTGGATGCTACGGATATTGTGCGCATTATCCTGTTCTCCGCCATCCTGTGGCCTATTGACCGGTTTATTGGGGTTACGCTGGACATGATCAACCTGCCCAACGTGAATTTTTATAAGAACTTCCTGAAGCTGATCCTGAATGTGGCCTGTGATATTCTTTTTGTGTGGATCTATACAGATATCCGTTCGGTAGCGTTCGCATCCCTGCTGAACGTAATATTTGCTGTGGTATTCGGCTATTACTTTTTGAAGAAGCACCTGGATGTGCATTTGCGCGATGTGTGGACCCTGGGATGGCAGGAATGTAAGAGGCTGCTGGCCAAAGTAACGGGAAAGGCTATGGTGGCGGATAAAGCGTAGTTCAATTACATATAGCAAAAAGCCGGATATGAATTAGTGATCATATCCGGCTTTTTTAATAAGATGCGCTTACAATACCTTCCACACTACTTCCTCATCCAGCAGGTCCATAATGGCGGCGCTTTTTTCCATATCGAATTTGCGGGCAAACAGCTTACCGGAAGCCAGCAGCGGTGTCATATCTTCTGTAGCAAAAGTTTTGGGATGCTCTTTACCTGCGCTCCAGTCAATGTAGTGCAGGTTATCGCCGGTTACCTGCGCGCGGTAAGGGCTGTTCATGAGGATCGTTTGCAGCAGAAACTCGTCGGATCCCCAGGTGTATTTAAAATAACGATGCAGCTCCGGATGCTGCTTTTCAAATTGTAAACAGTACTCCACGCAATCCGGAGTCAGCGTCCACCAGGCGGAGCCGCAGTACAGCTTAAAGCCCAGGGGTGCGCGGCGTTTAGGCAGCAGGGCTGTAAGCAGGCGGGCAAACTTATACTTGCCGGGAAAATGATGTTCTACAAAATGATAGTTGAGCATTTTGCTCATCATGGGCGCCAGCGCTTCATCATTAATAACGTTAATGAACTGCTGACCGCTCTCCTGCCGGCTGCACAGGAAATCATAAATATAACCGGCGGATCTTAACACATAATCCTGCCCGCTGAGTAAAGTAATGTACTTATATTTTTCACCGCTGTCCATTACAGCCTGCATGCTGTTCAGCGTAGCCTGTAGAATGCTCCAGCCGGCCCAGGTTACTTTTACCCTTTCCGGCACGGTGTATACCTGCGGCAGTGATAAAGGCGCTTCCCAATCCTGCAGGCCGCACTTTGCATCCACATGCACATAACAATCAATACCCGGGTGCGCCAGCCTTTGTAAAAGGCGCTGCAGCTGGGCAGGTTGTTTATGTGCGAGTATTATAAAAGCGATCCTCATTTGTTTTAGTCCATGGCCCATGGTCCATAGTCCATGGTATGTTATGTTGCTTATTGTGTTTCAGTCCGTGGTCCACGAACCATTATCGATAGCATGGACCACCGGCTATGGTCTCTTACTTCTTCCTCCATACGGTGTTAAATCCTCCTGTAAAGCCCAGCGGCAATATTTCTGCTACCTGGCAATCCAGCGCCTGCAAAAATTTAATGCGTTTGGTGAACAGGGAAAAAGGAAATACATCTTCCACAAAATTGGTTTTGGCAAAACGTACGATCTTAAAATCGTGCGCAGTGGCCAGGGCCTGCAGATCCTTACGGGTAAAGAACTGTACGTGATCCAGGTTATCGGCCTGCGACTGTACGGTAGTGCCTTTAAAGCCCAGCGCTTTTTTAATGCTGTTAATAAAACCCCATACTTTAGGGTTGTTGCGCGCTTTCAGCATAGGCTTGGTTACGCACACTTCCCGCGGGCCTTTACCATTTGGCACGGTAACTATTAACATGCCTTCCGGTTTCAGCGCGGCGGCGATTGTTTCCAGCAAAATGCCCGGCTGGTCCAGGTGTTCCAGCACCTCGCTGCAGATGACTGCATCGTACTGCTGGCCCTGCGCCTTCAATGCTTCTGCGCTGATAGCTTCAAAGCGTACATTGGGCAGCTTATTTTTTGAGCGGGCTACGTCAATTGTTTTCTGGCTGATGTCTATTCCCAGCACGTCGTAACCAAACTGTCCCAGGTGACGGCTTATCACCCCGTTGCCACAGCCTACATCCAGTACACGGCCCTGGGCCGGAATGCCCTGCTGCAGGCAGCTCTCAATAAATTTCAGTCGTTTGTTGTCGGTAAAACGTTCGTATTCGTAAGTGATCGTGGTCATAGTATCCTTTATTAGTTTGATCAGCTTTTAGCTTTTAGCTTTTGGCTTTTAGTATTGACCATTACTAAGCGCTAAAGGCTGATTGCTTCATAGATATTTTCAATGCTGCGGGTCATTCCCGTTACATTGTAGGTAGTTTGAATAGTTTTAACGGCTTTTTGCTGCAGCTGTTTACGCAAATAAAAATCCTGCAGCAGCCGTACCATAGCAGCGGTTAAGGCTTCGGGATTAGCGGGCGGCACCAGCAGCCCGTTCTGTTCATGGGTAACGGCTTCACGCGTACCATCAACATCCGTGGCAATAACCGCTTTACCCATAGCCATGGCTTCCAGCACGCCAATAGGAAAACCTTCCCATAAGGACGGCAGGCAGTAAATATCCATGGCCTTCAGCACGGCCGGCACATCCTGCCGGAAATCCAGGAACACTACTTTATCTGCAATGCCCAGCGCCTGCGCAGTGTCAATGGCGGTTTGCTTCAGCTCTCCCCCGCCTACCATCAGCAGTGTAACATCTTTTACCTGTTGTGTTGCTGCGGCAAATGCGCGGATCATGGTCACCGGATCTTTCTGGTAGGTCATACGGGCTATGTACCCTACTACCAGGTGATCTGCCGGGATGCCTACGGCTGTTCTTACATCCGGGTAAATAACGGCCGGATCAAACTTCTGCAGGTTCACGCCATTCCGGATCACCTCTGCACGGAAGCTGCCAAAGGCCTGCAGGCCGGTTTGGCGGTTAGCTTCAGATACGCAGATGTTGACCTGGGCTTTACGGGTTATAAATTTCTCCGCGGCTATGCGCGCCCGTTTCATCATGGGGTTCAGCCCTTCATGAAACGACCAGCCGTGAATGGTATAGATCAGCGGCAGCTGCAGGGAGCGTGCGGCCCACAGCACATTGGTGTTGGCGCGGGTGCCGTGCACATGCACCATATCTATTTGCTGCTGCTGTAAAAAACGCTTTACCTGTTTCCACACGCTGATGTCAAACGCTTTTTCACTGGCTATTACATGCGCGGGCACCTCCATTTTTTGCAGGGCCTGTATCATGGGCCCGTCTGTAAAGGCCAGCACTACCGGTTCAAAACGGCTACGGTTCAGCGTGGCCACCAGGTCCAGCACATGGCTTTCCCCGCCGCCAATTTTACCCTGGCGGATGGTTTGCAGTACGCGTATTTTTTTTGCCGGTGACATTATAATTTCTCCATCCAACGGTTATACCATAACTGGAACACCAGTATATTCCAAAGCTTCTGGTGGCTTACCTTACCACCGCTAATGTATTTTTCCATGAGCTGCTGCACATGCGGCGCGTTAAACAAGCCGCTTTTGGCCAGCCTTTCGGGGGCCAGGTAATATTGCATCTGCTCTTTCAGCTCTTCCCGGAACCATTCCTGCAAAGGCGCAATGAACGGGCGTTTGGGGCGGTCCATTAAAGACTGCGGAATGTATTTATGTACAATAGTTTTCAGAATGTACTTGTTCACATTATCCTTTACCTTCAGCGACTGCGGCACCTGTGCCAGGAACTCCACCAGGCGGTGGTCCAGCATAGGCTCACGGCCTTCAATGCTCACGCTCATGGTAGCACGGTCTACCTTCACCAGGTTATTATCTACCAGGAAGGTTTTATAATCAATGGCCAGCAGCTTATTCAGCGGGTCGTTTACGTTGGTAAGCTCACCGTTCAGGTCAAAGTTGGTCCTGTACTTTTCAGGCTTTACCTGCATGTAGTGGTGCACTTCACTTTCCGTGAGGTACTGGCTGATATATTTCAGCGCATACTGCGGCTGGCCGGCGCCCCATATGAGCTTCATTTTCTCATAGCGGGAGGCGAAGTTGTACTTTTTATTGAAGTAAGGGATCAGCTCCGGTTTCATCAAGCCCATGGTATGGCTTAATACGCCCTGCAATCTTTTGGAAAAGCGGGTATAGCGCAGGGATTGATTGAACTTGTTATACCCGGCAAACAGCTCATCACCGCCATCGGCGCTCAGCGCTACTTTTACCTGCTTGCTGGCCAGCTTACTTACCAGGGTAGTTGGTACGGTGGAATTATCGGCAAACGGCTCGTCATAAATTTCAGGCAGCTGCTCCAGTATTGCCAGCGCATCCTGGGGGCCTACGATCCATTCTGTATGATCGGTGCCCAGGTGGCGGGCAATCTTTTTTGCTTCCTGCGATTCATCAAAGGCCCGCTCCTTATACCCGATGGTAAAGGTTTTGATACGGCTGCCGGAGCCGGCTTGTATAATAGCCGCCACGCTGGCGCTATCGTACCCGCCGCTCAGGAACACGCCTACCGGCACATCGGCTACCATGCGGTAGTTGTATGCGCTTTTCATGAGCGCTTCGGTATGCTGTATTACTTCATGCTGGGAAAGGCCAGTCAGCGGCTGGTTATAGGCATCCAGTACATTCCAGTACGCCCGCTCCTGCAGCTCCTGCCGGTTTAATCGGATGGTGAGCAGGTGGCCGGGTTTCAGCTTACGCGTTTCCTGGTAAATGGTATAAGGGGTGGGTATGTAGCTGTATTGCAGGAACAGGGATACGCTGTTCACATCTATCTCCTTTTTGAAATCCGGGTGCTGGCACAACGCTTTCAGCTCGGAGCCAAATAATAAACGGCTGCCATCCCAATAGTAATAAAGGGGTTTTACGCCGGCGCGGTCGCGGCACAGCACCACTTCATCCTGCTGGCGGTCAAAGATCACAAAGGCAAACATGCCTATGCAACGGTCCAGCACACGCTCTTTCCAGGCATCGTATCCCTTTAACAATACTTCGGTATCAGAACCGGAGTGGAAGCTGTAACCCAGCTTTTCCAGCTCTTTCTTTATTTCCTTGAAGTTGTATATTTCCCCGTTGAAGATGATGGAGTAATGTTTGAAGTGCATGGGCTGGTGTCCGCCGCTGGAAAGGTCCAGGATAGACAAACGGCGTTGTCCGAAACCTATGCCGGCTGCTGCGTGTTCAAAAACTTCATAGCCGGAATCATTGGGGCCACGGTGCTGCATTGCATCTGTCATGCGCTGCAAAATGTCTGTTCCGGATTTTTTGGAAAAATCAATAAACCCTGCGATACCACACATGTTGTTCAGTATTTCGGTTAGTATTAAACGAAAGGTGAATTAATAATTAAGAATTAATAATTAATTCAAACTTCGTATCTCAGATTCTTCATGTTCCAGGCAATACCTCTCCAGAAAGCTTTCAGGTGCGTTGCTTCGCGCCTGAGCAGGAACTGCAGGGTATTTTTGGGTACAGTCAAAAAAATGAAATAAAGTAAAAATACCAGGCGTGCCGGCAATTGTACATTGCGGCGCATGAACAGTATCCTGTTCCTGGTAATGTAATATGTTTTCAACGGGCTGTTCTTACCCGTTGTCATAGATTCTTTGTGATAGATCAGCGATTTGTACTGGTAGTAGATCTTGTATCCTTTGCGGCGGAACTGCTCGCACCAGTCAAACTCTTCATAATACAAAAAGTACACTTCCGGCATCAAGCCTACTTTTGCCAGCGCTTCGCGGCTGATCATCATGGCGCCGCCATGTGCATAGGGCGTGGCCTTGATGGCATCATACTGGCCCTGGTCCGGCTCATGGCAGCCTATCATGCTGTTACGGCCGGTGAACATATCAACGGCATGGTAGCCGGCATACTCAATGGTACCTTTATGAAAGAAGTAATGGAATTTAGGGCTGGCCACCCCTGCATCCGGGAACTGTGAAAATACTTCCAGCAGTCCTTCTATTAATCCTTCCGTAAATTCGGTATCATTATTCACCAGGAACAGGTAAGAGCCTTGCGCTGCCTGTATGCCCAGGTTATTGCCGCCGGCAAAACCGCGGTTCTCCTGGCTACGGATCAGTTTCACTGAAGGGTACTGTGTATTGATAATCTCCGAAGGATCTTCCTTGGAAGCATTATCTACCACAATCACCTCCAGCCGGGGGTAGCTGATCTTTTGCAGGGAGTCCAGCAGCTCGCAGGTCACCTGTGTATTGTTATAATTAACAGTGATGACAGATACTAAGGGATAATATGTTGGTCTATTTGCTGACAACATCTAACAAGGGATTATCTATACCGGTTTTAGTGTGTTTGGTGTGAATGAACCGGTTATTGGCGCCTTTCAGGCGGAACAGCAGCGACACCATTATAAATATGGCGCGCGGCATGCCTACCAGGGCGGAAAACAGGTATTTACGGAAAAACAACACCGGAATAGGAAGTAACAAGCTGATACAGTTACATACCCACAGCGCTACCCACCAGGTGGCGGGCAGCAGCAGGTAATGGTGTAAAAGAATATAGAACACTGTAATGACCGTAACGGATGCCAGCAGCAACAGGCGCGGCATTAAAAGGTTCTGGCAAACTGCCAGGTTAAAATAATCCACATTACCATGGAACAGCTGCTGCCAGCCCTTTTTCCAGTACTGGCGCAGATACACCAGCTGGCTGGATAACCAGCGCCGGCGCTGATTTTCAAATGCCTCGGGCTGCTCCACTTTCTCGTCGAACACCTGCGCATCTTCCAGGTAATAAATGGCATGGCCCTTTGATACCACCATTAACTGCAGCACTTTATCAAACCCGCCAATAGCCTCAATTTCCTGCATTATACCTTTAATGAGCGGATAATGAAAGGCCATGCCGCTACCGATAACTGAGGATGAAAGGCCTAAGGCGTTTGCGCCCCTGCGGTACAGGTGGTTGGCAATGATCTCATTGGCTGCATCCAGCACGGCAAAAGGCGTATTTAAGTTCTTTGCTACTCTTTGTGTTTGTATGGCATACTCCCCGTTCTGGAAAGCGCCGTTCACCTTTAAAAGGAAATCAGGTGAGAGCATGTTGTCCGCATCGCAGATCAGCGCCAGGTCATAGGCATCATCCGGCAGCTGTGCAAAGGCTGCGTTAAGGGATTTGGCCTTGGTGCTTTTCTCGAACGACACCGGCATAACGGTAGCGCCTGCACGGTTTAGCTGTATTAAGGTATCCGGCTGCAGGGAATCGGCTATCACTACCACTTCATACATACCGGCGGGATAGTTGAGCCGGGCATAACTTTCTACAGTAGACAGGATAATGCTATCTTCTTTATAGGCAGGGATCAGTATGGCCACACGGGCATAAAGACCTGCCTGCGGCGGCGGCGTAGTTCTTTTGCGCTGCAACCGTCCTGCTACGGATAGTACCAGGTTAAATAAAATGCATCCGGCTAAGTAGGAAAATAAAATTACTTCAATAACGGCTATCATTATACGTTATCTTTTTGTACCATGGCGAACGGTGTATTCACCATCAGCCACATATCATATACAAACGAATGTTTGTTCGCATAGTTAATATCCAGGCTTATACGCTCTTCCACTGACATATCTTTTTTACCGCGCTTGCTGATCTGCCACAGGCCGGTAATGCCTGCAGGCGCCAGGAAACGTTCGGCCCACGCATCGGTAGTTAAAGAGGCTGCTTCATATAAAGGCAGCGGGCGGTTACCTACCAGCGACATATCCCCTACCAGCACGTTGAACAGCTGCGGCAGCTCGTCGAGGCTGGTGTTGCGCAAAAATTTACCCAGGCGGGTGATCCGGGGATCATTGGAGAACTTCAGGAATACCGGCCCATTTTCACTGGTGTTATACTGGTTCCGGTCCTTTAACTGCTGCAGCTGTTTATCTGCATTCGGTATCATGGTCCTGAACTTATGAAAGCGGAACATGCGGTAGTTCTTACCTGCCCGTGGGGAGGAATAAAATACCGGTCCTTTGGATTCCAGCCTGATGAGGATGGCGATGAGCAGGAACACGGGAGACAACAGCAACAGTAATGCGCCGGCCACTGCTACGTCGAAAATACGTTTCAGCAGATGGTTGATGTGTTTGCCGGAAGTAGCTACGATGGATGTTTCGGGCGTTTTGTCGGCAAACAGGTGCATGC
Organism: Chitinophaga sp.; assembly: GCF_036569125.1. Lineage (GTDB taxonomy): Bacteria > Bacteroidota > Bacteroidia > Chitinophagales > Chitinophagaceae > Chitinophaga. The sequence continues at coordinate 11,801 of NZ_DATCRF010000830.1, read as the reverse complement.
GTTTGAACTTGCTTACGAAGTTCACTTTCTCTGCCAGGCGGCTAACCAGGCATTCCCGTGTAATGATCTCGTCAATAAAGTTGTGTTTTTTAACTAATGATTTCAGGGGCGCAGACAATTGATCTGTATACAGGAAGAACGGGATGGAGCTGAGCACCTGGTGCTCTTCAAAATAGGCTTCCCAGTTAGCCAGATCTGTTTCGTAAGAACTGTTAAAGCGGTAAATGATCACCGCCGGTATTTTGCGGTACACGTTCAGCAGCTGGTCGATGGCCTGCTGCGCATCTTCAATGTGCTCTGCTACGAGGTACTTGAAGCTGGGGGTTTCCTGGGGTACATCCACATAAGAGTGACCAATGAACAACGCGATCTTCTCGTCGGTGATTTGCCGGTAGATCGGGTTGTTCTGTTTACCAGTAGTGCTACTCCTGACAACAGTGGCAGTAGTTGAAAAACTAGGTGTAATCGTCGTCTCCATATTTTATTACAGTTAAAGCTGGGTAAGGGATTATACTTATATCGACACTGTAAGCTGACCGTTCAGCATGTGTGCTACTTTTTCAAGTAACACAACGGGATCGAAGGGCTTTTGCATTACTACCCGTACATTATCAAAACGGGCGGTAATTGCAGTGGGCTCTGTATTGGGTACTTCTCCGGAAAGTACCATAACCGGTATATCTTTATAAAGGTAGCTGCCGGACAGGTGCTCCAGTAATTCCCACCCGTCTATATTAGGCATATGAAGGTCCGTGATGATCACATCTGCCGCATTCCCCTTCGAAAGCCAGGCCATTGCTTCCAATCCATCCTGGGCGGTCATTACAGTGTAATGCTTACCCAGGATCGCATCCAACAATAATCTTATTGGCTTGCTGTCGTCTATTATTAAAACTTTCTTTTTCATTTACTACCTTCTTTTTCAATAATTCATTGTTAAACCAAACACCTACGTAACAAAACACAGCTGTGCCATAGGCATAAAGAAGGCTTTAAATTGGATGTGGTCAAAGATGAACTGAAAATGTACGGTAGTTTTTCAGGGGATATTATGGTCGATTAGAAAGGATTAACTATACAACTTAGTAGGTCTCCTCAATAAATATAACTCTAAAGTACGCATATTTGCCAAATTCTGTACAACTGTTTCATAAGAGAAAATGGAACAATGTACCGAACGGATGTAAAAATATAATACTTGAATCATTTCATAATCGATATTTCGTAAACGGTTTATTTTGGCGGGTGAATGCGTGAAAAATGATGGTAAACGAGTTGGGAAACAAAAATTACTTCAAAAATTTGTTATTATGGAATGAAGTGCATTAATTTTAATGCCTCACTTACCTCGAATCTTCTCCATGAAAAAATTGCCTGTACCTGCAGCTTTATTACTACTATTAGGAGTTACGGGATACGTGTTCCTGGTGCTGCTTACTATTTACCACAAACAACCGCCCCTGTACGATGAGCCCCTTTTTATTCCAAATGTGTACCTGTTTGAAAAATACGGGCTTTCAAAAGAGTTCCTGCTTAACATAAACCAACAGGCGCCCGGCCCCTTATACCAGTTTATCCACTACCCGCTGCGCTGCATTACCCATTTGCAAACACCGGGTATACGGCTGGTAAATACCGCTTTACTGGGCTTAATGATCCTGCTGCTTACCGCGATGATCACGCGTATACATACGGCCGACAGGAAGCAGGCCTTTATACTGGCGCTTACGGTAATGGTTGTACCTATGGTGTGGACGGTTTCCGGTATGGCCTTAACGGAAATACCGCCCATGTTCTTTGCCACCCTGTCTGTTCTGCTATTATGGTTTGCGCTGCAAAGGCAGGAAAGCGCTTTGCCTGTAAGCCTGTTCATGGCTTTGCTGGCAGGGTTTGCGCTGGGCATGGCAATCCTGGGCCGCTCCCCTTTCCTGATCATGGTGCCGGCTGCCGGCGCATTGCTGATCAATAATTTCCGCAGCACCGGCCGCTGGCTGCTGCTGATCATTTACTGCGGCGTGGCATTGGCCATGTGCTTACCGGTGTTTTATATATGGAAAGGCTTAACCCCTCCGCAACAGGCTTTTACCGCTGCCGGCGGGCTGGATATGGAACATGGTATGCTGGCCTTTGCCTATGGCGCGCTGATCACCTTTTTACTGGCGCCGGGCTGGTTCTATTTCAGCAAACGCGTTGTAATATATATGCTGGGCGGCTATGTAGTGCTGCTGCTGCTGAACATAACCCTTATACGCTGGGAGTATGGGCCGCTAAGCGTGGCCATGGAAAAGATACTGCCGGCTGCCCTTATGCGGCTATACCCTTTTATTATGGCGCCGGCGCTGGCAGTGGTGGCTATTTACTTCGTAATATGCTCTGCATTGCGGGCCTGGGAACGCCGTACAGAACCTTTTTTCCTGTTCCTTTTAGCGGCGGCTATGCTGATGCTGGCTACCAGCTTTAAGGTTACGCACCTGTTCAGCTCCCGCTATGTAGCGCAGGCAGCGCCCTTCTTTGTACTGCTGCTGCTGGGGTATGATAAGCTTACTTACAGCAAGGTGTTAAGAACGGTTGCAGGAATGGTAATTGGTCTGTTATCGCTGGAAACATATTTTCTTTTTCATTAAATGCTTGAAAATTTATCTATAAAGTCCCGAAAACAAGCTTTCCCTAATTAAAATATCTAATTCACCCAAAAAAATTAGGTAGTTTATAATCTGCGAATTAATTTAGCGCTCGAAACCGGGTACGCCTTTAACGTGCTATTTATTATAACAGTATATGTACTGTTTTCCCAAAGTGGCACAGGTGTAGCAAATCTTATCTTTCTTTCGCCTTATCCTAACACAAAAACCACACGTAGTACGGCTATAAACCGCTCACTACTTTCTTATTTACCATTCCTTTGAATTTCTGGTTGCATGACTACATGCGTCATGTTCATGCATTTTTAACTAAACGGGTATCGTATGATTTGCCGCAGGGGTCCGGGTTTTGCCGGATTTTTTAAGGTGGCATAATTGATAAAAAATAATAATTGATATGGATGTAATATATTTTGTGAAAGCACTACTTAAGAAAAAATGGTGGATCATTATCAGCACGATAGTGGCCATTGTGCTTTCGTTTGTTTTCACCATGGACCGTGCAAAGCTGTATGTGTCCAACGCACAGATGTCGACCGGCTTTACTATTAACGATGATATTAAGCTGCGCGATGAGAACAACGTTAACCTGTTTGAGGCGGATGTAAAGTTTAACAACGTTGTTGAAACCATTAACTCCCCTACCGTTATCAGCCTGCTTTCTTACCAGCTGCTGATACACGACCTTACCTCTCCCAAACCTTTCCGTTTCCTCACTGAAAAAGACCGCCGCACCCCGGAGTACCTGCAATTCAACCGGGTAGCCGGTTTGCAGCTGGCGCGCCATAAGCTGGACTCTTTGCAGATGCTGACCTCTTACCAGCCGGAAGAGCGTAAGCTGCTGGAGTATATGAAGCTGTGCAAGTACGATTATGAATCCATCCGCAAACGCCTGAACGTAGGCCGCCTGCAGCGTACGGATTATATTGATATGTCTTTTGGTTCTGAAAACCCGGAGCTCTCCGCCTTTGTGGTGAATACGCTGTACTTCGAGTTCACCCGTTACTACCGCAGCATGCGTTCAGAACGTTCTGTGGAAAATGTAGGCACCTTTGAAGCGCTGGTGAACCAGAAGAAAACAGAGCTGGATCAGAAGATCGATGCGCTGCGCAACTATAAATCATCTGAAGGATTGCTGAACGTAGAAGCGGCCAGCGGCAATGAGCTGGGCCTTATAAGCCAGCTGGAAAAAGCGCTGCTGGATGAAAAGGCTACCTACAACAACCTCAGCTCCTCCCTGCAAAGCGTGAATGAACAGTTAGCACAAATGAACCAGGGCAGGGCTGTGTATGATAATAACAATGCGGAGATCGTAGCCCTGCGTAAACAGCTGAACCAGAGTAATGATGAATACCAGCGCGGCGGCAGCTCTGACCCGGCACTGGCTGATAAGATCAAAACACAACGCGCACAGTTGCAAAGACTGATGTCCAGCTCCTCCGTGGCTACCGGTAAAACCGTAAGCAAAGACGAGCTGTTACAGAAAAAAGCATCGCTGGAAGCCGATATCAAAGCATCTACCCTGAACATAGGCAGCCTGCAAAATAAAATTGGTTCCCTGCGGGGCTCCGTAGGCTCTTACGCTAATAAAGAAGCTACTGTAAGCACCTTACAGAAAGAAGTTGACCTTGCCCAGGAAGAGTATAATAAGCTGAAAGAAAAGCTCAACACGGCACTGGACAGCCGTATTGCGCCCCCGGATGATTTCAGGCAAACGCTGAAAGGCCAGCCTGCATTTAAACCGGAATCTTCCAAGCGTATTATCATCATGGGTATGGCCGGCGCATCCGTGTTCCTGTTAACCACCCTGGGGGTATTGTTTATGGAGTTCTTCGATAACTCTATGAAATCTCCCTCTGTGTTTGAAAGGCATGTGGATCTGAAGCTGATCAGTACTATTAACCATGCTGACCTGAACAAGTACAGCATTCCGGAAGTTTTGCAAAAGCAGATCTCGGACGATGACGCTTCACGAAGAAGGCAGAACACGTTCCGGGAGCTGCTTCGCAAGCTCCGGTATGAGGTTGAGAGCAGCAACAAATCCATTTTCCTGTTTACCAGCACAGAATCACAGCAGGGTAAAACCACGCTGGTGCAGGCCCTGGCCTATAGCCTGAGCCTGAGCAACAAACGGGTGCTGATCATTGACACCAATTTCTGTAACAATGACCTTACCGTAGCGCTGCAGGCCAAACCTACGCTGGAAACCTTTTCCATGGCCCCCGAAGAAGTGAGCATTGAAAAAGTAAGGGAAATTGTTACCACCTATTCCGTAGACGGGATAGAGGTGATCGGTTGTAAAGGCGGCGACTATACGCCGTCGGAGATATTGCCCCGCAACCACCTGCTGAACTACCTGCCGCAGCTGAAAGGGTATTATGATTTTGTGTTGCTGGAAGGCGCTCCGTTAAATGATTATACAGATAGTAAAGAGCTGGTGCACTATGTAGAAGGTGTAATAGCTATATTTTCCTCCAGGGTATCATTGAAGCAGAACGACAAGGAATCCATACAGTTCCTGCAGAGTATGAATGGTAAGTTATTGGGGGCCGTGCTAAATAATGTAAATGATGACTTCTTGGAATTGTAGTTGTCGGAAAACAACAACAACATGGAATCCTTAACCCCAAAACTAAAATTTATTTTTTCCTTCCGGCCGGCGACATCGAGACGCTATGCCTGGGTGGACTATGCAAAAGGAATAGCAATCATATTTGTAGTGTACAGGCATGTATTATATGGATTATTGTATAGCGGTGTATCGGTAACGCCCGCTTTGATGGATGCAAATGAAATGTTGTACGGGTTCCGTATGCCGTTATTCTTTTTCCTGTCGGGCCTGTTCTTTGCCTCCAGCCTGCAAAAGCGGGGGGCTAAGGATTTCCTGGTAACCAAGATCAATACTTTGCTGTACCCCTACCTGTTATGGTGCTTCATCCAGTTATCCCTTCAGATCATTTTCTCAGAGTATACAAATTTTAAACGGGGCATTGGCAATTATATTGACATTCTTATTCACCCCCGCGGCATGCTGCAGCAATGGTATTTGTTTGCGCTGTTCAACGTAACGGCGCTGTACCTTTTTAACCACGTAGTGTTAAAGTTAAGAGGGCCGCTGCAGCTGTTACTGGGGCTGGTAATGCTGGGGCTTATTCCTTTGGCAGGCACCATCAGCACCCTGTCGGATGTAATGATGTTCTACGTGTTCTTTTGCCTGGGACACCTGGCTGCGCCTTATTTTTTCCAGGATAAGATCCAGCGGCAGCTTGCCTCCGGCTATAAGGTAATGATACTGCTGCCCTTTTTTATACTGGCGCAGTATTACACCATGGAGCACCCGGAGGCCAACATGTACATTTTTTCGGTGCTGGCTATGTTTGGCGCACTGCTGGTGATCATGATCTCTTTTTTGCTGGCCAAGTACCAGCGCGCCGTTTTTTTGCAAACATTAGGTCACTATTCATTATACATCTACCTGCTGCACCTGGGCATTGTATTCCTGTTCCGGATGGTGCTGTTACGTTTGAATGTGCAGCTGAGCATGCCGGTAATGACACTGATACTAATGACTTTGGGGATCACATTATCCATTATACTCTACAGGCTCTGCCTGTTGTTACACCTGGAGTTCCTGTTTACAGGGCCTTTTAAAACGCAGGCGGAGAAACGGCCTGTGGCCGGCGCAGCAACAGATAAAGTAAGTGAACAATGAGAAAACCGGAAAAAAAAATCATCAGCGACCAGCTGCACAGATCACTGATCATCCTTTTTGTAGGGGTGACCATTCTTATGCTGCTGATTAAAACAATGTTCCTGTAAGGGAGTATAACGGTAAGGCATACATGCAATTGACAAAGAAAAATATTACGCTCTGGTTCATAATACTGTTATGGGCGCTGCTGGTGCCGGTGCTGGCTTACGTAGCCTCTACCGACCTGAAGGCCGGCGTTGGGCTGAGCGTAATGATCGTAGGCGCAGCCATTTGCCTGGTATGTGTGACCAATTATAAGCTGGGCTACTACATTTACATTACCATAACCATGACGCTGCCGCTGCTGGAACGTATGTCGGGCTCAGAGCAAAGCGTAGGCGTGGTAATGGATGCGCTGCTGCTTTCCGTATTGTTTGGCTGCATTTTTAAACGGGGCGATGAAACGATCAAAAAGGTAAAGTTCTTCAGGGATCCGCTGTTAATGTGCCTGTTCCTGTACCTGATCATCCTGTTCATGGAGTTCTTTAACCCGGAAACACATTCTTTCCTGGGCTGGTATGTGTTTATGCGGGTGTCTTTGCGCTGCTATATTTTCCTGTATGTAGGGCTGAATGTTTTTAACAGCCTGAAGGACGTGCGTACTTTCATGAAGTACTGGCTGATACTGGGCACCGCGGCTGCATTCTATTGCTGCATACAGCAATGGCATGGCCTGCTGCCTTATGAGCAGGCGTTCATTAACAAGTACCGGGAAAAGTTTGGCACTACCATGATCATATCCGGGATACGGTTGTTCTCCTTTATGTCGGATGCAGCGGTGTTCGGGATCATTATGGCCTGTAACATCATCATGATGCTGATCCTGCTAACCGCCAAAAGAACGGTGATCACTATCCCCATCAAGATCGTGATCATTATATCCATCATGCTGCATGTGCTGGCGCTGGGCTATTCGGGTACGCGTACCGGCTATGTAATGGTGCCGCTGGGGTTGATGGTGTTCTTTATGGCCAACCTGCAAAAGCGCAATACGATCTTGGTGGCGATGGCCTTTGCGTTCTTTTCACTGGTAATATTGTACGGGCCTTTTCACAGCAACCCTACTATTGTGCGGGTAAGAACAGCCTTTATAGGCAAGCAGGACGAATCTGTGAATGTGCGTGACCGTAACCGGCACCGCATACAACCATATATGCACGCGCATCCATTTGGGGGAGGCGTAAATACAACCGGTGGTAACGGGGTTACCTACAACCCCGGGCATCAGCTGGCTGATTTCCAGACGGACAATGGTTTCCTGCGCGCTGTGCTGGAAACGGGCTGGATAGGCATGTTGCTGGTGGCCGGGCATTTCTTTTTCCTGATACAGATAGCAGTATCCAACTTTTTCCGTGTGAAATGGGAGCTGGACAAGCTATTGATGATAGGCATTGCTGCGGCCAGTTTTGCAGCAGCCATCTCACAATATGCGCAGGACACCTCTACCCTGGTGGAAACATCTATTATGTTGTATGCCTTTATGGCTATTGTAGTTAAAATTAAATACCTGGAAAGGGCGTAAATATTTGCTGGTGGAACCGCACTTCATCAATTTTCCGGACGAACGGAAATTTATAAGCGGGGGCTATCATGCAGCTTAAAAATCTAAATATTGACTGATGAAACGAGCCTACATTACCTTTTTGGCAGTGTGTATGAGCCTGGGGGCTTTTGCACAGCTGCAACAACCGGATACTTCTGTTTTATTAAAGTTGCCGCAGGATCCGTCTATTATTGCACGGTTTAAGCAAAAGCTGGTGGAGCTGGCATTGCAAAACCCGGACGTACGGCAGTATGACGCTCAGAAGGATATCACCAAATACGAAACACGCATTGCCAAAGCAGCCTGGCTAAACCACTTTACGGCTGCCGGTAACTTAAATGAGTTCACCATTAAAGGCAATAACAATGGTAACAACCCGCAGGCCAGCTTTTATCCCCGTTACAACTTTGGGGTGCTGATACCGCTGGGCCATTTTATTTCTATCCCTAACGAGGTTAAGAAAGCAAAGGCACAGGGCCGCGTGGTACAAAAACAACAGGAATCTGCTGCGCTGATCATTAAGGATAAAGTATTGGAAGCGTATGAAGAATATTCCGCCAATAAACAGCTGGTAGAGCTGCACGGCCCTATCCTGGAAGATGCATTGGTGCATTACAACCAGATAGAAGAAAAGTTCCGTGCCGGCACCGAAGGTATTCCGCTGGATGAATATAAAGCGGCCTACCACGATTACAACGTAGAAATGGTACAGAAGGTATTGCTGGAGAAAAACCTGCGTCAGTCAAAGCTGGCACTGGAAGGCATTGTGGGCATGACACTGGAAGAGGTGATGCGCTTACTGTAGTATTTCTTCTTTGTTGATCGTAAATTTTATTCTGATGACCTTAAGGCATATGATGCTGCTGGCGGGCCTTTGGCTATGCGGTAACGCATACGGGCAGGATGTTGTGGATTATGCCCCCATGCAGGCAATACAGGTTAAGATCAGTCCGTGGCAAACCAGGCCGGCGCTGATCTACACACCGGACAAACCGGTGCCTGGCAAAAAGTACCCGCTGCTGGTTGCCTTTCACGGCAGAAGCATTGCGGGCAAAGACCTGGGTAAAATATTCCGGGAAGGCGTAACACGGCAGATCCATGAGGGCAGGAAAATTGAGGCCGTGAACCCGAAGGATAAGCAGGTATACCAGTTCATTGTGGTGGCGCCGCTGGCGGAAAGCTGGTCGTTCTCCCCGCAGGATGTGGAGCCGATGCTGGATGATGTGATCAAACGTTATCCGGTGGATACGACCCGGATCTACCTCACCGGTTACAGTGCCGGCGGGTGGTCGGTAGAATCTGCCAAAACGCATAATAAGCACCTGGCCAACCGGATAGCGGCCTGCGTTACTATGTCGGCGCCCATTACGGACAGTCCGTATCTGAAGCGTTACCGGCTTGTAACCGACGCCAACATACATACCTGGTATTTTGCCGGGCTGGAAGATGGGTATGTGCTCAGAAATGCGCACACTTATGTAGATAGTACCAACAAGTACAAACCCGGGCTTACGCGTTTAACGGTGTACCCCGGCGGGCATTGCTGCTGGCACGACTTTTACAACCCGAAGTACCGGGAGAACGGACTGAGTATTTATGAATGGCTGCTGCAGTATAGGAAGTAATTACGAATTAGTTAATTACGAATTACGAATGAAGTAGTGCGTAGTGATTGTAAATCGTAATTGACCATTTGTAGGTTTTGATGTGGGGTGATAGCTTGGATATATTGGATATTTAATTCGTAATTGACTATTTGTAGTTATTGAATGAGGAGTGATAGACCGGATTTATGAAGTACATAATTCGTAATTGATTAATTCGTAATTCATGGATAGACGTAGGGCACTCAAAGGTTTTCTGCTCTTCGGCGGTGGCGCTGCCGCGGTGGCAGCCGGTTTTAAAAGTTACCAGTGGTACCGGAAACCAGAGCTGCAGCATTTGCCGGACTACAGAACGCTGATCGCTGAGCTGGCGGAAACCATTATACCGCGTACGGATACACCCGGCGCTAAAGATGCCGGTGTGCAGGATTATATCATTACCATGATACAGGACTGCACCCCCACCAAGCTGCAAAATAAATTCATGGACGGGCTGGTGGATGTGCAGGAATATGCACAGGCCCAGTATGGCCGCTCCTTCCTGGAATGCAGTAAGGAACAGCGCCATAATGTGCTGGCGCATTTTGAAAAAAGAGACCGGCAATACAGCGGCCTGGCCGGCAAAGTGCAGCGCAAAATATTTGGCGACGGCTTTTTTGTAACCCTGAAAAAATATACCGTGCAGGGCTACTGCACCTCTGTACAGGGCGCTACACAAGGACTGGCCTATGATTATATCCCGGGCAAATACCAGGGTTGCGCTACGCTGGCGCCCGGGCAGAAGTGCTGGGCCACTTAAATAATTAAGAATGAAGAATGAATAATTAATAATGACGGAGGAAGTAGTGCAAATAACACCCATACCACGGAGGGCTTGTTTTCAAATGAACAAATGCCGCCGTGATTATTAATTCTTAATTATTCATTATTAATTAAAAGCTATGCGAATTACTTATATCATATTTGTCATCAGCCTTTTTATCCTGTTCTACAACTATATAGGATACGGGTTGCTGTTATGGGTAATGGTGCGTATCAAGCGTATGCTGGTGCGTACGGCGCCGGCCACTGCCCCACCCTATGAGCCGGATGTAACGCTGGTGGTAGCAGCCTATAATGAAGAAGGCATTATTACCGCGAAAATAGAAAACACCCTGGCGCTGGATTACCCCGCACATAAAAGACGCCTGCTGTTCATTACAGACGGATCTACCGACGCCACGCCGCAGATCATTAGCCGCTACCCCGAGCTGCAATTGCTGCACACGGATAAGCGGGGCGGTAAAACCGCAGCCCTTAACCGGGCCATGGAGCAGGTGCAAACCCCTTACGTTATTTTCTGCGATGCCAATACCCTGCTGAATAAAGACGCTATCCGCAACATTGTAAAACATTATGCGGATGAAACCGTGGGCGGCGTGGCCGGGGAAAAGAAAGTGATCAGTGACGACAGCAGCGGTGCAGCCGCCACAGAAGGTATTTACTGGAAGTATGAATCTTACCTGAAAAAGCTGGATGCCGAGCTGTATTCCGTGGTAGGCGCGGCCGGGGAGCTGTTCTCCATCCGCACCGGCTTATTTCAGCCGGTTGAGGAAGAGGTGATCCTGGACGATTTTGTAATTTCACTGCGCATTAACCTGAAAGGCTACCGCATTGCCTATGCACCGGATGCCTATGCCATGGAAACGCCCTCCGACAATATTGCGGAGGAGCATAAGCGGAAGATCCGCATCAGCGCCGGCGGCTTCCAGTCTATTGTAATGCTGCGGGCCCTGCTGAACTTTTTCCGCTTCCCGGTAGTATCGTTCCAGTACATATCCCACCGGGTATTGCGCTGGACGCTGAGCCCTTTAAGCCTGTTACTATTATTGGTAACAAATATAATGTTAGTAATATACCCGGGAGGATGGCTGTTTTACGCTTTTCTACTTATTCAAGTAATGGGCTATGCAGCAGCATTTATAGGTTACAGCCTGGCGGAACGTAATATTAAGATCAGCATATTTTATATCCCTTTTTATTTCCTGTTCATGAACATAGCGGTGTACCAGGGATTTTACCGCTACCTTACCAACACCCAGTCTGCAGCCTGGGAAAAAGCGAAACGCAGTAAAATATAACAGGCATGGAAAAACAATTACCACTCACAACGGACAATACCCTGGCGCCTGCCGCCACGATTACCCCTGCTGCCCCTGTAAATGCAGCCAAAGCCCCCAGGAAATTCATTGGCTATATTCACAATTTCCGTGGAGTGGCCA
>NZ_DATCRF010000829.1:0-3588 GCF_036569125.1 Chitinophaga sp. | reverse complement strand
GCCCAGCTGCATTTGCACGCGGTTGAATAATTTCTGATAGTTGGTAATATGCTGCTGCTTTTGCGCAGTGTAAGGTTTTTGCATTGCAGCGGCCATCAGCTGCTTTGTTTTTGCCATAAAGCCGGGATTGCGGAAATCCGTACCCATGGAAAGGATCAACGTTACTTCCGTGGCGTTCTTTACTACCAGGTTTTTGCCTTCCGTGGTTAAAGTACCACCATTCAGCTTTGCCTGTACGCGGGCTATGTAACGCATACCCGGTGTATCTGTACCGCTGGGCAGCTGCCCGCTCATTTGCAGCTCCTTGCCTTCTGTTCTTACTGCAAAATTCTCCGGCCGGTCAATGGATACACGAAAATTCAGCTGTCCGGGTTTGCTGGCCGTGAGGCGGATAACGCCTACATCATTCCCAAAGCTGGTAAAGTATTCTCTTTTATAGGTAACGCCGTTTAGCTCGTAGGAGGTAGTGGATACTGCATTGTTTAACGACAGCTCTCTTTCATAATGGGTAGTGGTAGTATCCGCCGTTTTATGATCATATTCCAGCATTAATGTACCCAGCACCTGGAAACAGCCCCAGGGTAGGCCTGCAGAGCCTTTGCCCGTGCACACGAACGACTTATCCATCAGCGCCTGCGCTTCGTCGTTCTTATTTTCCGCCAGCAGCTGCCGGATCTGCGGCAGCAGTTTGTAGGCTTCATAATTGTTGGCATCCTGCGGCGCACCGGACCACAGCGTAATATCGTTCAGCACAATTTTCTCATTGCGCACACCGCCGTCCGGCATCATACCTAAACGGCCGTTGCCTAAGGGAATGGTTTCTTCCCAAACCATTGCAGGCTGGGTATACCATAAGCGCAAAGGCTGCTGCTGGGCTAATAACGCGATGGGTAAGCATACACAAGCTATTACAGCGGTAAAAAGTTGTCGGATCATTATTGTGGAACTTTGTTTGAAAATGTAAAATGTAAAATTCTAAATGTAAAATGTAAAAGTGGAATGCAGCGAACCATCGCACCCAATTTTTATATTCTTTATACTTTAAATCAATAAAGAAGGTTTATAAAAACCATTTAAAAGACTTTATGAACAAGATAAACGCCAAATGTAAAAGTTAAATGCAGCGATGGGCCACATCCAACGTTTACATTCCTCTTTAAAAATGTAAAATTCTAAACCAACAAAGGAGGCCCATAAAAACCATCTAAAAGACTTTATGAACAAGATAAACGCCAAATGTAAAAGTCAAATGCAGCGATCAACCACATTCAACTTTTACATTTAACATTTTACATTTATAATTTTACATTCCTTTATTTATACTCCGGGTTCTGCACCAGCACGCCCCCGCTCTTATCAATCTCCGGCTGCGGTAAAGGCCAGTGGTAAAACTTATCCTCGTAGTGATAAGGGTTAATACCATCCTTCACTGCATTCAGCACCGTCTTAGCAGTATGCCAGCGGCGTAGGTCAAAATAACGCAGGCCTTCAAATGCCAGCTCTATCCTTCTTTCATGACGGATCCTTTCACGCATCTGGTCTTTGGTTAAACCAGCGGGGTAAGCCGGCATGCTTACCCGCGCACGCAGGTCGGTCATGGCTTTATACACCGTGGCATCAGGCCCGGCCAGCTCATTCTGCGCTTCCGCATACATAAGCAAAATTTCAGCTAAGCGAAATACTACCGCGTTTTGCTGGCTTAAGGTAGAAAATCCATACGGAATATTTTCCGGCACCAGGAATTTCATAACCCCATAACCGGTAGGCCGGCTGTTGGAAGGCGTATGAATTTTACCACCGCCAAAATCCGGATGATCTACGAACACGGTTTTCTTCAAACGCGGGTCGCGGTTCTCAAATGGCGCAGCTGGATTGGTGAGCGGAGAGGTGCCGTAAGGTAAACCATCCGTACACTCAAAATCATTCACAAAGTTCTGTAGCGGGCTGGCCACCAGCCAGTCGCCATAATACATATCCCAGGGAGCGGTATTATTAGGCGCTAAAAAGTTTATAGAAAAAATGATCTCTGTATTTCCTTTTTGGCTGGCATCGCGGAACACATCTTCAAAATTAGCGCTCAGCTTATACTGTGCCTGGATCTGTAGTGTAAGGTCCCTCACCTGCGTTAGCAAAGCGGCATCAGGTGTACCATTGGCGCCGTAAGCTGCAAAAATAAGCGTACGTGCTTTCAACGCCTGGGCAGATGATACACAGGCATGGCCGCCATTCTGATAATAAGGCGCTGCATTCAGGTTGGCAATGGCAAAATCCGCATCGGCCAGTACCTGCTTTAACACATCCGGGGCAGCAACCTTAGCCTGGTTCTGCGTTTCCAGCGACAGTGGCTCCAGCACCACCGGCACATCCCCATAAATATTATACAGCTGAAAGTAAAAATACGCGCGCAAAAAACGGGCTTCTGCCTCATACTTTTTCTTGTCGGCATCCGGGAAATCGGGGCCGGTATACTTTGCCAGCTGCATCAGAAAAATGTTGATGCGGGCAATGCCTGCATACGCATCCTTATACAGCTGCGGTATATAACCACCAGTGGTAGAACTAATACTGCCGGATACAATTTCTTTGGCAGAGCCGGAGTTGTGCTGTGCATAACCATTGTCTGTAAAGCAATCCCACACCGGCAATTCAACTGCAAATTCAGCGGCCTGCAGCGAGGAGTAAGCTGCTGCCAGCGCCTGGTCAAAATCACTTTTCTTTTGCCAGAAATCACCGGATGCCAGCGCATCTTTCGGGTTCTGGTCCAGGTATTTTTTACAGGCCGTGCCCATTAAGCACAGCAGCAGGCATATATAGATCGTGTATTTTTTCATAACCTTAGAACTTAACATTTAAACCAAAAGAATAGATCTTATTCTGCGGATACTGTACAAAGTTGCCGCTGCCCGCACGTTCCGGATCAAGGCCACGGTACTTGGTGGCAGTAAGCAGGTTGTCGCCGGAGAAATATACCCGCACATTATCAATACCTATGCGGCTGGTGATATTAGCCGGAATGGTGTAACCAATGGTAAGGTTCTTCAGGCGGAAGTAAGAAGCATCCTGCAAATAATAAGAAGAAGCGCGGCGTATTTTTTCCGGTGCGCCCCAGCCCCAGTAAATGCGCGGCATAGTGGTGGATGGGTGTTCCGGGGTCCAGCGGTTACGCCAGTCGGTGGTGGGCGGCGCGCCCTGCACAAAAGGAACAGTGCCCCATTCGCTTACAAAGAACCTGGTGCCTTCTACGCCCTGCGCCATAGCAGAAAAGTCGAAACCTTTGTATTGCAATGCCAGGTTAAAAGAGTAGTTGATGTTGGGATAGTTGCCTTTTATATAAGTGCGGTCGTCATTATTGATCACGCCATCACCATTCACATCCCTGTACTTCAGGTCACCGGGCTGGGTATCATCGCCAAATTGTTTGGGAGAATTTTTCACCTCATCAGCTGTCTGGAATATGCCGATCCAGTCCAGCGTGTAATAGGCGTCATACTCCAAACCTTCATCACGGATGCGGTAGCTGCTGCTGTTAATATCACGCTGGCCGTAACGCACCAGCTTATTCTTATAGTGCTCAAAGTTGCCGCCAAT
>NZ_DATCRF010000828.1:0-10045 GCF_036569125.1 Chitinophaga sp. | reverse complement strand
ACTTTATATCGGACCGGCCGGGCGGCTATGGGCAAACAGATCTCTGGTACTGCGAAAAGCAGGCAGACGGCAGCTGGGGCCAGCCTGTTAACTGCGGGGATAAGGTAAACACTGTAGCAGCGGAAATTTTTCCCACCGTTAATGAAGAAGGTATCCTGTATTTTTCCAGCAAGGGATACGCCGGTTTGGGTGGATACGATATCTATCGCGTAAAAGGCAGTAAAGCCAGCTGGGAAGTGCCGGTGAATATGAAAGCGCCGTTCAATTCCGGTGCAGATGATATAGGGCTTATACTAAAACAAAATGGTTATGAAGGATACCTGGCATCCAATAAGCCAGGCGGCATGGGCCGTGATGATATCTATTATTTTGCTGACCCCAATTACTTTAACCGCGTGAATGGGAACCCTTCCCCGTATGATGGGAACAAAAATCCGGGTAATAACAATGTACCCGGAACAGCTACTCCCGGTGGGCAGCCTGCACCGGTTATAAGAAAACATACTGCGGAAGAAGAAGGGGATAAGCGGCAGCTGGAACAGCTGAAGTTCTATTATGATTATAACAGTGCATCCCTGCTCACGGAATCACGAAAGGCATTGGACCTGGTGGCCAGTGTGCTGAAACGGAACCCTGACTGGAAGCTGGTGATCGCGTCTTATGCTGACAGCCGTGGCCCGGATCAGTACAACACCGATCTGTCGGCCTTACGCTGCTATGCGGTAATTGACTATCTCGTTAGCAAAGGCATTGATCCCAGGCGGCTGTATTATACCAATAAAGGTGAGCAGGATCCTGTAAACAAGTGTAAGGATGAGGTGCCCTGCTCCGAAGAGGAATATAAGCAGAACCGGCGCTCAGAGCTGAAAGTACGCTGGTGAAAATAACAGGAAGCCGCCTCAGGGCGGCTTTTTTGTTGGGAGCAGGATCTCCGACGCACAGCTCTTTGCCGTATTGTGGCAGAAGATCTATAACCCGGGGCAGGTAAAACGGGTAAGAAACAACATCACAGCGTTTAGTCCTTACCGGGAGCAAAGGCTACGCGTATACAGCTATCTGTTTTTTCCTTGAACATCTTATAGCCTTCAGGGCCCTGTTGTAAAGACCAGCGGTGAGTAAGCAGGTAGGACGGATCCACCTCACCTTTTAAAATAAGATCAAAGAGCTGTGGAATATAACGCTGTGCATGCATCTGGCCCATGCGGAAAGTGAGGCCTTTGTTCATAGCAGCGCCCATCGGAAATTTATCGATCAGCCCTCCATACACACCTATTACAGACACCGTACCTCCTTTACCGCAGGCCATAATAGCCTGGCGCAATACAGAGGGACGGTCGGTTTGCAGGCGCAGGGTTTGTTTAATACGGTCGTAATATTGTTCAATGCCGGTAGTATGCGCTTCCATACCTACTGCATCAATACAGTAATCAGGCCCGCGTCCGGCAGTAAGCTCCTTTAAAGTTTCAAGCACATCTGTTTCTTCATAGTTTATCACTTCTGCTTTTCCGTATTTTTCGGCCATAGCCAGCCTTTCCGGTATACGGTCAATGGCAATCACACGTTCTGCCCCCAGCAGCCATGCGCTGCGTATGGCCATTTGTCCAACCCCGCCGCAACCCCAGATCGCAACCACGCCACCGGGAAGTATATTGCACATGTCGGCTGCCATATAGCCGGTGGGGAAGGCATCCGAGCAAAAGAGCACCTGTTCGTCCGTAAGCTCCGCCGGCACGCGGAATGCGCCATGATCTGCATACGGTACACGTATATATTCAGCATGGCTGCCTGCATAGCCGCCAAAGGCATGGCTGTAACCAAAGATACCTGCACCGGAATATCCAAAGGCCTTTTCAGCCATCCATGCATGCGTATTGGAGTTGTCGCATAACGACCACTCATCCTGTTTGCAATAGTTGCACTCCCCGCAGCCGATCACCGAGCCTACCACAACGCGGTCGCCCTTTTTAAGCTTTTTTACCTGGCTTCCTGTTTCTACTACCTCGCCCATAAATTCATGCCCTATAATGTCGCCGGCATGCATGCTGGGAACATAACCGTCAAGCAGGTGAAGGTCTGAACCGCAAACAGATGACAGGCCTACCTTAACAATAGCATCATGCGGATTCAATATGCCGGGGTCTTTAACATTCTCTACTTTCAGATCGTTAATACCATTCCATATCAGCGCTTTCATAAAATATCTTTAATGGTTATTATCATGGGTTTAAAAGCATGGCCTCCTGCTTCCGCGCAGCAGCCTGTCCTTCGATGGTGGCCACTTCACCGGTTTCCATCATTTGCTTGAAACGGTGCAGGTCCTGGTGCAGCTGCACGGCTGTAATTGGGTGTGCCGCTTTACCGGCTAATTTTCCCAGCATTCCTTCGGGTAAGCGGTAATAGAAGCTAACATGCACTTCGGTGCCGCGGTTCCCCGGTGCATCCCGGAACAGCACTTCGCCTGTAGTGTCAATATCTGATTCAGGCTGCGAGCGCCAGCGCAACAGGCGGCCCGGCTTATCTTCTATGATAACAGCATCCCACTCAATGGGGCCTGTTTTACCCGGCAATAACATTTCCCAGTGTGAAACATGCTCGCTGAGGACTGTTACATTGTGCAGGTGTTTCATGAAAAGCGGAAGGCGCTGCAGGTCACGCCAGTATTCATAGACCTCGGTTCGTGGCCTGTTTACGGTAATAGCATCCCGCATAAACAGCGGCGCCGGCTGTTTCAGCTTATTATTAACGCCGGCCATATCGTACAATGGACAGTAACCGCTGCTGCCCCTGTAAAGCAGGTAGCCGCCTGTTAGCAGCTTAATACTTGCAGAAACAGGTTTTTTCCCCAGGGTTCTGACAGCTGATGTAATTAATAAAGCGGCGGCGGCTACCGATGCTGCGCGTTCTATACGCCCCACGTTTAGCCGGCGTGTGCGGTTGGCAGGTGTTGCCTCCCGCGGAGTTTTTTCGTCCATAAAAGCAGTTTGAGGAACAGCCACAAAATTTATGCAAACCAGTTGTTAGGAGAGAGTTAAGGATGGGCTCCCCGTAGAAAAAGCATCCATTATCGTAGATTAATGCGGTTGATCAGCATAAGTTTTATCTGAAGAGATTATGTGCCCGGCAGGATAGGAGCATCCCTTAAGGGCTAAAACAATAGAACCGCCTTGTGGAACGGGATGGCTCTTTCAAATTTCATTGTGATGATCATTAGCTAAAGCTAAACAGGATAACTCCCGCGGGTTAAAAAAATTAGAAAAATGGAAAATACTGAATATATTTACCCTATAAAACCTGTGGACTAAACATACTATTGGATTAACATCAACCTATATTAGAACGATTATGAAAAAATTATTACCTCTTTTTGTCTTCTCTTTTTTCCTGGGCAACGCCGTATTTGCGCAAAAAGTAATCACGGGCGTGGTCAGAGGGGAGAAGGGATCCCCTGTACCTGGCGCCACCATTAGCCTCCGGGGTTCTACTAACCATGCCATTGCAGATAACAGGGGACAATTCAGCCTGCAAACGTACGCACCTTTTCCCCTTACGCTGGCAGCCAGCGCTATTGGCTTTGCCACCCGTGAGATCGAAGTGACCGAACAAAACCTGGGTTCCGTAGCGATCATTCTTACTATAGACAACCGCCTGCTGAACGAAGTATCCGTTACAGCGCGCCGCCGTAATGAAAAGATCCAGAGCGTGCCCATTGCCATTTCCGTTGTGCGCGGCGCTGCCATCGAGGAAAGCGGCGCTTTCAATGTAAACCGCGTGAAGGAGCTGATTCCCTCTGTTCAGCTCTATTCCTCCAATCCGCGTAATACCACGCTTAATATCCGCGGCCTCGGCTCCACCTTTGGCCTTACCAACGATGGTATTGATCCGGGAGTTGGCTTTTACCTGGATGGCGTATATTATGCCCGCCCTGCCGCAACCACATTTGATTTTATGGATGTAGAGCAGATCGAGGTGCTGCGCGGCCCCCAGGGTACGCTGTTCGGTAAGAACACTACTGCAGGCGCGCTGAACATCACCACCCGCAAGCCATCTTTTTCCCCGGGCGCCAGCGCGGAAGTAAGCTATGGCAACTATGGCTACATACAGGCAAAAGCTTCTGTTACCGGCCCCATTGCCAGCAAGCTTGCAGGCAAAATTGCCTTCTCAGGCACACAGCGGGATGGAACCATCTATAACGTAGCTTCCCTGAAATATGTGAACGACCTTAATAACATCGGCGGGCGTGCACAGCTGCTGTATACTCCCAGTGAAAATGTAAACATCACGCTCACGGGAGATGCCGCCAAACAACGGCCTGAAGGATATGCACAGGTAATAGCAGGTGTTGTAACCACCAAGCGCGCTGCCTACCGGCAGTTTGACGCTATTATCGCAGATCTCAATTACCAGCTGCCCAGCCGCAATCCTTTCGACCGTTTGATCGATCATAATACCACCTGGCGCTCCGGCAACGACCAGGGAGGCGTATCCCTGAATGTGGATGCAAAGATCGGTGGTGGTACATTAACCTCCACCACTGCCTGGCGTTACTGGAACTGGGATCCATCCAACGACCGTGACTTCACCGGGCTGCCGGTGCTCTCACTCTCCCAGGCCACTTCCAAACACAAGCAATGGTCGCAGGAAGTACGCTATGCCGGTAACTTCTCGTCCAAGCTAAGTGGTGTGATCGGTGTTTTTGCGATCGGGCAGGACCTGAAAACAGATCCTGTACATATTGAAGAATCCGGGTCTGCACAATGGCGCTTTTCGCAAAGCACCACAAGCGAATTATGGAAAACACCCGGATTGCTGGACGGATTTGGCATCCGCACTACCTCCCGCCTGCAAACGTGGAGCACTGCGGTGTTCGGGCAGCTGGACTGGGCTATTACAGACAAGCTGCATGTTTTGCCCGGCCTGCGCTATAATTACGACAATAAAAAAGTGGACTTCAACCGCAAAACATATGGCGGCCTGCAAACCACCGATTCGGCCCTGCTGGCATTAAAAGCCATCGTGTACACAGACCAGGAATTTAATGTTAATACGGACAACACCAATCTCTCCGGCCAGCTGACCATTTCCTTTAAAGCCAATGATAACATCAATAGCTACGCAACCTTTTCCACCAGCTATAAACCGGTAGGCCTTAACCTTGGCGGCCTTCCTACTTCCAAGGGCAAGCCTATGCTGGAGCTGGCCGAGATCAAGCCGGAATATGTGCAGCACTATGAAGTAGGCATTAAAACAACGCCATCCGCTTCCTCTACGTTGAACCTGGCCGTTTATAATACAGAGATCCGGGATTTCCAGACACAGGTACAAACAGCAGAACTGGGCGTGAACCGCGGCTACCTGGCCAATGCAGAAAAAGTGCGGGTGCGCGGGGCTGAGCTGGATGGTAACATCCGGTTCAACAATAACTTTTCCCTTTTCGGTGCAGCCGCCTACACGGATGGTAAATACAGGTCCTTCGTGAACGCGCCGGTACCGTTGGAAGAAACCGGCGGCCCAAGCGCATTCAAGGACATTTCCGGCAGCAGGCTGCCCGGCATCTCCAAGTGGACGGTAACCCTGGGTGGCGAAGCATCTACCGGCGGCAAGTTCCTGGGCCAGGGTGGAAGATACTTCCTGGCGCTGGATGGATATTACCGTTCTGAATTCTCATCCAGTCCGTCACCTTCGCCCTTCCTGAATGTAGCCGGTTATGCACTGTTCAACGGACGGCTGGGCTTCCGTGCAACAAAAGGCGTAACTGTATTTATATGGGGCCGCAATCTGCTTAACAAGGACTATTTTGAACAGTTGCTGGTAGCAGCCGGTAATGCCGGGCAGTATGCCGCCGTGCTGGGCGATCCCAGAACGTATGGTGTAACGCTGCGTTACGTTTTCAGTCCTGCAAACTAAAGAAGAACGCTTGTTAATTTAATGGCCGGCATATCGTTCAGGAAACGTATGCCGGCCAATCGTTTCCGCACGTCATCAATTAAAGTGACGCCATTGTAGAAAAATAACCCCCTTTAATAACTTCAGCTTCCTGTTAAGAACAGGCTGGTAAAAGAAAACGGCAGCATTTAAATACAGATCTCTTACATGATATATAACCCGTGCATTGCCTTATCATAGCCCTTTCAGCTGCTCAGTTAACTTTAATTATCCTTTAGTGCGCTCCTGGTATGATGCTGAAAGCCCGGCTGGGGAAGGATGTATTGGAATAATTTTAGCCCGGTAAATAATATAAAAACTACCATCCCCTTCATGTTGATCTGTTTAAAAGTACTGGAGTTATAGATGAGCGCAATTGTATTCAAACGTTTTATATTACTGGCTGCCGGTTTTTTAATTTGCTATTCGGCCTACTGCCAGGACGGCAAAATAACAACGGAACAACCAGACCAATCTTACGGAGCTGAGGTGCTGGAAAAAAATTCTTTTCAGCTGGAATCATCGCTATATTATAATCATATTAATGATAGCAACGATCCCATAATTACATCAAATTTACTCCGCTATGGTATTGGCAAAAGCGTGGAACTAAGGCTCATGATTGAACAGGGTAATTACAGGGATACCTATATTGAGAAAACGTCACAGTCACTTTATCCTTTAGCATTGGGTACAAAGGTAGAAATTGTCAGGGAGGGCAGGAGCTGTCCGGGACTTGCGCTGGTAGGTTACGTGCAGCTCCCTTTTACCAATTTCGATCAGCAACATAGCAGGTGGTCTCCCGCACTGATTGCGGCAGCGGAAAAAGGAATAGGGAATTTTACAATTACCGCGAATATAGGCTGTAAACAACAGGCTTTCGAAAGCGGTTGGGAATATATAGCGACCACTGATATAAAATATGAAGTGAACGACCATCTGCAGTTATTCGCCGAATACTTTGGACAGTATCAGGGAGGGGAGGACCCGGTGCATAATGCTGATGGAGGGATTTTGTGGCAGGCATCCGCAAGGTTTCAGCTCCATCTGGCCGCCGGCAGTTCTCTTAATTACGCTCCCTCTTATTTTTTTATAAATACAGGTTTTGCCTTGTTGCTCCCGAAGCGCAATAACGATTAACTGATGGCATACTGCCTGATCTTACATCGTTGCAACGGAATGTATTTCCAATTTAAACAAACATATGAAAAAGTATGAGATCCATCTTGGCGATTGGCAGCGCATTTTGTTCGGACAGGCGCCGCCGGTATTTTTGCTTGAGGTGTTTATCCGGACGCTGATCATTTATATATTCCTGTTGTTCGTATTGCGCCTGCTGGGCAAACGCATGAGCGGTCAGCTAACCATACTGGAGATGGCGGTGATGCTTACGCTTGGCGCCATCGTTTCTGTGGCTATGCAAACACCCGACCGTGGCATAGCGCTCAGTATGATCGTGCTGATCTGCACGTTGATATTCCAACGCGGACTTAGCCGCTGGGGCCTCAAAAATGCGCGTGTAGAGGAGGTTACACAGGGCACTATCAGCACCCTGCTGCAGGACGGCGTAATGGACCTGAAGGAAATGGGCCGTTGCGGGATCTCGCGGCAGCAATTATTTGCTGAACTGCGAAGTAAAGGCGTGTATAATCTGGGCCAGGTACGCAGGGTATATCTTGAGGCCTGCGGCCTTTTTACTACTATCAGAATGCTGCAGCAGGCGCCTGGATTACCCACACTGCCACCGGGCGATCAGCAGGTACTGAGCATTTTGCATGATACCCGTGACATGGTGTGCCGGAACTGCGGCAATATAAGCCCGGAAGGGGCATCCATTGAACCATGTTCCCGGTGTAAGGCAAATGACTGGACACCAGCAGTAACAACATCATAACTCAACACATTCATTTTTTAATGCTATGGAAGCAAAGGATATACATTTTAGCGACTGGCAGCGCATCCTGATCGGCGAGGTGCCTCCGGGTTATTTTATCGAGCTGCTCATCAGGGCTATTGTGGTGTACCTCATCCTGATGGTTTCCATGCGAACAATGGGCAAGCGCATGTCATCACAGCTTAGCCGCAACGAACTGGCTGCGCTGGTATCACTGGCGGCCGCTGTCGGCATTCCTATGATGGCTCCGGATCGTGGCGTATTGCCTGCACTGGTTATTGCCTTTGTGCTGATCACCGTTGAACGCATGATCGCGAAACGGGGTTTTAGTGATCAAAAGTTTGAAAGTTTTGTGCAGGGTGATCTGAGTACGTTGGTTAACGATGGTATTATTGACATGAAAGCATTGGCAAAGGTTAAATTGTCCCATGAACGTGTTTTGGCTCAGCTTCGCTCAATGGGTATTCTGCAGTTAGGTACAGTGAAACGCTTTTACATGGAATCCAGTGGTAATTTTACGCTGGTGCGTAGCCCACAGCCCCGACCAGGCCTGTCAGTGCTGCCGCCCTGGGATGATCCGATGCGTAACTGCTTCCATGAACATCCGGATGAAAAGATCTGCATGCAATGTGGTTTTCCGAAAAAGCAAACGCATGATCCGGACAAAGGCTGCCCAAATTGTGGTGCAGAGAAATGGGTTACTGCGGTAGAGGAAGTAAGCAACGATAAGAACAGATCATGAAAAAGATACTGATTGCATTAACATTACTGGCCCTTGCTGCATGTCAGCCGTCCGACAAGGAGATCCGTGCAAATATCGCCGGTAAGGCACAGGAAGATCTTAATTTTGTGGGTCTTCATTATACAGTAGATAAAGGCATAGTCGAAGTTTCCGGACGCTGTCCTTCTGAAAAAGCTTTTAACAAGATCAAGCAAACGATCCAGGGTATTCATGTCATCAAAGACGTCCATTACAATGTTACCATCGCGCCGGTGGTGCTCGACAGCCTGACGCCGGTGAAGCTGCATGCGGATAGCTTGCTGGCCCAATTCCCGCGGGTCACGGCAGCTGTTACACCCCCGGTTGTTACCTTAAAAGGTGAGGTAACCGCTGCAGAACATACAAAGTTGCTCAAAACATTCCGGTTGCCTGATATTAGCCTGGTAAAAGACAGCCTTAGCGTCGTCCGTTAAAAGCTGGGAATGCAGTTTCCTATTTCTTTTTAGCGCCCCGTGTTTTTGGTTTGCCATATTTCATCATCATTTTATCAGCATGCCGGATCTTCACGTTCACCTTTTTGTTCTTCGCTGATTTCTCATGAAAGGCAGCGCCGGCATCATCGCGTTTGCGTTGTTTTAACACGATGTTCGGCACAATAAATTCCGGTTCTTCCTCCTTTGTATGTTTATCCGAGATCTCCAGGTGCTCCGGTAAAGGCAGCTCGGGGATCTGGTAGTTCATCAGTGCTTCTGCTTTTGTGCGCAGTGGCTGCTCCTGCGCTGAAATGAAGCTGAGCGCTATCCCTTTTTTATCTAGGCGGCCGGTACGGCCAATACGGTGAATATAACTTTCGGGCAGCTCCGGCATATCAAAGTTGATCACATGCGTTACCTCTGAAATATCCAGCCCGCGCGCAATAATATCTGTAGCGATCAGCACCCTGTAATTACCTTCCTGGAATTGTTCTATAGTATTAAACCGGTGATTCTGTTCCTTGTTGGAATGGATCACACCTATCTTATCCGGAAACTCTGCAGCCAACGGCTCATACAGCTCATCTGCCAGCTTTTTGGTAGATACGAACACCAGCACTTTCGTCATATCCGCCTGCTCGCGGATCAGGAGCTCCAGCAGGTTCACTTTTGTATAGAAGTTGGGAACAAGGTAGGCGTGCTGACTGATGTTTGTTAAAGGAGTCCCGGTAGGAGCAGCTTCGATCGTAACAGGATTATTAAAGAAAGTATCCATCAGCGCCTCCACCTCCGGTGTAATGGTAGCTGAGAAAAGAAGGTTTTGTCTTTTTGCAGGCAGCAGGTCCAGGATCTTCACCAATTGAGCGCGAAAGCCAAGGTTCAGCATTTCGTCCATCTCATCTATCACCAGCTGTTTAATGGCTTTCAGTTTCAATGTGCCGCTCAGCACAATATCTACCAGCCGGCCCGGTGTGGCCACCACCACATCCAGCTTGCCCGCTGCTGTATCCATTTGCGGGTTCATATTCACACCGC
>NZ_DATCRF010000827.1:0-7483 GCF_036569125.1 Chitinophaga sp. | reverse complement strand
CATCAGCATTATGCACTACAAAGCTTTGGGGAGTGTTACCGCGGTAAATAACAAGATCCACCGCTTTTTCTGCCAGCAGCTCATTTAACCGTGCGCTGCCCATAATGCTCAGGATCTCCTTTTCGCGCAGCACATGATCACCTTCATGGTTCAACAGGTGAATGCTGCCAAAAGAATTGCCCGACACCATAACAGCCGATTTGGGATTGATTTTCCAGATGGTGGGATAATACACGGATTTCAGATCGTGCCGCGTCATCCACTCACCCAGGTCAAGATGTGTATCCGTTGGCGTTAGCCCATGGTCAGATGTGAGAATGAACAGCGTATCCTGCCACCAGCCTTTTTTCTCCAGCAGGCCCCTTACTTCGCCCAGGCTGTTATCTGCTATCTGGTAGGCCTCAATGGTGCGCGGGTCACGGATATGGTGGTAATGGGAATCCCAGTCAACACTGGGAAATACTGCAAACAAAAAGTCAAAGTCGTTACCTGCCTGCAGCATGTCCATAATACGCCGGTGACCTTGCTCATCAACAGGGTGATGCCGCTTCCAGAAATGGGCGCGTGTGTATAACAGGCCCTTCCCTTTTTTACCCAGGTCGTATGCAGGGGGTATATTACGGGTGATCATATTATACAGGTTATATGATTCACCCAACAGCTCAAACAAGGTGGGTTTATTGGCGGGCATATCTGTATTAAACCAGGCTGCTTCCGGGCCGCAATAAGAGCGCATGGCGTTCTTATTCCAACGGGTACGCTTAAACTCTTTTTTATCAAACCAGCGGATACCTGTAATGCCCATGGTGCCGGGAAAATGCCCGGTTAAAAAAGGCAGGTAAGCAGGGCCAGTCGTAGATGGGAAGCAGGTGGTTGCTTTGCGGTAGGTGCCTTCATCAATAATGCGTTTAATATTAGGCAGGCGGCCTTGTGCTATAAGTTCGGGCAATACCTCGCTATGCGCACCATCTACTAAATAGAACAAGGTGCGCTTTCTGGCTTTCGTCATTATCTTAATTTGGTACTAAGACAATGAACAGGCCCTGTACCCCGACAAACAATCCTTATTATTTACTTAACTTAAAACGGTAACCGAGGCGCAGGGCAAACTGTTTGTAGGGCATTTGCAGACCATAGTCTTCAAACTTAATACCTGCTTCCAATCCGCTGGAAAAACTGAAACCTGCAGATGCAGTGTACATCAATGAACGGTAGTGTTCATACACCGGTGTGTAGGTATAGGGATTCGCATTGTGAACAAAATGAGGCAGCGTGTTTCCAAAGGCCTCTCCTATTTCCCCGGCCATAAAAAAGCGCTTACCGGTCCTTAACCTTATGCCTGCTTTTAACGGTATAATTTTTACCGGCTGCGCATATACGTTGTTCTGGCCATTGCCGAATATTAACCAGTCCCTGTCTGCTGAAAAATAGGTATAGCCGGTAGATAATGTGCCGGTTAAATACTCGCCCAGGTCGCGGTGTACAAACAGCTCCCCGCCGGATACAAAGCCAAAAGGCGCATCCCATGCAACGCCCCCGGTGGCTGCAACACCCAGGTACCAGGCCTGTGAATGATCTATGCTTCTTTTAACGGGTTTAAATACAGAGTTAAAGGCAATACCCGCTTCCCAGCCTATCCAGCTCTTAGTCTGATAAAAGGAGGTGGAAGGCTCCGGGTATTCCGGTATATCAGTAACATTCTTGTAGCCGGGGCTGCGCCATAAGCCGGCATGTTTATAACGGTTAAACGTAGGTCCTGCCAGCAGGCTGATATGCTTGCCCAGCTGTACATTCAGCAGCAGCTTACCCTGCCACCAGCCATCGTCCCAGGTGCCTGCATCAGAGAACTGGTAAGCCGCTTCCGCTGAGAGGTACAGGTTGTTGGTGAACATAAGATCATGCCCGATGCCAAAGCCAAAAGCATAAAATCTGTTATCAGCAGATACGTTCATCCCCAGCAGCACCGTGCTATAAAAGTTATGTGTGCCGGTTTTTAAAGCCAGGTTTGTATTGGCCAGGTTATTAGCGGTATAGCTGATCCTGTAAAAACCATTATAGATAATGTTGATGAGCCCAATGCTAACGCCCTGCGATGTATCCGCCACATTCACCATTCCCATTTGTACCCCTTTTAAGCGGCGCGTTTCATTATGCAATGCGCTGATCTGCACACCGGATAGCTGCGCCTGTGCTTTATTGGTGAATAAAGAGATCTGCACCCCTCTTACTGTATCCAGGGCCCGGTTATGCGCGCCGGCCAATTGCAGCCCGGTAGCATTACCGCCTACTAAATTAAACACACCCGCCAGCTGCAGATACTTTGCACTTTTCTTGTTGATGTTAAATAAACCGGCTATCTCCAGCCCGTTTACACCAGCTGTGTAACCACCTGCCAGGTTCAGCGAAAACTTGTTTACCACCTGCGGGCTAAACATGCCATGTGTGCTAAGCCCGGGTGTTAAGGATACCTGGAAAGGTCTTTTAGCAAAGAAATCAGTAATGTTCAAACTCTGGATCTTTTGCCTTGCGGAGATGAATAAATTTCCCAGCGCAGTTCTTTCAATACGGTTGCTTTCTTCATTTACATTATCATATGCAGCGGTGTTAGCTCTTGAGCTTACCAGTACGGTTTGCAAAAAATGAATGGTAGTATCGCGGTACAGCCTTTTACTGGCCGTAACGGTTATGCTTCCGGGGTTGCTGGTGCGGAACTTTAGTTTAAAATAACCATGTTCGTCTGTTAAAGTGGCCACCAGGTACGTTTTCTCGTACACGCTGGCATTCATAAGGCGTTCGCCGCTACGCTCATCCACCACCATACCACTTACAGAAAAGGTATTATTATCGTTAGTAAGATCAGTATTGATCAACATGAGACGGGGCAGTGCAGGTGTTATTATAACATAGTTATTCTGCTCGCCATACTCATAGCGTTCTTTGAACAGCTGATATAAAATGCGGGATACCTGCTGGTTGTTTGCAGTAAGGGTTACCAGGCTATCCTGCGGTATCAGCCTGCTGTTGTAGGAAAAATAAAATCCACCTTTGCTGCTGATCTCATTCAGCACATCCGCCACCCGCCTGCCGTTTACATTTACTGATATAAGCTTATTCAGCAGCCCCTGCGCATTGCCTTGTTTGGGCAACACGCACAGAAAACCTATTATCAACAGTGTTATTATCCTGTAAAACCCGGTCATTTTAGAATAAGCTGATCGTTCTTTTTTTCCAGCGTAACGTTAAAGGTGCGGCTAATCACCTGCAGGATATTATCCAGCGATTCGTTCTTAAAAGTAGTGTTCAACCGCAGATCGCGCAGCTCTTTTCTCCCAATTATAATGTGGCTGTCATAAGCTTCATTCAGCACCTCTACCATTCTCCATAATGGTGTATTATCTGCTACAAATTCTTTGCTGCGATAATAGGTGTACAGCTGATCGGGGTTAGCGGTCTTGATAAGCGCAGCAGCTTGTTGCTGTACCACCAGCTTTTCCCCGCGGTTTAATGCAATGGTATGCCCGTGCCTGCTCACCTGTACTCTGCCGGTTTCTACGATCACTTCTATATTCCCGTTCTTATTTTTCACATTAAAAGAGGTGCCTAATACCTGCACACTCAGATCGCCGGTGCGGATAATAAATGGCTTTGACTGGTCCGGCGCCACATCAAAGAAAGCTTCGCCTTTGGTTAATACCACCTGGCGTTCCTTACCCTTGAATGCTGCAGGCAGCTGTACCTGCGTACCTTTATTGAGTGTTAGTACAGAGCCATCGGGTAAGGTATCTGTTTTAACGGTGAGATCACTGGCAATTTGAATACCGGGTGCGTTACGATGCGTTAAATAAAACAAGGTTCCTGTTGTTATGACCAGTATGGCTGCTGCAATTTTCAGCCAGGGCATCCGTGGCTGCAATACAGCTGCCGGGGCCTGTTCTGCTGCTTTTTGCTTTAACCTTTGTAATGACGCCTGCGCATTTACCGTACCTGGATATTGCAGGCGCAGGCTGGTTTCCCACAACAGCTGCAGCTGCTTAAAGCGGGCTTCATTGGCGGCATCCTGCATCCTCCACTCTTCCACATGTTGCGCCTGCACGGGAGTAGTTTCTCCCAACAGATGGCTTATCAGCAGATCATCGGTCATAATCGTATGTTTACATTCATTAACAGCCAAAGTATTAAGGGCAGATAATCTGCCAGCTGTGTACGCAGCTTTTTAAGTGCCCTGCTCATTTGTGTTTCCACTGTTTTTACCGACAGGTTTAACTGCGTGGCAATTTCAGCATACTTCAGCTCCTCAAAACGGCTTAGCTGGAAGATGGTGCGGCATTGTTCCGGCAAGCCGTTAATAGCTTTTCTCAGCTGTTGTTCCAGCTCACGCAGCTGTAGCGCAGCAGCGGGTGTTTCCGTTTGCCGGCCTGCTGTTCTTACATTAAACAGGGTAAAGGCATTTTTTACTTTCTGGTGCTTAAGATAGTTCAGGCACTCATTGTTCACCGACCGGTAGAGGTAGGCTTTCAAAGAGGTATGAATGGCAAGCGGCTCACCTTTTTCCAGGATCTTTAAGAATACCTGGTGCACCATTTCCTCTGCAAGTATTTCATCATTCAGCATAGTATAGGCATACCGGTACAACGCATCGTAATGCTCAAGATATACCCTGTCAAGATCATGGTCTTTAACCAACCCGTTATTTCCCTGGCTCGTCTGCAAGTATGCTTATTCAGATTTTATTGGTAAGACAACTGTCTCTGTATTTACCCTTACACGCAAAAAAAATAATTTATCTATAAGAGGTGTATAAACCCTAAAGGCTTTCAAAATTAACGCTGCCCATATTAAAAAAATCCCTTAAATTCGATATAATATAATTTTTAACCCAACTCTCAATAACCATTAGACATGAAAAAACCTTTTCCGCTAAAATCATTTTGATTTATGCATTCTATCTGGCCCATGTAGATTAGAGATTGAGCCCTGTAGAGGAAACATGCCTTGTTCCCTTTTGGAGTTTTTTGTAATCCTATTTTATAATCACAAATCCTCAATTATTAACTATGAAAAAGTTAGTTGCTATTGCACTATTGCTGTGCACCGTATTCTCTATGTCCAGCTTTATACCCACCACTAAACCCGTTACAGTAATAAAAAAGGAAAAGCGCTTTTTCTCTTTTCCGATCACCGGTACCATTGATGGAGCTTACATGGGAAGCCCTGCTACTTACCAATATACCATAAACGGCAGCGGCACCACTCCAACCACTGTTACAATCACTGTTATATCCCCTGTTTCGGCTACAGTAGGTACCTATCCTTTTACCGGGAGCAACCCTCAGTATTTTGCTACCGGCATGGGTCCGGCAACCAACAATACTATAAAAACCATAATATTTACGGTTACCAGCAGCACATCGCAAGGATATAATATTGATATAATCGGGCTGAATTAACGGCTAATACTTTGCTGGTTAATACCCGCAACACCACATGCATAATAAAAGGCCGCTTTTCAATAGTTTGTATTATTGAAAAGCGACCTTCATTTAAGAAAAACAAATTACCATTCATCTGTCCGGAACGAGGATACGGGCAGCCCTTCATTGCTGAACAAGGTACCTACCAGCCAGTCCTTATATGCGTAACGTACGGCTACCGGTGTTTTCACTTCCTCACTTTTTACGGCAATACCATAACCGGTTATCCAGGCGGTGGCCGGGTGATATACCTTATCGGCGCCGGCTACTTCAAAATCAGACAGGGGCTTATTAAAAGAAAAAGTGGTTAAACCATTCGGCGCATTGTTAAAGAACAGCTGCACTGTATCTGTAGCTACCTTCATGTTCTTATACACCGGTGTGGCATAAGGAATGTTCTTATATCCATAGGTTTTGGCCAGTGCGTTATATAACAGGCGTTTGGCAATAATGGTCTTATCTGCCGGGTGTATGTTGGTTTCATCTCCTACATCCATGCTCACAGCCATACCGGAGTTGGGAATATCATCCAGCGCTTTTAGCTGTGCTTCGCGAAGCAGGAAGGTTTCACCTTTATCTCCTTTATAAACAAAAGGCGCTATCTGCACATAATAAAAGCCCCATTCCCCGCAATCCCAGGCCGTTCTCCAGGATTTTACCATGGCGCTCATCAGCTGCCGGTACTGGGCCGCGCGGCCGCGGTTACTTTCTCCCTGGTACCACAAGGCTCCGTTAATAGTATATCCCATTACAGGCGATACCATACCGTTGTATAAATTGGTGGGATCGTTCGGGCTTAATTTCAGTGTATCCGTTACCGCTGGAATTTTAATTTCATTGGTGAAGGGTTGCAGGGCCTGGGCATGCATCCAGGCTTCTATCACAGTGCCGCCCCAGGTGGCTTCAATAATACCTACCGGCACCTTCAGCTTTTGCTGCAGCATTTGCGCAAACTGGTACCCTACTGCGCTGAAATCAGCGGCGCTGGCGGCATCTGATACCTGCCAGGTGGTATTACAATCTGACAGCGGTACCCGCGATATTTTTTTAGGCACATTGAACAGGCGGATCTGTGAGTTATCTGCATCCATCAATATATCGGCAGCATGTAAAATAGTCTGGTTCTTAAACCCTTTTACGGGCATTTCCATATTGGACTGGCCGGAGCAGAACCACACTTCGCCAATAAGGATATTATGCAGGGTAAGCGGCTTACCGTCTGAAATAGTAATGTCATAAGGCCCGCCAGCTGCCGGTGTTTGTACTTTTACCTTCCAGGCGCCATCTGCACCGGCTTTAACAGTGTATAATTTCTTATTCCAGGAGGTGGTAACAGTAACCCTGGCATTGGCGGCGGCAGTACCCCACAAGGCAGCCTGTGAGCGTTGCTGCAGCACCATATTGCTGGCAATAACAGCGGGTAACTTAATGGTGGCGGATGCGCCTAAAGAAAGCATGAGGAAAAAAGAGATGATGAGTTTCTGCATAGTGGAATGTTATAGTTATGGGCAAAAACACAAAATACATAATCAGGCAGGTAAAAAAAAGCGTCCCGGGGTTTTAAGCCCGGGACGCAACATCTCTGTTTCTAATGTAGGTATAGGATTAGTAAGTAGTAAGCCTATTTCATCCAGAAGATCTTGGCATAAGGAAGATCCTTATCTGCTACTTTAGCATAGTTCTCACCATTCAGCGAACGCTCACTGCCAGGATATGTTAACCTGTAAGCAGGCGTAGGCACAGTAGAAACACCCGGATCTGTAGGGAAGGTGATCTTGGGATAACCGCTTCTTCTCATTTCAGCCCAGGCTTGTGAATTCTGTATGATACCGAAGTTCACCCATTTCTGTAAGCCGATCTTGTTCAGGTTATCTTCCTGTACAGAACCATAAGCTACTTTAGCATTAGCCAGCAGCAGCGTGATCTCAGCTTCTGTAGCTGCGGTTTGTTTGATTCCGTAGTCGCTCAGGTTATGGATCTTGTAATAGTACGAAATAGACTGGCGGATACCT
>NZ_DATCRF010000826.1:0-10377 GCF_036569125.1 Chitinophaga sp. | reverse complement strand
ATTACGAATTGGGTACTGCGCATTTTTATGTACCACAAGTAATTCTGAAGTACATCATTCGTAATTCGTAATTGACTAATTCGTAATTAAACCTCTCCACGTATGATTAGAAGAACACTTGTCTCGTTTGTGTTGTGCACGTTATGGTTTCAATGCTGTTTGGCCGGAAATGTAGAAAGGCTCAAAGACGGTTTATTAATTCACTTACAGCAACCTGCCAAGAATGGCGCACGCCAGGTGCAGCTACAGGTAGTCTCTGACAGGATCATTCACGTATCAGCCGGCCCGGGTGAGGCCATTTCTACTGCTCCCAGCCTGATGGCCGTTGTTACCGGCTCCCCTTCCGTTAAATGGGATTCTGAAGAAAAAGAGGGTATTGTAACATTAAAAACCAGCGCGCTCACCGCCACGGTATCCCTGCAAACAGGCGAGGTAACTTTTCGGGATGCCAATGGGCAAACCATTCTGCAGGAAACAGCTGCCGGCGGTAAAACATTTACGCCCGTAAATATTGATGGGAAAGCGCTGTACCGCATTCAGCAGGTATTTGAATCCCCTGCAGATGAAGCGTTTTATGGACTGGGACAACACCAGACCGGGTTAATGAACTATAAGAACCAGGATGTGGACCTGACGCAGTATAATTCCATTGCAGCCGTGCCCTTCCTGCTCTCCAGCCGCCACTACGGCATTTTATGGGATAACTATTCCATTACACGTTTTGGCGATGACCGCCCTTATGCGCAGCTGGGTGAATTTACCCTATACAATAAAGATCATAAAGCCGGCGGGCTCACAGCTACCTATGCCTCCCGCCGCAAACCGGATAGCGTGTACCTGCGCCGGGACGAGAACAAGATCGACTATACTTTTTTGCCGGACCTCCATAATATACCCGCAGCTTTTCCCATGGATAGGGGAATGGTTACCTGGGAAGGTTTTATATCACCAGCTGAAGACGGGTTGCATAAATTTTTTATGACCGCCTCCGGTTATATTAAGGTGTGGGTAGATGGCGCTTTGGTGCTGGATAAGTGGCGTGAAGGCTGGAACCCCGGCCCAACAGTGTTTCAGCACAACTTACATAAGGGACAGCAGCATGCGCTGAAAGTGCAGTGGATCCCTGAATCAACACAGGCCTTTGTATCCCTGAAATGGCTAAGCCCTACGCCGGCTGCTTTGCAAAACAAATGGGCGCTGACCTCCGAAGCGGGTGAAAAGCTGGATTACTATTTTGTTTACGGGAGCAATGCAGATGAAGTGATCAGCGGTTACCGCACCATTACCGGCCGCGCAACCTTGCTGCCACGCTGGGCATTGGGTTTCTGGCAAAGCCGGGAGCGTTACAAAACGCAGGCGGAAATAGAACAAACCGTGAGCGAGTTCCGTAAAAGAAAGATCCCCCTGGATAATATTGTGCTGGACTGGTCTTACTGGAAACAGGATGCCTGGGGCAGCCAGGAGTTTGATGCAGCGCGCTTCCCTGATCCTGCAGGCATGATCAGCCGCCTGCACAACCAGTACCATACCCACTTCATGATCTCCGTATGGCCTAAGTTCTACGAAGGCATCAACAACTATAAAAGCTTTGATGAAAAGGGATGGCTGTACAAACAGAATATTAAAGACCGGCAGCGCGACTGGATAGGCAAAGGCTATGTATCCACTTTTTACGATGCCTATAATGCCGATGCCCGCAAGCTGTTCTGGAACCTGATCGATAAGCACCTGTTCAGTAAAGGGGTAGATGCCTGGTGGCTGGATGCTACGGAGCCGGATGTTTTATCCAACGCTTCTATCACACACCGCAAGGCATTGATGAACCCTACTGCTTTAGGCCCTGCAGACCAGTATTTCAACGGGTATGCACTGGCGAATGCCGGCGGCATTTACGAAGGCCAGCGGAAAGCCAAACCGGACCAGCGCGTATTTATCCTTACCCGCTCGGCCTACGCCGGTATACAACGTTATGCAGCAGCCACCTGGAGCGGCGATATTGCCTCCAGGTTTGACGAGCTGGCCAGGCAAATACCCGCCGGCATTAACTTTTCCCTTTCCGGTTTGCCTTACTGGACCACCGACATTGGCGGTTTTTATGTAGAAGATAAATATGATAGTCCTGCACCTAAAGGAGCTGCCCTGCAGGAGTGGCGTGAGCTGAACACCCGCTGGTTCCAGTATGGCGCTTTTTGCCCGCTGTTCCGCAGCCATGGCCAGTTCCCCTACCGGGAAATGTTTAATATAGCGCCGGATAACAGTCCGGAATACCAATCCATGCTGTATTACGACCAGCTGCGTTACCGGCTGATGCCTTATATATACTCACTGGCAGGCGCTACTTACCATCATGACTATACGATCATGCGCGGGATGGTGATGGATTTCGCCGCAGATACTGCAGTACAGGATATTAAAGACCAGTTTATGTTTGGGCCCTCCCTGCTGGTAAACCCGGTATACACCTACCAGGCGCGCGAACGCCGTTTGTACCTGCCTGCCAATAACGGCTGGTACGACCTGTACACCGGAAAGTACACAAATGGCGGCGCTTACATTACTGCCAATGCACCGCTGAACCGTATGCCCCTGTATGTAAAAGCAGGCAGCATACTGCCCATTGGCCCTGCTTTACAATATACCGGCGAACGCCCGGCAGATACCATCACATTATATGTATACACCGGCAAAGACGCGCAGTTTGATCTTTATGAAGATGAAGGCCTGAACTATAATTATGAGCAGGGACAGTTCAGCAACATACCGGTTTCCTATAATGAAGCCACGCAAAAGCTTACCATAGGCAAACGGGAAGGCAGCTTCCCCGGCATGCTGCAGCAAAGAACTTTCCGCGTGATAAAGGTGAGCCCTGAAAAGGCTGCTGCGCTTGATTTCAACCAGACTACCCGAGACGTAGTATTATATAACGGTCAGGAACAAACGGTGCTGCTGCAATAGCAGCGGCGCCGTTATTTTACCCGTAAACTAAAACCACGAAAGTATGAAAACACATTACCTGCCTGCTTATGCCACCTGATAAGGGAACATTACAACCAATATTTAATCAGCTTGAACCATCGAATAAGTTTCACAATGCGATCTGATGAAATAAGATCCGGCGTGGCCTTTAAAAATTCAAAAGCGTTTCACATGAAAAATGCGTACAAAACATGCTCTACCCGCGGGCTTTACAGCCTCCTGCTCCTGGCCCTGGTACTGGCCGGGCACAGTGCTGCCGCCCAGGTGAACAAACACCCGCTGTCCGGGAAAATAACGGCAGCAAAGGATAACAGCCCGCTGCCCGGCGCCAGCGTAGCTGTAAAAGGTACTGCTACCGGTACTGTTACCAGCGCCACCGGCGAGTTCACCCTGCAGGTGAGCGATACCGATTCACTGGAAATTTCCCTGATAGGCTTTAACAAACAAACCATAGCGGTAAACGGCCGTAACAGCATTACCATTGCCCTGGAAGATGGTACTACCGGCCTGGATGAAATAGTAGTGGTAGGTTACGGAACAGAAAAGAAAAGGCTGAACACCGGCGCTATTGGCCGTGTGAACGGGGCTGCGCTGGAAGAAACCCATACCCTGCGGGTAGACCAGGCATTGCAGGGTCAAACGCCCGGTATACAGGTAACTTCTAACTCCGCACAACCCGGCGAACCCATGAAAGTTCGTATACGCGGTACCGGTACTATAGGCAATTCAGATCCGCTGTACATTGTAGACGGTATGCCTGTTGCAGATATCAGCTACCTGAACGCTACCGACGTAGCCTCTATGGATGTGCTGAAAGATGCTGCATCAGCAGCCATTTACGGGGCCAGGGCAGCGAACGGCGTAGTGATCGTTACCACTAAAAAGGGCCGCAAAGGTAACATGCAGGTATCTTACGATGGCTTTTACGGCCAGCAAAACCCGGCCCGTAAATTACCGCTGCTGGATGCGCATGAATATGGCATCATCATGAATGAAGCAGCCATTAATTCCAACCGCGCACCCTATTTCTCCGTAGAACAGATCAACCAGCTGGGCAAAGGCACCGACTGGCAGGAAGAAGTATTCAACAAACACGCACCTACACAAAGCCATACGCTGAACCTGTCCGGCGGTTCTGAAAAATCGGTGTATTCATCCTCAGTATCCTACATGAAACAGGATGGCACCATTGGCTTTAAAGGACAGTCGCAGTATGAGCGCCTGGCTTTCCGCTTAAGCTCTGAACATTATATGTATAAGGATGTGGTGAAGTTTGGCGAGAACTTTACCTATACCCTTTCCAATAAAAAAGGTGTTGGCGTAGGTAACATTTACAATAACACCATTCGTCCTATTGTGAATGTAAGCCCGCTGTTCCCGGTATATGATTCTACCGATAATTATGCCAAATCCAATTTTAATCCCGATGAAGCCAACCCGGTGGCCCTCATGGATTACCAGAACCAGAACAAAAGCAAAACCGACCGTGTAGTAGGTAACGCCTACCTGGAAGTGATGCCCATTAAGGGTTTGAAGCTGCGCAGTGATTTTGGCCTGGACCTGAATAACACAACCGATACGCGTTTTACGCCGGTATATGACCTGGCTACCAACATAGTGAACCTGCACTCCCGCGCTTATATGGGCGTTACCCAAACCCGCATCTGGAACTGGGACAATACCATTTCTTACCAGCGCGATTTTGGTAAGCACAGCGCTACCGTGCTGGTAGGTACCACTGCCAATGAAACCAATGTATTTTTTGTAAATGGCTATAAGGAAGATGTGACCATTGCAGACCTGGACCACAGCATTATCAACAACGGTACGAATGAAGATACCAAACAGATCTACGGCAGCCGTAGTGAGGATGCGCTGCTCTCTTACTTTGGGCGTATCAACTATAACTACGACGAAAAATACCTGTTCACGGCTATCTTCCGCCGGGATGGCTCTACCCGTTTTGGCGCTAATAACCGCTTTGGTAACTTCCCGGCTTTCTCCGCAGGATGGGTGGCCAGCAATGAAGAATTTATGAAAACCAACTGGCTCAACTTTTTGAAGGTGCGCGCCAGCTGGGGCCGTAATGGTAACCTGCCTGCAGTATATGCCTATGATAATATTGCCACTACCAGCTACCTGTATATGGCCACCATTACCTCTGTTAACCAGGATTATTACTTTGGCAACGGTGATGTGAAATTCACCGGCTCCTCTCCCGACCGTGTGCCCAACCCGGATCTGAAATGGGAAACTTCCGAGCAGCTGGATCTGGGTTTTGATGCACAGCTGTTAAAAGACTTCAATGTAAGCTTTGACTGGTACCGCAAAACCACCCGCGACTGGATCATTACCGTGCCGGTGCCTGCCCTTGCCGGTACCAAGCCCCCTACTGTAAATGGCGGCAGCGTAAAGAACCAGGGTGTGGAAGTAGCGCTGGGCTATACCCACCAGTTTGGAGATCTTTCTTTTGGTATTAACGGCAACGTAACCCTGAATAAGAACGATGTAATAGATATTCCCAATGCGGAAAAAGTGATCGTAGGCGATGCCAATGTGCCCTTTGTAGGTATTGATGAAATATTCCGCACGCAGCAGGGCCACCCGGTAGGTTATTTCTATGGTTTAAAAACAGCAGGTATTTTCCAGAACGAAGCTGAAGTACAAAGCTATACCGGCAAGAACGGCCTGATACAGCCCAACGCCAAACCCGGCGACGTACGTTTTGCAGACCTGAATGGCGATGGTGTGATCGACAGCCGCGACAAAACAGAGATCGGCAATCCCAATCCTGACGTGACTTACGGCATTAACCTGAACCTGGGCTATAAAGGTTTTGATCTCTCCGTATTCCTGTACGGTGTTTCCGGTAACCAGGTGTTTAATGGCATCCGCGACTACGCTGCTCCTTTAAGCAACTACACTACAGAAATACTGGGCCGCTGGCATGGTGAAGGCACCTCTAACCACTTACCGCGTATGACCATGGGCGATGATGCCAACCAGAACTGGACACGTTCCTCTGACCTGTTTGTGAAAGATGCTTCCTTCCTGCGGGTAAGGAGCATTAACCTGGGCTACGATTTTAAAAAGGGATTGTTCCCCCGTTTGCCTTTACAACAGTTACGGTTATACGTATCCGGCAGCAACCTGTTCACCTTTACAAAGTATAAGGGCATGGATCCGGAAGTGGGCTACGGGCCTTACCCCTGGGCATCCGGTATAGATGTGGGCACTTACCCGCAGCCTAAAACAGTAATTGTGGGCGTAAACGCACGGTTCTGATCTGTAAACCAAGAAAAATCATTAGGATGAAAAAGATCTTTGTAGCAGCTATTATAATAACCACCGCAATCTCCTGCAGCAAGAGTTTCCTGGAAAGGGAACCTATAGACCGGAAGGTGGATGAAACATTTTACAAAACGCCAAAAGACGCCCTGGAATCGCTGGTAGCGGCTTATGACGAGCTGCAGTACGGCGATTATGACAACATACAGCTGGTAACTGAAATTGCCAGTGATGATTGTTTTGGCGGCGGCGGTGAATCTGATATTCCATGGAAAAGGTGGGACCGTTTTGAAAACGATAACAATACCAACCTGAATAACTGGACCAAGTATTACACCGGTATTTACCGCGCTAACATTGTATTGAGCAAAATGGATGGTGTGAACTGGGGCAGCGATACTACGCTTAAAACCCGTTACCTGGCAGAAGCGCATTTCCTGCGTGCTTACTATTATTTTGACCTGGTACGTATGTTCGGGAATGTGCCGCTGGTAACCACACCTCTTTCACCCGGGCAGTACAATGTGCCGCAGGCCACTCCGGAAGCAGTGTACCAGCTGATTGCCAGCGACCTGAAATTTGCAGCGGCAAACCTGCCAGCCATCGCCTACTCCGGCATTCCGCCGGCAGAATACGGGCGTGTCACCAAATGGGCGGCAGAAGCGCTGCTGGGCCGCGTGTTCCTATACTACACCGGTTATTACGGACAAAATGATATAGCCGGCACCGTTACCAAACAGGAAGCGCGTGCTTATATAGATGATGTAGTGAATGCCAGTGGTTATGCGCTGATAGATTCTTTCCCCCGCCTGTGGCAGTCGGCCCTTTCCCGTTTTGCCGGTGAGGATAATGCGGAAACAGTGTTTGCCATTAAGTTCACTTACAAGGGCCTGGGCGACTGGAATAAACATGATGGTAACCGTATGCAGGTAATGATCGGTTTCCGTAATGATGCGGTGCCGCCTTATTACAAAGGCTGGGGCGCAGGCCCGGTGAACCCCAAGCTGTGGGAAGCCTATGAGCCGGGCGATACGCGCCGCGCCGCCTCCATTATTTCCGTAGAGGCAGAAGGATTGAGCTACCCGGCTGTATACCCGCAGAAAACAGGTTTTATGTGGAAGAAATACATGCCCATGATGGCCTTAAAAGCAGAAGACTATAACGGCGATTTCCAGATAGATAACTTCTACGATTATGTAGCCATCCGCTTTGCAGATGTGCTGCTGATGGGTGCAGAGCTGAACCTGGACGGTGATCTGGGCAAAGCGCAGCAATACTATGACCGTGTGCGTGACCGCGCTTTCCTGGACCAGAACCATCGCAGAACATTAACACCCGGCGCTGCCGGTAAAAAGCTGATCATGGATGAACGCCGTTTTGAGCTGGCGCTGGAAGGCCACCGCTACTGGGACCTGTTACGGCAGGGAGTGCCCGTTGCCAAACAGGCCATTGACAACAGCAGCAGCGATGCACAGTTCAGTGTAAGCTTCCGCCCGGAAACAAAAGGACTTTTCCAGATCCCGCAGCAGGAGCTGAACCTTTCTAACGGCAGCCTGAAACAAAATGCAGGCTGGAATCAATAATGATCAACCAAAACAAACAGTATATGCACAAACATATTCATCATATCATCACTTACTGCCTGCTGCTTTGTACGCTGGCAGCCTGCGATCCGCGGGAAGACCGGGATCTGCTGCCCACACCTTTGCAAAGCAAGGACCTGCAATTTTCCGTAACGCAGCAACAGGGGCATGATAATGTAGTGTACCTGGAAAATAAAACGCAGGGCATTATACCCTTCTGGGATTATGGCACCGGCATTTCCAACAAAGCAAAGGATACCATTAACATTCCTTTTGCCGGTACCTATTACATTAAGTTCGTGGCATATAGCGGTGGCGGTCCGGTAGAGGATTCTGCCAAGATAACGGTAACACAGAACGATCCCAATTTTTTCAGCAGCCCGATGTGGAACCTGCTGACTAATGGTGAAGAAGGCAAAACCTGGGTATGGGCTATGGACACACCCGGCGGCGCACCTTACGGCAATGGCTCCGGAGGCGCTACTGCGCCGGAATGGTGGAAGCCAACACCGGCGGATGTTATTTCCTGGGGGGTAGATAAAGATGAAATGACCTTTGACCTGAAAGGCGCCGCTAATTATACCAAGGTAACACCCAAGGGTACACAGAAAAGTTTATTCGTGCTGGACACGCTGAATAAAACCATCAAGATCCTGGGTTCTGATATCAGCTACGGCGCCAAGATCACGTATGTGATAGTAACACTGAATGCAAATGAGCTAACGCTGGCCCAGCAGGGCGATGGATGGCGTAACCTGTGGATGTTCAAACGCAAAGGATTTAAATATTAAAGAGGCTAGTGCACTAGGTTTTAGTTTAAATAATGAATAATGCTATACCGGGGTTATCCAGCCCTGGTGACATTTAACACGTTACGAATAGAGGACATCAAAGGCCCCGGCGGATTAAAACATTCCGCCGGGGCCTTTGGTATTTGATGGTATTTGATGCTACAGCTATTCGGTCTTTAAACTTTTTATGGGATTAGACAATGCGGCTTTAATACTTTGATAGCTTACGGTTAATAATGTAAGGATGATAGCGCCGCCGCCGGTTAGGGCAAAGATCCACCAGGATATATTAGTGCGGTAGGTGTAATGCTGCAGCCAGTTATGCATAAAATAATAAGCAACAGGTGTGGCAATGCACAGCGCAATGATCACCAGGATCACAAAATCTTTTGACAGCAGGCTCCATAAATTAAATACCGTAGCGCCCAACAGCTTGCGGATACCTATTTCCTTTACACGCTGCTCCGCCATAAAAGAGGCCATGCCAAACAATCCCAGGGCAGATATGAAAAGCGCCAATACCGTAAAGAACACAGACAGCTTGCCGATACGTTTTTCATACTCAAATTTGGAAGCATAATCATCATCTACAAACTGGTAGCTGAACGGCTCTGCCGGGGAATACTTTGCGCACACGGCCTGCAGCCTGGCCAACGCAGTGGTAAGACTTAATTTTGGATTAAGCCGGATATTCAGAATGCCACCGTCATCATTTGCCTTGATATGAAAAACACTTTGTTTTACAGGTTCATAAGGGCTTTCCATCAGCACATCATTTACAACACCCAATACCGTGAAAGACTTATTGCCCCATTTTATAACTTCACCGACGGGATTTTTAAGCCCCATGTATCTGACCGCAGTTTCATTTAAGATCAATCCAAAGGTGTCTGCAGGAAAGCTGGCTGAAAAGTCGCGCCCCGCCTTTAGCTGCCAGCCTACGGTTTTACCGTATTCAGCAGTTACGCCTATGGTGTTAAAAGTTGCTTTCTTATCGGCGTCTTTTCCCTCCCATTCCCAGCTAAAGGAATCATCATAATGATCATTTTCCGTGATCGGCGTATTGGATTCAGCCATTTCCGTGATAACACCGGCTGACAGCAGCTCATTGCGCATAGCGGCAAAGCTGTTGTGATAATTGGCGGTGCGCATAATGATGGTGATCAATCCTTCCCGGTCGTAACCGACAGGGCGGTTCTGTGTGAACTGTACCTGCCGGAACACTACAATGGTGGCAATCATTAAAATAACAGAAACGGTGAACTGCAGCACCACCAATGCTTTGCGGGGCACTGCTGCAAAAGGGCCGGCCCTGAAGGTGCCTTTCAATACTTTTACCGGTTTAAAAGCAGATAAGTAAAACGCAGGATAGCTGCCGGCCACTATACCGGTGATCATAACAAAGCCGATACAGGCGCTCCAGAACCAGGGATTTCCCCAGGAAACAGATATTTCCTTACCGGCCACCTGGTTAAAGAGCGGCAGCAACAATAATATCAGCAGTAAGGAGCAGGCAAATGAGAGAAAGGCTGCCAGTAAAGATTCCAGGAAGAACTGGCTTACCAGCTGCGTACGCCGGGAGCCCACTGCTTTACGGATGCCTACCTCCTTTGCACGCTTTTCGCTGCGGGCAGTGCTCAGGTTCATGAAATTGATACAGGCCAGCAGCAGGACAAAAAAGCCGATGGTCCCGAATAGCCAGACGAATTGGACATTCTCGCTCGCGTTATGTGTGTTAC
>NZ_DATCRF010000825.1:0-4475 GCF_036569125.1 Chitinophaga sp. | reverse complement strand
TTCCTTCAACGGTCCCCTTTTTTTAGCTACTCGCTCTACAGCCCCCATCTCCAAAGTTCAGGATGTCAGGGTTATCGGTTCCATTAAGTCTTTCAAGTGCATATTGGTAAACCGGCAGCTGATGTGCGCATGGAGCACCGGGGTTTACCAGCGGGTATTGGGTTGAATCGATCTTATAGCCTCCGGCCAGAGGGGTGTAGATGTTAACCCCGTTCTCGAAATACTCCGGAACTTTTGGAACAACATCCGGCACATTATATATCCGGCAATTGTCAGCTACATTGTTGTTATAGATACCGGCAAAGGTGGCATCGCCGGTCATCGGAGATGCGTAAGTATATACACTAAGATTCAGACCTTTGCCCAGGCCGGCGGAGGCAGCGGCGGCGTAATAGGTTGCCAGCGTGGCTCCCAGGCTATGACCTGCAACCACTGTCCGCACATTTCTGGCATCCGGCATCATAAGTACCGGGTCGGCTGCAACAATCTTTAACAGGAGGGGCACAATCTGCGTAGTGGCATCGGGCGGTGATACGATCAGGCCTGATTCATAAAGATCGTAAAAGCCGGATGGAACCAAACCGTTGTTGTTAAACTCCTTAAAAGCAGTAGGGACAAAAAAGGCGTCTGCGATGGCTTCAAGCACATTTTCTGTACCACGGATAGCGATTACGTAGTCCTGAGTGCTTTTATGCTGCGCTATAAATCCGTAATAGACAAGGTCAAACTTTCCGGGGATAATAATGTCATTCATCTGAACATTGTACAATACATTATAGTCTGTCATGAAGTCTTTGTCTACCAGCGCATGGTAGTCCTGATTGTTACAGACATTCTGATACGCCTGTAGTGAAGGGTTAAGTTGGGCAGACGTATCGTTCTCCTTTACTGCCTGTTTGTAAATAATGTCTGCCAGATTAACTAATTGGGCGTACTGAACGGCCTCTGACAGGGAAATTGATAAAGATTTGATTTGGGATTCCATAGAAAATGGTTTGAGGGTGAAAAATGAATTGATATTTGAGGGGGCCTTAATGAAGACATAGAATCATCAACGTAGCGAGCTGACATAACCTGGCGCTTCGGGAACTCTTGTACCCTTCAATCGAGGTGGTGCAATTATTGTGCATATTCCTTCAGGATGTTTTGGGAATAAAATGATGTCACTTTATTAGGTGATATACGTGCAAATGCACTTCTTGGTTTTCCCTGTCCGATGTAACCCATACCTTAACGTACTTCGTTTGCCAGATTGATGTTTTCAACCAGCCGGGCCCCCACATTTTCCTAATTTTGGTATTTTTTCTGTCAAAG
Source organism: Chitinophaga sp. (assembly GCF_036569125.1). Classification (GTDB taxonomy): domain Bacteria; phylum Bacteroidota; class Bacteroidia; order Chitinophagales; family Chitinophagaceae; genus Chitinophaga. The sequence continues at coordinate 3,161 of NZ_DATCRF010000825.1, read as the reverse complement.
TTATTTTTCGTTAACATTTGAACCTCAGCCTTTTAAGGTTTTTCAGGTCTGCTCTATTAACCTACAACGGCAATGTCTATAAAAACGTTTCCTCTTGTGCCAACAGACTACAATAGTTCTGGCAGAAATGTTGTGTTGTATACACAAATAGTAACACAATGGCAAATGCGTCTACAGCATGGTGGCAAACAGGTATCATTTACCAGATATACCCCCGTTCATTCCAGGACAGCAATGGGGATGGTGTTGGCGATCTGCAGGGCATTTTACAACGGCTGGATTACCTGCGGTGGCTGGGTGTGGATGCCATCTGGTTGTCCCCCATTTATCCTTCTCCCATGGCTGATTTTGGATATGATGTCAGTGACTATACGGATATACACCCAATGTTCGGCAATCTCGCAGATTTTGAAGTGCTGCAGGAAGCTGTACATGCACGTGGCATGAAACTGCTGCTCGACCTTGTGCCCAATCATACTTCCAGCAAGCATCCCTGGTTTCTGGAATCACGCTCCTCACGGGATAATCCCAAACGCGACTGGTACATCTGGCAGGATACAGTTCCCAATAACTGGCTGAGCGTATTCGGTGGCACTGCGTGGGAATGGGATGAGCAAACAAAACAGTATTATTACCACTCATTCCTTAAAGAACAGCCGGATCTCAACTGGCGCAACCCGGACGTGCAGGAAGCCATATTCAACGTCATGCGTTTCTGGCTGAACAGGGGAGTGGACGGGTTTAGGGTGGATGTGTTGTGGTTCATTTTTAAAGATGAACAATTCCGCAATAACCCGCCCAATGATGATTACGCGTCACATATGCCTACTTTTGATCAGCTGTTGCCGGTCTATTCTACCGATCAGCCAGAAGTACATGAGGTGACGCGCAAAATGCGCAGCATATTGGAAGAGTACGAAGGTTCAAGGGTTTTGATCGCTGAAGTTTATCTGCCCATCAAAGAGCTGATGATGTATTATGGTGTGGACAATAATGGCGCTCATCTTCCTTTTAATTTCCTGCTGCTGTCCTTACCCTGGGATGCTATGCAAATATCCGTTGCCATTAGTCACTATGAAGGCGCTTTGCCCGCCCAGAGCTGGCCCAACTGGGTGCTCAGTAATCACGACCGGCCACGTATTGTCAGCCGAATTGGTGATCAGCAGGCCCGGGTAGCCGCCATGCTGCTGCTTACACTGCGGGGCACGCCTACTATTTACTATGGTGATGAGATAGGCATGCGCGATGTAGCCATTCCCTTCGATGAAATAAAAGATCCCCAGGGCCTTAATATGCCAGATAAGAATCTTAGCAGGGACCCGGCCCGTACTCCAATGCAATGGGATGATAACAAAAATGCCGGCTTCACAGCAGGCACGCCTTGGCTCCGGCTGGATAAAGCGTATGCCCGGATAAACGTTCGCAGGCAGCAGGAAGACGCACATTCTATGCTTAGCCTTTACCGCCGCCTGATCCGTTTACGGCAGAAAGAGCCCGCATTGCACGCGGGCACTTACGTTTCTGTTTATGCAGATAGCCAGATAATGGCATTCACCCGCCATCACGAAGGAAGCGCAAGCTTTCTGATAGTGCTTAACCTTACGCACCGCCCGGGTTATTTCCGGCCGGATAATTTTACGTTTAGCGGCACAGTGGAAATTGCAGTAGCCCCGGAGCTGGAAGGCACTGCAGTAAGCAATGTTATCAGTATAGATGGCGACGAAGGAATGCTGATCCGCCTTCATTAACATAACCTATATGCTCCGCATTTATTCCCACTGCTGTATTACTGGCATGGGACTGCTTACGATTGCCCCATCGCCGTGTACAACCTTTAACTGTCATTATTATTATTCACCGGTAATTTTAATAATTCAGCTTTGGCATGTGACGCTATTCAATAGTAAATACTTATTTGTTCACCGGCATGGTTTTTAGGCGATTTAATTATGGCTTTAGAGAAATACAAGCAGAAACGCAGTTTTAACCAAACGCCTGAACCCACTGGAGGAAAAAGCAGGGGAGGGAAACTCATATTTGTTGTACAAAAACACGACGCCTCCCATCTACACTATGATTTCCGCCTGGAAATGGGCGGCGTATTGAAGAGCTGGGCAGTGCCCAAAGGCCCTTCACTTAATCCTGCAGATAAAAGGCTGGCGATGATGGTGGAAGACCATCCCTTTGACTATAAGGATTTTGAAGGAGTTATTCCGAAAGGGAACTATGGCGCCGGAACTGTCATTGTATGGGATCATGGCACTTATGAACCGATTGTTCCGGTTAAGTCGCGGGTTGAAGCTGAAAAACAGCTTTTGAAACAGCTTAAGGCCGGCTCGTTGAAAGTTAACCTGCATGGGCAAAAACTTAATGGTGAATTTGCGCTGGTGCATACGCATGGCAGGGGGGAAAATTCATGGCTTTTGATCAAACACCGGGATAAATATTCATCAGACCAGGACGTTACGTTAAAAGACAAATCGGTGATCTCCGGTAAAACCCTGGCAAAAATGGAAAAAGCTCCTGATAAGATCTATGGCCGCAAAACTATTCCACCTGGTACAACTGAAAAAGACCGGCCGTCAGCTAACAGAAAGAAAGCTGTAGAAAAAATAAATAAAGTTACATCTGTCACTGCCGTTAAAAAAACGGCGAAAAAGCCGGCAGTGTCGAAGGTTGATCTAAGCGACGCTCCGAGATCCTCATTCCCTAAAACAATACGCCCGATGCTGGCAACATTGGTGGATAAACCAGTTGATCAGGAAGGCTGGCTATATGAAATTAAATGGGACGGTTACCGGGCTGTAGCGCTTTGCAACGGCTCCAACGTTGAGATCATCTCCCGTAACAATAAACCCTTTAATGAAAAATTTTACCCGGTGCATGAGGCCCTGCAGCAGCTTGGATTAAAGGCTGTGCTGGACGGCGAAATTGCTGTGCTAAGAGACACAGGTATTACCAGTTTTGGGGACCTGCAGAATTGGAGAAGTGAAGCGGATGGAGAGCTGGTGTACTATGTATTCGATCTGCTTTGGCTTAATGGCCACAATCTTATGGAACTGCCCTTAATCCGTAGACGGGAGCTGCTGCACGAGGTACTGCCTAAAGAAGGCATTATACGGGAAAGTGAAAGCTTTGAAACCACTGCCACGGAATTTTAT
>NZ_DATCRF010000824.1:0-9183 GCF_036569125.1 Chitinophaga sp. | reverse complement strand
ATAGTTACAGCCGGGCCCAGGGTACGGCGGGCATCGTCTACCACTTTGTTGAAATTGGCTTCTTCGTTGTCCAGGTGGTTTACGGCCAGTATAGTAGGTTTACGGTATTTATCTACATAATCCCAGATAAGCTCTGTACCTACTTCCACACCATATTGCGCATGCAGCAGCAACAGCGCGGTATCACATACGCGGATGGAGGCAATTACCTCACCTATGAAGTCTTCCAGCCCGGGTGTGTCTATAATATTGATCTTATAATCACGCCATTCGGTGTGCAGGCAGGTGGCGTATACGGAGCTGCCCCTTTCATATTCTATTTCGTGGTAATCGGATACTGTATTGGCTTCTTCTACTGTTCCGCGTTTGTGGATAATGCCGGCTTCATATAACATGGTCTCGCTGAGGGTCGTTTTTCCGCTTTTGGCGGCGCCTAACAGTACGATGTTCTTAATGTGTTTCTCATCATACGTTTTCATCCGTTAAGATTTAAAGGTTAAGGTCGGGCGGAACCTTGTGGTTGCATCTGTAGTAAGATGGCAGGGGGCAGATGGAACCTCACGGTTTCATAAGTGGAATGTTACTATTAAGTTACCATTTTTTACGTAAAATTGACACCTCTCAAAAAGATGTTGCAACATGTAATAACGCCGTTTTATCGTATCTTTGCACGCTGTACGACCATAAAACTATATTACCAATATCCGCTTTGCGCCTTCTAAAACTCAATATTAAAACTACATGAAGCTATTTCTGCATTATTTAAAAAGCTATAAATGGCTGATTATGCTGGCATTGCTATTGGCCACCATCAACCAGCTGTTCTCATTACTGGACCCATATATTTTTGGGAAGATCATTGACCGTTTTGCCTCTCACCCACAAAGTGAAAAGATTGACGGGGCAAGTGTACCCCGCGGCATGCCGGCTTACCTGAACGGCGTATTGTGGCTGTTGCTGGCAGGTATCGGCGTAGCCATGGTATCGCGCATTGCCAAAGCATTCCAGGATTATTTTGTGAATGTGATCATTCAGAAGTTCGGCGCCTCTGTGTATACGGACGGGTTACGGCATTCCCTGCGCCTGCCCTATCAACAGTTTGAAGATCAGCGCAGTGGTGAAACATTAGCCGTACTGCAAAAAGTGCGTACAGATTCTGAGAAGTTCATTACCTCTTTCATCAACGTACTGTTCACCTCACTGGTAGGTGTTGTGTTTGTAATGGTATATGCTTTTACGGTGCACTGGTCGCTGGTGTTTGTATATTTTGGCGGCTGTATCTTATTAGGTACCCTGATGAATGTACTGAGCCGGAAAATAAAGATCGTTCAGAAAACCATTGTGAAGGAAACCACCATGCTGGCCGGTTCTACCACAGAATCACTGCGTAACATTGAGCTGGTAAAAAGCCTGGGGCTTACGCAGCAGGAAATACGGCGGCTAAACTCCACCACCATTAAAATATTAATGCTGGAGCTGAAGAAAGTACGCACCATCCGCAGCATCAGCTTTGTGCAGGGCACCTTTGTAAACCTGCTGCGGCAAAGCATCCTGTTCCTGCTGTTGTACCTGCTGTACCCCGGTACTGTAACAGTAGGCCAGCTGTTTACATTGCAATTATATTCTTTCTTCATTTTTGGTCCTTTGCAGGAGCTGGGCAATATTATACTGGCCTACCGTGAAGCACAGGTATCGCTGCTGAACTTCCAGAGCATACTGGAAACACCGGTAGAGGTTATGCCGGCACAACCTGTTCCCATGACCAAGGTAGATGAGCTGGTGTTTGACCGTGTTGGTTTTAAACACTTAACGGCTGCCAACAAAGCGCTGGACGATATTAACTTCCGGGTGAATGTGGGCGAGACCATTGCTTTTGTAGGCCCTTCCGGCTCCGGCAAAACCACGCTGGTAAAGCTGCTGGTAGGGTTATATAAACCCATGGAAGGGAAGATACTGTATAACGGTGTAGATAGTACGAAAATAGACATAGAAGCATTGCGCCACCAGATAGGTTTTGTAACCCAGGATACGCAGCTGTTTTCCGGCAGTATTAAAGAGAACCTGCTGTTTGTGAACCCGCGTGCTACAGACGAGCAGATCATGGAAGTGCTGCAGAAGGCATCCTGCCAAACCCTGCTGGCCCGTGCAGATAACGGGATTGATACGGTGATCGGTGAAGGTGGTATTAAAATATCCGGCGGTGAAAAACAACGTTTATCCATAGCACGCGCCCTGTTGCGCCACCCGCGCCTGCTGGTGTTTGACGAGGCTACCTCTGCCCTGGATTCGCTTACAGAAGAAGAGATCAGCCAAACCGTACGGCAGGTAACCGCCAGCCGGGAACATATTACGGTGATGATCGCACACCGGCTTTCCACCATTATGCATGCAGACCGTATCTATGTGCTGGAAAAAGGGCATATCATTGAAACCGGCACGCATGCCAGCCTGCTGTCTGAGAAAGGCTTGTATTACGCCATGTGGCGGCAGCAGATCGGGGAAAGGAAAACGCTGGAAACGGTGTAGATGTGCGGATGTGCAAATATGCAGATGTGCAGATGGATTGGAATGTGTTAATGTGCTGATATGCTAATGTGCTGGTGAGTGCTGTTTTAATTCATGTGCATGTAACATAGAATAGATATGCTGACAGGCTTGTAATTGCGTCCTCATCTGCACATTTGCATATCTGCACATCTGCACATTAAATTCTTACCTTTGCAGGATGAAGAAAAAGCGCCCTAATTATTTCCTGAGCCTGTTATCTATGAAGTGCCCGCACTGCCGGAAAGGCCCTATGTACAGGGACCGGAATCCTTTTCACTGGCGCTTTTCCAGGATCTTTAACATGTACGATCATTGTCCGGTATGCAACCAGAAGTTTGAGCTGGAAACCGGTTTCTGGTTTGGTACCGGTTATGTGAGCTATGCGCTGGCAGTGGCTTTCTCTGTATTTAACCTGATATGGTACTGGGTGTTCTTCGGTATATCCTGGAAGGATAATAGTGTATTTATATGGCTGGGGCTGAACGGGTTCATTCTGCTGATCTTTCAACCCTGGCTCATGCGCATCAGCCGGGTCATATACCTTTACTTCTTTGTATATTATGACGAAGACGCGGAGAAAATAAAAAAGTAAAAAGCAAAAATTTAAAAGGGTACTACACATGCACAAGCATTCAGAGCATATGATACTTTTTTAATTTTTGCTTTTTACTTTTTTACTTACATAGCACCCTTTTAATTTTTGCTTTTTATTTTTTACTTAATACACGTGGTGGCCTTCCAGCAGACGTTTTTCAAGATCTTCCTTTTTAATGGCAAACTGGTCGCCAATGGGCTTTCCATCCCGGTAGGTGATCACCGTTATTTGTGCGGCCCCTTTGGGGAACTTCAGGGATTCACCCTCTTTATAATGCGGGTAAAAAGTATCCGGGTCTGAATTATCAAAAGTGTAATAAATATCCAATCCTTTTACTTCAGTGGTCAGGCGTACGGTAAGCTCACCGTTGCCATCGCGCGCAGGAATAGCAATGGTATTGTAGGCGCTGCGTGCATACTTGATATGCGCGGCATCCAGGCGCGGGTACTGCGCTTCCAGCCGCTCTACAAAACTATCCCAGTTACGTTTGGATTTCGGGCTCCAGTATACTTCTGACAAAGCCAGGGAACGGGGCCAGGTCATATATTCAGCATGGCGCAGGTTGGCAACAGATTCCGTCCATAGGTTGCCTTGTCCGCCCAGGATGAATTTTTCATCTACACTGTCCGGAACAGGATCGTAATTATAAGAATCAGTAAGGCGGCAAATACCGTAGGTTGGCGGTTCTGCGGCCTGCTCTCCCTGGTACAGGTCCAGGTAGCAGAAATCCCAGGGCGTCATTACCACGTGATGGTTCATGCGGGCGGCCTCTATCCCTCCTTTCATACCGCGCCAGCTCATTACTGTAGCTTCCGGAGCCAGGCCGCCTTCCAGGATCTCATCCCAGCCTATCAGCTTTTTACCTTTGCTCAGCAACATTTTTTCCATGCGTTTTACAAAATAGCTTTGCAGCTCATTCACATCTTTCAGGTGCTCTTTTTCCATGCGCTGGTGGCATTTGGGGCATTTGTCCCAGAAACCTTTAAAGGCCTCATCTCCACCCACATGAATGTATTTGCCGGGGAACAGGGCTGCGATCTCTGTAAATACTTTATCCAGCACCTGGTAAACGGAATCGTTGCCAATACACAGCACATTATCGTTCCTTTTACGCAGGCTGTCGCCGGGGCCTACACTGTATTGCAGCTGGGTGCAGGAAAGGTTGGGCATGGCCGTGATCATGGACAGGCTATGTGCCGGCACATCTATTTCCGGCAGTATGGTTACATAGCGGTCCTGTGCATATTTGATCACTTCCTTAATATCATCCTGCGTATAAAAACCACCATAGGGGGTGGCTTCTCCCGGCTGGGCGGGGGCAAACTGTCCCCAGCGGCCTACGCGCTCCACACGCCAGGCGCCTTTTTGTGTAAGCTGCGGCAGGCTTTTTATTTCAATGCGCCAGCCATTATCATCGCTCAGGTGCCAGTGAAAAACGTTGTATTTGTATTTCACCATTTCATCTATATAACGTTTTACTTCCTCTTTGGTGAAGAAGTGGCGGCTTACATCCAGCATCAGGCCACGCCAGCCAAAGCGCGGGTAATCTGTGATCTCTGTATTGGGAATGGTCCAGCTGCGGTTCACTACTTTATCACCTGCTATATCAGGCGGCAACAGCTGCAATAAGGTTTGCAGGCCATAAAAGATACCGGCGGCTGTATTGGCGCGTAATGTTACCTGGTTATTATTTACAGACAGGGTGTAGCCTTCCTGGCCCGTGGTGGTGTTGGCTTTGGCATTCAGCTCCAGGCGAATGCTTTTACCCTGCCCGGCTGTTTTTTGCTGCTGCAGGCGAAAACCGGTAGCCGCAGCTACCTGGTCTGCAAACCATTGTGCAGTGCCGGGCAATTGTTTATCAGCGCCGCTTACAACCAGCGTAGTGGTATTATCCAGCACAAATTCCCCGGGCAGTTCTTTTACATCCACCGGTTCGGGAATAATGTGGATCCGTCCTTTATCTGCGGCATAGGAAAACGAAAACAACTGTACCAGGAAGGTACAGATCAACATGAGCTGCTTTTGCATTGGATAACTTTTGGTGTTCAAACAAAAATAGGATAGCAGGGGCTAGCATACAATACCGGGGCGTACCGTTTATAAAAAAAAGGGAGGCCCCACTACAGAACCTCCGCTATAACAATAGATGTAATATATATCGTTTATATATGCATTATGAATTAAACCTATACAAAGGTAATATGTAAATATGACATATCAAAAAAGACATTTACTCCTTCGGTACCATCGAACCAAAATAGTAGTAGCTATCATCTTTCCTGTTCCATTCAAACCTGTTGCTGTTTAACACTTTTATTTTGGAGGTAAAGGTACCAACAGCGTTGGATACTACTATCTCCGTATTGTTGTTCTGCATACGCCAGGTGCCATAAAGCACCGTACCCTTTTCATCGGTTTCTTTGGTAGTGCCGTCTGCATTAAACTTAGCGGTGGTATTAGCTAAGGGCAGCGTGCTATTAGGCTTGCCGATCTTCCATACCAGGCTGGTAGCGGCAGCATTGTATTTCAGAAAATACTCTTCATATTTCCAGGTGTGGGCCGACAGGTATTGTATAAGCGCAGCAGTGTCCAACACCGGATCAATAACCGGGAACTCATGCATTAAGATCCCATAATGACCGGTTTCTCCGCCAAGGCCCAGCCATTCGTATTTATCGGCGGATAATACTTTGATCTCAGAAAGAAAAGTACCTACGGAGTTCACCACTTTTACCTGGGTGCTATCGTTCTGGAATGACCAGGTACCGTTATATTTGACACCATTCTCGTCTATTTCCCAATAAGATCCGTCTGAGTTGAATTTAACCTGGTTCTTAGATAAATTCCATGAGCTGTTTGATTTTCCTGCCTTCCACACGAGCTGTGCGCCGGCTTCACTGTAATCATCAAAGTACTCATAGTAACGCCAAACCTGCGATGTGAGCAAATGTAATTTTACCGTGTCCACATGCGTAGTGTCTTCTTTTGTAGTATCTGTGTTAACAGGAGGTGGCTGCAATACATCATCCAACTTGGAACATGCACCAACAGCATACACTATCAGGACTAACAAAACTAAACGTAAAACAGTTTTCATAAATAGTTACAGGGATATATTAAAAAATAACAACATGCAAATATAATATGCAAATATGACCCCTCAAATAAATATTGTATAAAAAAGCGGCCCGGGCAAAAGCCCGGGCCGTGTAATAAAGAGTGAACACATTAGAAATCATTACTTAAAGTCAATGGGCACCGCTACTTTTACGCTAAAGGTGCGGCCCATGTTAAATACCCCCATACGGCCGGTAGCTTCATTCTCCGGCGCATATTTAAGGCGGCTCAAATGGCTCTGGTAAGCCACATCGCCAATATTATTCACTGCAAAGTGCAGGGAGAACAGCGTTTTACTGTTCTTATTTACGATATCTGCACCCAGATGTGCATTCAATAAGGTATACCCCTTAGTAGGCGTTTCCGTTTCATAAGCGCTGAATACGTTATTCTGATCCAGGTTCAGATCCATTTGCACGCCTGCATAGGCATTGCGCAGGCAACCGCCCACTTTTTTGAAATTGCCCCGCAGCTCACTTAACCAGCGGCCTGCCGGTATATTGGGCAGGTATTTGGTTGAATCGGTACCATTGCTGGCCACTGCGCGCACATATGAGAAGGTGTTCTCAAAATGCAGCCAGTCAATGGGATGCGGGTGAATGTCCAGCGACAGCTCTCCGCCATACAGGTTAGCTGTATTTTGCTGGTACTTAAAGGCGCTGAAACCTTCGTCATTATCCGTTGCCGGGATAGAATCTGCCCCTGCTGTATTCAGCAGCTTGCGGGAGTAAATGAAATTGGTGATATGATTGTAAAATACGCTGGCTCCGATGGACACGTGCTGTGTGTTGAAATCCACACCGGCATCGCCCTGGGTGCTTACCTCAGGCTTCAGATCCGCGTTGCCGTATTCATATTTAATAGTGCCTTCATGTACGCCGTTTGCCGCCAGCTCTGCGATATTAGGTGCACGGAAACCACGGGCTGCATTCAGCTTCAGCGTTACTTTATCAGAAGCTTCATAGCTTATACCTACGCTGCCGGATACGTTGGAAAAGTTACGGTCGAACTTAGCGAATTTGGTAGAACCACCGTCTTTGGGTGCACCGGTTGGCGCGCCGTTCTCATCCAGGTACAAAGGTTTTCCGTTCAGGGAACGCGTATCAAAACGCAGGCCTCCGCTTAAGGTTAGCTTATTAAAGGTTTTGCGGGTAATGGCAAAGGCGCCGAAGTCGAACAGGTCATATGCCGGTATCAGGAACTCATCACCGGAAATATGATTATTCTGCTGCATGCCGTTTACGCCCACGGATGTTTGCCAGCCGGCCATTTCCGGGAAAAAGTATTTAAGGTTGTAGTTAAATGTTTTCAGCTGCAGGTGTAATTCCGGTTCATCAGGCGCCAGTACATTACCAAACTCACGGCGCTGGTTATACTGGTATCCCAGGGTAAGGCCCAAACGCCCGCCATTGTTCAGGTACAGGTTATTATCCCATACCAGCTTCTGGTGGTTGATCTTTTGTTTGGGCACGTTCATGCTGTAAGATTTGAAATTAGTGGCCACCGCTTCCTCTTCCGTACCATTCACATTCACGGGCTGAATAAAACGTCCCTGCTCATCACGGTCGCCCTCTACCAGTCCTAAGTTCTGATTAAAAGAGGTGTAGCTTAAGCGGGAGTAGCCCCATTGTTTGTTTAAGCCAATGCTGGCGCCGTAGTTGGTGTTATTAAAGCGGGAGTTAAATACGTAATCATCATACTTGTTCTTGTAGTCATGCGCCCATTTCTGGGTGCCGTATACGCTCCAGTTAAAACCGTTCTGGTTGCCTGCCAGGTCGGCGTGGTAAGATACCTGCCCGTTGTTGGTAAGATAATTGGCTGCTACATTGCCTTTAATACGGCCTTCCGGCAACAATGTGGGCGGCACAATATTCACCACACCGGCTAACGCATCAGACCCATATGCTAAAGAGGCAGGGCCTTTTAATACTTCTATTTTGCTAACGTTGTAATCGTCTATTTCAATGCCATGCTCATCGCCCCACTGCTGGCCTTCCTGGCGGATACCGTCTCCCACCACCACTACCCGGTTATAGCCCAGGCCGCGGATAAAAGGTTTGGAAATAGCGGGGCCGGTAGTTACCTGGTTCACACCTGGTATTTTGGAAATGGCGTCAATGATGTTGGTAGAGATCTGCTGGTCTAAATATTCCTTGCGGATCACGCTGATGGGCGTTGGGTTCTGCTTTACAGAAGTGGCCATGTTAACACCTGTGATCACAACCTCGTTCTTTTCTATCAATGTTTCAGCCAGCTCAAAATCATGTGTTGTGGCGCCATTAATGATCACGGTGGTAGTAAAGGCAGCATAACCTATGTAATGCACTTCTACCAGGAACCTTCCTTTGGGAAGGTTTTTAATGTTGTAGTTACCCTGTGCATCGGCGGAAGCGCCTACATGCAGGTCCGGGAAATAAATGGTGGCGCCGGGTAAGGCAGTGTGGCTGGATTTATCCACCACTTTACCGCTGAGCGTATTATCGTTGGCGTCGGTGGCAGTATGGGCAAATAAAAATCCTGGTATGACCAAGCATAATAATCCGGCAATAAGTACACGCAAAGTTTGCATAATATCTTCTGATAAAATAAAATGATAAAGGATAATGTGAGCAGCCAATAGCCGTTTAGCCATTGCTGTTAGTAAGGGAAACTATTAGCAAACTTTTGCCGGGGGTGCGCGGAGGGAGGCATCTGCAAAGCGCAGCCGTACCACGGTGGGTATATGCGGTAAGGTATATACCCAGGTTACGGGCTGTGAAGGCGCTTCGTAATGGAAAGTGATCTGCTCATAAGGCTCTACGCCTATCTGCAGAAATTCACAGTGTTTATGCTGAATGGAGAATGCGTTGCCTTTATAGCCACAATCATCTATGGTATCCTCGTGAGGGGCAAACAGGTGAATAAACTCCCGGGGGGTAGTATGC
>NZ_DATCRF010000823.1:0-7962 GCF_036569125.1 Chitinophaga sp. | reverse complement strand
ATGTACATTTTGGCGATGATATTTACAACAACCTGAAAACCTTCTACAATGAAAAGCTGAAAACCATTATGCGCTGGCTGCCGGCACTGGAAAGCGAGCTCGATGGATCGGAAGAACAAAAATCGCCCAAGGTAATGGATGCCTGGTACCTGCACCACCCCTTGCTGAACCTGTCAAGACTAGCGCTGGATGGAGATAATGTGGCAAAGGAGCTGTTGCTGAATTCACTTGAATTTGCAATGAAAGTAGCCCATCACTTCAATTACCGCTGGCCCGTATTTTACAATATGGAAACCCTGGAAGTGGTAAAAGCCGAAACACAGCCGGGTGAAGGCGGCGAAAAGGATGTTGCCGGCGCATATGCGCACCTGATGCTGCAGGCCTGGGAACTAACCGGTGAAGAGCGGTATCTTGATGAAGCAAAGAAGGCTGCGCTTACACTGCAGGACTATGGCTTTGATATATTTTACCAGGCCAACAACACCGCCTTTTCAGCCGGCGCCATGCTGCGGCTGTACAAAGAGTGCAAAGAAGAAATATATCTTAAGCTGGCTTACCTGTGTATTGCTAACCTGTTCAAGAACGTAGCCCTTTGGCAATGCAATTACGGCTATGGCAAAAACTTTCCTAACTTCTTTTCACTATTCCCCCTCAATGATGCACCCTACACGGCTGTGTATGAAGAGCAGGAAGGTTTTTCCGCTTTACATGATTTCCTGATGCATGCAGAGGGCCTGGAGCTGCTGCCTGCAGTTACTTTATTAATACCGGAATTTATACGCTATACTCTAAGCCGGGCTGCATATTATTACCCGCCCATGTTACCAAAGGAAATGCTGGCAGATGAAGTTAAAACAGGCGAAGTAGATCCCAAGCTCTGGATTGCCCTGGAAGATATGCATGACGGCTGGGAAAAATCCGGCGGTGTTGGGCAGGAAGTATATGGATCAGGATTGGCCTTTGGGATAGTACCCCGGCATTATATAAAAATTAAGGACGCTTCATTTATGGTATTTATTGATTACCCGGTTACGGCGCAGCAACAAAACGGCAGGCAGCTAACCTTTAAAGTGCTGGGCAGTAAAAAGCTTAGCTGCTGTATGCGTATTATAACAGCCAACGGCGCACCGGCGCCGGAACTAAGCGTACTGGCAAACAATGAACCGGTAAAAAGCACCAGCGCCCCTGAAGGGCAGATCACTTATAATATACCTGGAAACCAGGAAGTAACCATTAACTGGAAATAAAATCTTCATCAAAAAAACTTAAGCTAAATGGAATCATTACAAACAGCAGCATACGGTGAACAATTAACCGGTACTGTTACCGGCCGCACAGTGGTTGTAACCGGCGGCACTACCGGCATTGGCCGTGCAACGGCAATATTGCTGGCACTGCAGGGAGCCGATGTGCTGATCGCAGGCCAGGACCCGCAGCACCTTACAGACACACTTAACAGTGCCGGGCAGGAAGAGCTGAAGGGAAGCCTTACCGGTATTACCACTGATCTTTCCACTGAAGAGGGGATCAATAAGCTCTTTAACGAAGCAGATAACCATTTTAAGAAACTGGACGTGCTTATAAATTGTGCCGCGCTGGCCTACCAGGGCATTGCAGACGGCAGCTATGCCGACTGGCAGAAAGTGGTTAACACCAATTTGCTTTCATACATGGCCTGTACACGCCAGGCTATTGACCGTATGCAGCCTAATAAAGAAGGCCATATCATTAACATTGGTTCCATGAGCGCAGATGTGCGTGAAAAGAACAGCTCTGTTTATGTAGCTACCAAGGCAGCTATTCAGGGCTTTTCTGAAAGTGTGCGTAAAGAGATCAATGAAATGGGCATTAAAGTAACGCTGATAGAACCAGGCGCAGTGGGTACGGATATGCAGCCCGTTAGCGTACCGGATCAGCGGCAAAAAGAAGAAGATCTTGAAATGCTGAAGGCGGAAGATATTGCGGCCGCAGTGCTATATACTATTATGCAGCCTAAACGCTGCGATGTAGTGGATATAAAAATACGGCCGCATTTACAGATCATTTAAGTCCTCAGATAGTAAGGGCTACAAAAACGGCGTGGGTGTGTTCTTTATCCTGCGCCGTTTCAAAGGCCTTATTAATATCGTCTATTGAAAAGCTGTGTGTGATAAGCTTTTTCGCGTTCAGCTTTCCTTTGGCTAACAAGTCCAGGCATATTTCCATTTCAGGGTAAATGTCGCGGAACGCATAGCTGGCGCTTGGTATCAGCTGGATCTCCGCCTTCTGGATCCGTTGCCATTCCAGCTCAATAGCGGTTTTTCCGGGCTCAAAACCACCTACTATCACTACCTTTCCGCCAATCCGGGTAAAGGTGGTTGCCTGCGGCAGGGTAACCGGCATGGAGGGGCCACCGGCACATTCAAAGGTTATATCCACTCCCCTGTTCTTCGAAAACTCCATCACCTCTTTATATCCATCTGTGTTCCGGGTGTTCACTACCACATCGGCGCCCAGCTCCTTTGCTAGTTTCAGGGATGAATCCACAACGTCCGTTACTATCACATCTGCGCCACAGGCTTTTGCAAGCTGTACCTGCCCCAGGCCAATGGGTCCGGCGCCAATAACGGCCACCTTATCATTTAATTTTATGCCGCTCAGGTTAATAGCATGCAGGCAAACGGAAAAAGTATCCAGTAAGGTTGCTTCTTCATAGCTCACATGATCCGGTAATTTGTAAAACTTTTCTGAGGGTCCTGTTACGTACTCCGCAAAGGCCTGCGAGATTGTTCTCATACGTACCTTGTACAGGTTCGGGCATAGGTTATATTGCTGTACCCGGCACCAGTCGCAGGTTTCATCGCCCAGCAAAGTTTCCACCACCACCCGGTCGCCTGGCTTCACATTGGTAACTTCACTGCCTACTTCGATAATTTCGGCTCCCAGCTCATGCCCCATGATCTTACCTTTCAAATGCGGATCATCTTTTTTCCAGTGCCGCAGGTCTGTGCCGCAGATCCCTGCTACCTTTACCCTGGCCAATACCCAGTGGGGATCTGTTATTTGAGGCCGCTCCACCTCTGCCAGTTCAAATTCTCCGTTCGCTGTTTTAAGCGCTGCTTTCATAGTTTCTGCCATACACTCTTTTATTTTATTAAATAATTATCATCATGTTGCCTTGCCTTTGAGCTCCCAATGATCCTTGATCAGCCCACCGTTGCGGTCATACTTTAAGGTGCGGGCATAACGTTCACCTCTGATATTACCATCCTCCATTTTTTTACCGATAAATAACAGGATGGCATTTCCCTTTTCATCTGTTTTGAATGAGAGATCATTCCCTTTAAACACCATATCTACCATGGTTGAGGGCGCATAGGGCTGGCCTAACTTTTTCACAAGAGCCGGACTTAGCTTCATACTTAATTTTTTAGTAGTCATACAACATACGGGCCAATGAAACGATGGTGCTATGTATTGCAACATGTTACTGCGGTGAAGACAGCTTACCCAAAAAAGGGCTGATCTTCTACGTGGAGCTGATCCTGTAACAAATTACCGGTTGCCGGTATCTTTCGTTTTCCTGCTGCTTTGCATAACTAAATAAACCACTACTGCTATTACTACAAAAACAAGCGCCAAAAGAGGTACTAACATACAAATAGGTTTAACTGTTATTAATTGATGACCGGGAGTATTGCCTTTACCTGCATCCCGTTGTTCATAAACAAAGTGCGTAAAATCGTGCCAGTGGATCCGGTCAACGCAGGGGCATAATAATTGTGCGCCTGACAAATACACTGATAAGCATCATCAATGAAAAAAGCATTCTTGTTAACAACCCTCTTAACCGGTATAAACAGTACCGGTTCAGCTTGTCCTTTCTGTAATAAAAAAGTCCTGGAAGGCATTTATAACAGCCAGTTCTACCCCAACCTGCTCACCATGCTGTCGGCCTTTATTGTATTAGCTGTGATCGTGGTTATTTTAGTAGCAATGGCTGCAAAAAGGCACCGGTACAGGCTGGCTGCAAACCCCGGTACGCCCATACTTTCCCCGGTTCCTTTAACTACGGCATCCATGGTGCTGGGCATTGGTATGGGCGGGTTTATGGATGGCATTGTTTTGCACCAGCTGCTCCAGGTACATGAAATGCTGTCCAACAAAATTCCCGCTACGGACTACACCGGCAAAAGCATTAACATGTTCTGGGATGGCATCTTCCATTTCTTTTGTATGCTGGTGGTGCTGGCAGGCATTATTTTAATGTGGAAGCTGCTTTCCAGGAAAGACATTGACCGTTCCGGGAAACTCTTTGGCGGCGGCCTGTTGCTGGGATGGGGGCTCTTTAATATTGTGGAGGGCCTCATTGACCATCAGCTCCTGAAATTGCACAACGTCATAGAATTTTCTGCAGATCATAATACCGGCAACTTTATTTTTTTAGGTGTTTCAGCAGTAATGCTCATCATTGGTTATGTATTGGTGAACCGTAAACACCAGCACCGGTAAGCGGTATCAGATCCATATTTTCTCAAACATAAAATGCTTAACTATGAACCGGAATTTCTCCGCAGTCTTACTTTTCATCATGCTCTCAGGCATCATTGCATGTAAGCATGAACCTTTCCCGGGTGGGGATCACCCCTCAAAGCTGGAGCTCGTTTTCAAAGACTCCGCCTATCAGTTAACCGGGGTGGCTAAGCAGCAGGGCGGCCTGTTGCTGGTAAACTATCCCCGCTGGTCTTTAAAGTATAAGCATGCAGTGGTGAGTGTGCAGGATACAACTCGCGCAACGCCTTACCCTGATGAAGCTATGAACAGCTGGCAACCCGGCACAGATGGCAGGAATAAATGGGTTTGTGTACAGTCCGTTTATGTAGATGATGATAACACCATCTGGGTGCTGGACCCCGCTGCGCCTTTCTTAAAAACCATCCAGGGCCAGGGCGCTAAGCTGGTTAAGATGCTGGGCAACGGAAAAATGCCTATGGAGATCTTTGACCTCAATGCAGTGCTGCCGGATACTGCTTATGCAAATGATGTGCGCATTGATGTAAGAAGGCAATTTGCTTATTTAACGGAATCCAAGGGCGGTGGCATTATTGTTATTGACCTGGCCACCCACCAGATGCGCCGGGTGCTGGCCGGCCACTACTCTGTGATCTCTGATCCGGCATTTAAGTTCATCATCGACGGCCGTGAGCTGATGAAGGACGGCAAGCCTGCTAAATTCAATTCAGATGGGATTGCGCTTACACCCGATGGTAAATGGCTGTATTATAAACCCCTGAGCGATGATAAGCTGTATCGTATAGAAACGCAGTATTTACGGGACTGGAACCTTTCCGGCAAAGCGCTTGAAAACCATGTTCAGGACCTGGGACATTTTTCAACTACAGACGGGATGATCTTTGACCGCAGTGGCAACCTGTATATGGGTGATCTGCAGCATTACCGCCTTTTAAAGATCACACCCAACCTTACCATGCATACTATTGTGCAGGATCCGCGGCTGATCTGGCCCGACAGCTATTCCATAGCCGGGGGATATCTTTATGTGAGCTGCTCGCAGATCCAGAAGCAGCCTGAGTACAATAACGGTATTGACAAGCGAACTTCACCGTATACCGTATACAGGATCAGGATCGACTAATAAACTACCCGCGGCCTTCCGGAACAATAATTGTGTTTTGCTCTTTATGGATCACAGACATATTATTGTTATGGGCGCTTCGGCCGGTGGCATTGAGGCTATTAAGCAAGTAGTTGAAGGCCTGCCCAGGGACCTCGAGGCATCTATCTTTATTGTATGGCACATGGCGCCGGATGTAAGGGGTATTTTACCGGATGTGCTGAATACATTGCAGGTGCTTCCCGCGGCGAATGCCATTGACGGGGAACCGGTCATACCGGGACGTATATACGTAGCCCCGCCTGACCACCATCTGATGCTTGAAAAAGATGTAGTGCGTATTTCACGCGGGCCAAGGGAAAACCGCTTCCGGCCTGCGGTGGATCCTTTATTCCGTTCCGCAGCTTTTGCATATGGCGCCAGTGTGATCGGCGTTATATTATCCGGTGCGCTGGATGATGGCGCAGCAGGGTCATGGACCATTAAACAGTGCGGCGGGCTGGCCGTGATCCAGGATCCGCAGGATGCGCAGGTGCCCTCCATGCCCCAGAAGGCCGCAGAAGCAATAAAAGCGGACCATATAATACCTGCAAGCCAGATGGGCAGGTTATTAGGCCAGCTGGTTAAAGAAGTAGTGCCGTCTCAAACACAGGATCATAATAAAGCTGCTGTATCCGAAATTAACATAGCTATGCAAAAGCAAACTTTCTTCAGTGACACCAGCGATCTTACTCCTTACACCTGCCCGGAATGTCATGGAGTATTATCTGCATTAAAGGAAGGGGATCGTATACGCTTCCGCTGCCATACCGGCCATGCTTTTTCTGCCGATACCCTTCTGGCCTCCATTTCAGAGAATATTGAACATGCATTATGGAATGCCATCCGCAATATCCGGGAAAGCGTACTGTTCCTAAATCATATGGGAGATCATTTTGCAGATGCGAACCAACCCAAGCTGGCCGCTGTTTATTTCAAAAAGGCAAACGAAGCAGAGCTCCGCGCTCAGGTGCTTTTACAAACAGTGCACACACATGAGTACATCAGTACCGACACGATCCGTGAAGAAGCGCTGCAAACAGGTGGTGATAATGCCGATAATTAATATATTGCAGTCAGCTACATAATTAAAACGTTGGGCATTTAATGAACCCGTCAAATTCAAATTTAAATAATGCGCTTGCAGGGCGGCCTGACCGCAATGATTTTTTGATAGTCGGGTTAGGAGCCTCCGCAGGCGGAGTACAGGCCCTCAAGGAATTTTTTGAGCATGTGCCTGCGGACACCGGCATGGCATACGTTGTTATTTTGCATTTATCGCCTGACTACGACAGCAAATTAGCGGAAGTGTTAAGGGCAATAGCTCATATACCTGTAACTAAAGTAACTGAAAAAGTAGCCGTGGAGCCGGATCATATTTATGTAGTGCCGCCTAACCGGCACCTGACCATGCTGGACGGGCATATCCTGGTTTCTGATAATACCGGGGAAAGCGACCGGCGTGCACCGGTGGATATCTTCTTCCGCACACTGGCCGAATCACATGGCCCACGGGCAGTATGCGTAGTGTTATCCGGCACCGGCGCCAATGGCTCTATGGGGCTTAAACGTGTAAAAGAAAACGGCGGCGCCACCTTTGTGCAGGTGCCCCGCGAGGCAGAGTTTAATGAAATGCCCCGCAATGCAATTGCAACAGAGCTGGTAGATGATGTGCTGCCGGTAGCAGCTATACCCAACAAGATCATTGCATACAAGGCAAGCCTGGATACCGTACAAATAACAGTGGAGGCCGATAAACGTCCTGAAGCACAGCAACAAGCCTTAAGAGAGATCTTTTCCCAGCTGCGGATGCGTACCGGGCAGGACTTTTCCAATTACAAACGGCCTACGCTGCTGCGCCGGATAGAAAGGCGTGTGAATATCCGCAACATGCCGGATCTTTCCACCTATGTTACCTATCTCCAGAAAAATCCCGAAGAAACCACTGCGCTGCTAAAGGACCTGCTTATCTCGGTAACCAATTTTTTCAGGGACCGTAAGGCTTTTGAAATGATAGAGAACGATATTTTGCCCCGGCTTATAGAGAATAAGCATGCCGAAGAACAGCTGCGTATATGGGTAGCCGGTTGTGCAACCGGAGAGGAAGCCTATTCGCTGGCCATGTTGTGTGCAGAAAGAACCCTGGGAGTTATTGACGCACCTAAAGTTCAGATCTTTGCTACCGACATTGATGAAGCGGCGATCGCTCATGCGCGGGAAGGCGTTTATACCCTGAATGATGCTGCAGATGTGTCGCCGGAACGCCTGCGTAAATTTTTTATACGGGAAGGCGAAGGCTACCGTATCAG
>NZ_DATCRF010000822.1:0-4644 GCF_036569125.1 Chitinophaga sp. | reverse complement strand
GTTGGAAGCATTTACTCCGAAATTCCGGATCAGAACCATTTTGCAATGACCAAGGGTGAAGCTGTTATAGTTCAGATAACAGGATACGGCCCTTCAGGTGTAACGTATGTAAACCCTGCAGATGATCCCGGGAAAGCAAAGTAATGAAGGGCTGACTTAAGAGAATGTAAAATGTAAAATTTCAAATCATAAATGTAAAAGTGGAATGCCGGGAATATAAGCCTGTACTTGGAATCGTGGCATTCCACTTTTACATTTTAAATTTTACATTTATGATTTTACATTCTTTTTAGTCACCTCATCGTTTAACTACATTTTCTTTGCACGTATCATTTGATTAATCCCCTTCGAAGCCTCCGTTAGCTTAATTTCCATCGCGCCGTGTTCTTTAAAAACGATGGAGAATTTATAGTCCTCAATCCTGCATAACCGGTTGTAATCAATAAAGAGGGTATCCTTTGCCCATTTCCCTTTAAAGGCCATCGGCAATCCGAAAGCAGGTTCCTTAGAGATCTTATATTGATCATTCATACCGATCGGATGCTCCTCTGTGGAATTGTCAGTAAAGCGTACGATAATATAATAGCCGGTTTTTCTCTTTTCAAAGCGCATGCTCCGTAATCCCATCTCATTGTTGTCAAGCAAAAAGAGCTGGTTCAATTCACTTTCCGGGAAAGCGGCTGCTGTTGCGGTGGAGGTATCAGGTAAGGATGCATTTTTAACGGCATTTTGCAGCAATGCATAGTTGTTTTCGTTTTTATTATATTTCTCAATCGCCTCCAAAGCAATGTCGTCAAGCTTGCCGCTGTCGTATCCGCCGCCGCCGTCTGTAGCTATCACCAGGTTCCTGGATTTATAAACGAATAACCGTTGCCCGCCTCTGCCTATTGCCTGCACCAGGTCGGGGCTTTCAGAATCCATCCACCAGCCATACCCGTAAAACTCTGTCTTTTGGATCTTATGCAGGGGCTGTATCTTATCCAGCCATTGTTTTGAAATAACCTGTTTGCCGTTCCACTTCCCATCATTCAAAATAAGACAGCCAATTTTTGCAAAGTCGTAAATTGAAATGTGCAGATCGCCCCAGCCATGATTAACGCCTTTATAATTTGTAAGCCAGTACGATGCGCCAAAACCCAGTGGTTTAAAGAGATACTTTTTGGCAAATTCATGACAGCTCATTTTGGTAGCCCGCTGCAGAATTTCGGCAAGCAGGTAAAAATTACCGCTGCAATAAGAAAACCGGGCATCAGGATTGTCCGCAAACCGCAGGGTCAGCATATATTGAACCCAGTCCTTCGTTTTTCTCATTGCACCCAGTTCCTTTTCCCCGTCATCCCAGCTGCATTGAAAACCGGACGACATATTCAGCAGATCCTTTATTCTCACCGTTTTCAGCGTGTCGTTGCTGGTCTTGTATTCAGGGAAAAACTTTACAATGGGCTCATTTTCACTGCTGATGAATTTATGATCTATTGCAATACCGATCAACAGGGAAGTAATACTTTTGGTAACCGAGGCCAGGTCATGTTCGTAGGCGCTTTTAAATGGGTAAAAAGAAGCGTCAAGCACAAGGTGGTTGTTCCTGATCACTAAGAGACTATGTACATTAGTGCCAGCTTGTTTAATCTGCTTTATACCATTTGCAAGCACTAACGAGCTCATTCCCTGCTCTTCAGGGGATGAAGTTTTCCACGTGTTTTGGGATTGAGCCAAAACCGCGGAAGCCTGAAGCAGGAATAAGGAGATCCACAAACAATTTTTGTAAAGCATGTTGGCTGTATTGGGTATTGAGTAATTATTCTTTCAAAAATAAGACATACCCCCAATACTCAGCCGAAATTTTCATATGCCCTGCGCCGTAATAGCTTAAAAACTACCAAACATCAGGATTTGTCGTTATTGATCCAATGCTGCGCATTGCGGTTAAGTAATACACCACCTGTTTTTAAAACTTCCTGCAGCTGCTTTACGTCTATTTCCTGTACGGGCTTTTTATTTTTAGCTGCCATCGTTGCGGCAACACCGGCGGCCTGGCCAAGCTGCATCCAGGTAACCTCCACCCTGATAGAGCAAAAGCCAACATGGGAAGCGGAAGCGCAAACAGGTACCAGTAAATTTGTACATTCATTTTGCTTCGGCGTGATAATACGGTAGGAGAGTTCATACGGCTGCTCAACCTTCATCCAGATGCGGCCTTCATTAATGTATTGTGTTTTGGATATAGCAACCTTCTGCACATGATGGCAATCCACAAAATGCGATCCCAACGCAATAGCGTCCGGCTTCTTGGGCTCATTAAAAATATCCCGCTGGGTTTGCACGTAGCTGCCGGTCATGCGCCGGGCCTCCCGCACATATAAATAATAGGGGAAATTGCCGTTGTCTTTAAATTCATCCGGGGCCAGGCCATAGTGATCAGCTTCATCGCGCAACGGTTTGGGTACGGAGGGATCATGCTGCAAAAAGTACAGTAGGCCCAATGTCCAATCCTTATGGTCCTGGTAGATCTGCGCCCGTTTTTTATAATCCGCATCCGGATACTCCGTATTGCCACCAAAAAGCCCTAAAGAGATCACTGCATTTTGTTTGTTATTGGTCTCATACTTTCCCGGCGGATAATTCCAGGAATACCTGTCAATGATATCCGTGAGCTTCATGTTGGGCTGAGCGGCCAGCAAACGTTTAAGCGTAATAAAGCGGTTCGGGTCATAATGCAGGGGCGCCGGAAAAGCTACTCTGTCGGCATTGGTAGACATCATTACCCGGAAATTGTAATTGATGATCCTTTTACTGGCCTCGCCATTGGTTAAATTCTTTGCTTCCACAAACCCGGGCAGTAAATGTCCGTTGTCGTCATACGGCGAAACATCGATCGGCTTATCTAAAAGCCGGATCCCGGCAAGCGATTCATTGTATTGGGATCTGCTTTCGCGCCCATATGTATAAGATACACCCGCTCTTGCCATCAGATCACCTTCATACGTTGCATCAATAAAAACATCGCCACTGACCGTTTTGCCGTTCGATAGTACAATGCTTTTTATAGCATTCTCTTTTTTATTCACCTTATTCACATAGGCCTGGTAAATGATGGATATCTGCTGTTCGCCAAGCATATCCAGGAATATTTTTTCAGCAACATGCGATTCGAAATAAAAAGCGGGTTTATTGCTCCCGTAAAATTTACCCATGCGGGTATACACCTCCAATGGAATGCCCGAAATGGTTTCCTCTATCATATGTTCGGTTTCGGCGGTGCCGATCCCGCTGGTGTTCATACCGCCAACATGACGGGTTTGCTCAATCAGGATAACATTGGCGCCTTGCCGTGCGGCCGCTACTGCAGCGGTTATACCGCCAGGTGTAGCTCCATACACTACCACAATGGGTTTACCGGAAGCATGGCCTCCTAATGCATGAAGCATCAGGATAGCCATGATTATATATATTCTTTTCATTTTTAAATTTTAATAGCCTGGATTTTGTGTGAGCGCCTCATTAACATCTATCTGGTGCTGCGGAATGGGATAAAGCAGGTTTTTCTGTGAAACAGGGATCCCGGCTGCCTGCAGGGTGCTGATGTATTTGCCGGTGCGCAGCAGATCCCAGCGGCGGTGCCCTTCAAAGCATAGTTCCCAGCCCCTTTCCGCTAAAACAGCATCCCGGAACTGGACCTGTGATAAGTTTGCCAGATCCTGCGGATTGGCGGATGGATTGCCATTCCTTGCACGGGCCCGCACCTGGTTTATGGCATCATAAGCAGCAGGAGTGGGGCCGTTGAGCTCATTAACTGCTTCGGCATACATCAGCAGCACATCTGCATAACGGATGATCATGAAGTTGTTGCGTGCGGCAAATTCGGCACAGGGCGCCGGATCCCAGTACTTATCAACTGCAGGGCCGGTACGCGATAGCACCAATGCGTTATTTGCAGGGTTCACCTTTTGTGTAATGATCGTAACCTGTTTGCGATAGTCGCCCGGCAGGTACGATCTCACATAATTGGAATCTGCCTGGTATGCGCCGCCGCCCTGGTTAATGGGGTACGAGAAATAAATTGCAAAAGATTCGGCCATGGTACTGCCATAAGATGTTTTTATACAGCTGTACTGCGCGGAGAAAATATGTTCCTGGCCATTCCTGTTTTCAGGCGGAAAAATGTTCTTATAGTCAGGGAAAAGGCTGTAAACTTTTGAATCTATCACTTCCTTGGCAACAGCCGCCGCATTGGTGTAATCCTTACGGGTAAGGTAAACCTTTGCCAGAAGCGATTTTGCAGCGCCGATGGTTGCCCGCCCAACCGTACCCGGGGTCGTGTATTTTGCCGGCAGGTTTGCGGCTACTGCATCTTTCAGATCCGCTATGATCTGGGAATACACGTCATCCACAGGCGTGCGTTTTATGCTAACATTCACCACATCGGAAGTTGGGGCGGTTACCAGGGGAACATCCCCGAAAGCCTGTACAAGGTCAAAGTAGATCAATGCCCGCAGGAACTTCGCTTCTCCAATGATCTGCGCCTTAGCGGCGGCATCCATGGTAATGCCGGGTACATTCTTAATCACCCTGTTTGCCCGGTCTATCATCAGGTAGCAGTTTGTATAAAACGCGTCAAAAGCAGGATTGGAAGCTGAATAAAGG
>NZ_DATCRF010000821.1:0-20111 GCF_036569125.1 Chitinophaga sp. | reverse complement strand
ATCTTGCTGAACTCTTCAAAGTCCACCGGGGCAGAGAGCACCCTGGCCCGGGATACCTTTTCCACGATGGTTTGCAGCTGCCGGTTATCCTGTTCCAGCAGGTCGTTCATACGGGATATTTCCAGGGACTGCTCCTGCAGCAGCTGGTTGGCCTGCTGCAGCTCCTCATTCTGCTGTGCGATCAGCTCTGATTTCTCGAACAGCTCCCGGGTGCGCTCCTTTACCTGCGATTCCAGCTCCCGGTTCAGGGTATCTTTCAGGCGGGCATTCTCCGTCATCTGGCTAATGATCTGCCGCTGCGCCTTGTCCTTTTTCTTTTTCAGCAGGCGTACCTTATCGCCAATGGCAAAGGACAGGAAGAACATTTCCAGGATAAAGCAAAAGCTAAGGCTGTAATAGCTGATCACCCCAAAATTCAGCCACTCATACCCCAGCATAATAAAGAACTTGAGCATAAAGCCCACGAACAGGAAGCTGTAGGCCAGCACAAAAAATCGGGCCGGCCGGTAGCCCCGCCTCCATATATAAATGCCGGTGCCAAAAGCAACGGCCAGCGGCAGCATTTCTATAAACTTGTAATTGAACCAGCTGCGGTTCAGCGCCAGGGCTGCCAGGAAAAATAGCACGCGGGCGGCAATAATGCCCATGATGATCTTATTCAGCAAGGGCGCCCTTGACCGCACATACAGCAGCTTGCGGGTGAACAGCAGGGCAAAAATGCTCATGCAGCATAGCGGTACGGCAAAGGCATACTGGTTCCAGGCAGGTGCATGCGGCCACAGGTATTGGTAGGCAATACCATCCGTACACATCTCGTACAGCGCCACGCTCAGGTTATACAATACATAATATAAATACTGGCGCTGCCGTACGGCCAGGAACATGATGAGGTTGTAGAAGCTGAAGATCAGGATCATACCATAAAAGATCCCGAAGCTGAAGTATTCGTTGAGGGCGTATCCTACAAATTTGTTCACGGAGCGCAGCACAATGATCACGTCTGCAATTTGCGCCGAGCGGATGCGGAAGTAATACACCTGCTCCCCTGCTGTGCTGTTATCCAGGTCCAGCTCAAAGTTCTTGTGCAGGAACAGGCGTTGCTGAAAAGGGTATTGATCGCCCATTTGCAGCTGCCGGAAATGCCCGTCTGCACCCGGTATATAGGCTGTTAGCTCATCAATGGTCTGGTCAAAGTATTCCAGGATGAAATGCTTTTTTACCGCGGGATCATTTTTTATCCTGATGCGGTACCAGTATACTTTTCCTATCTGATGGTTTTGCGGAGTGCTTTGTTTATTGGGAATAAAGCCGTTAAAGGCCGGGCTGCTAACCTGCTCAATGGTAAGGGCGCCGGATGGGTCCCGCAGGTATTCGATCTCTCCAAAAGTAAAAATATGCTGTTCCAGCTCATTGCTGATGGCTACCGGCTGCTGTGCGCGGGCTGGCATTACCGCCATCATTAACAGGCATAAGAACAGTATTGTGGAATTGCGCTGAAAAGCAGATTGTAAATATTGGCCCCCCATTCTTTATTCACTAATTACGTGGATAAAGGTAGGGGATATTTAATTAAGGCGCTGCTACTCTACCTTCTCCAGGTAATAGCTATCCACTTCCTTGCGGTCTGCATCCAGCTCCAGCAGGCGGTTGCCGTTAATGCGGTAACTGTGGGAGGTACCGTCGTTGCGGCTTTGCAGTATATAAACCAGGTCCTTCCCTTTTTTCACCTGCCAGGTACCGCTGTCTGTAAAGGTATTATCGTTTTCCCGGCAGTGCTGGCTCATTTGGTAGGTGCCGGTGTCTGCGCCGCGTGCGCGGGTAAAGGTAAGCTGTACATCAATGTCCTGGCAGGTAACGGCATGGATCACGCCCTGCCATTTTTCAGCGGTGTGCGAATCGGCGGCTTTATCCGTAACGGTGTTTTTACCGCATTGTTTACCATTGCAGGCCCAGAGGAAAAGGCAGGCGGCGTAGAGGAGGAAACGGTTCATGAATTACGAATTAGTTAATTACGACACCGCTTAAAGCGGTGCACGAATGCTATTGAAAATAATTATGATATGAGTAATTACGAATGGAATGCAGCGAAGATAATTATCATTTACTGCACTTCTCCTTTTCAGGCCCTACTGCTTTTCCATTTTAATAAATGCCACATGCATCACCCGGCCGCTGTTCACTTCAAAACCGGTTATCTGGTTCAGCTTGTTGCGTTTTATCATTAAATGATCCATCCACCAGCAATCATTCAGCAAATGATCGGGCCCGGCAAAGGTAAGCGGCGTATCATTATATTTGTTGCTGGTCAGATATAAGCGGTGGTCTTTCTCGATAATCCCATAACTGCAATCAAGCTCCGGGCTGTAATACCGGCCGGTATACGCCTGCAGCGCTTTATCGTTTGAGGGTACGTTTATATACTTTTTTAAGAGGAATTGCTGATCTGGTATTGTAACTAAGATGGTGGTGTCTTTTGAATGGATATCCATGCGAAAGCGGACCTCCGGCGCATAAAACATGGAATAGGTATTGGCTGAATCTTTTTTCATCAGCAATAGCTCACCGCCTGACCGGTAATAGCATTTATTATCTTTTATTTCCAGGCTGAGGTTAACGCCCGCGTCGCCCACATAATTTCCAAGGTATTTCTGTAAGAACACCGAATCATTGTTTGAAAGCGCAGCGGAGCTTTCCTCCTTTTGTTCCTTTTTAACTGCCGTATTTTTTGTTGTATCACTGATGAAAAGCGCTGCGATCTGCTGCGCTTTACCAGTAGGATTAAAATCAGCTACATTGCCAAAAACAATAACCCCCATTTTCAGATCCGGGTAAGCGGCAATAAAGGTTCTGAACCCGGCATCACCACCACCATGTGAAAATTGCCGCCAGCCTTTATAGGTATCAGACACGATGCCCGCAGCATAGCTTAATTCCTTCCCATTCTTTAGTCTTGCTTTTGTTGTCAGCACATCAATATCCTTTTGATCACCTACGGTATGATCATAAAAATTGCTTATCCATTTCGACATATCCTTTACATTGGTAAAAAGACTGGTTGCGCCCGCGTTGGAATAGCTTAAGATGCTTTTTGTATAATGACTACTGTCTTTCCGGTTATAAGAGTCGGCCCGGTTATTTACAATTTCTGTATAATCATCATGAAAGTGTGTATGCATCATTCCCAGGGGCTTGAAAATAGCCGAATCTGTGAATTGCCTGAGGGACTGGCCTGAAACCGATCTGACTATTTCCGCCAGTAAGGTAAAATTGCTGTTGGAATAACTGTATTCTTCACCGGGTTTAAAGTTCAATGCCTGCTGCCTGCTTAAAATTTTGATGATATGTTCCTGTGTAATAATATCATCGAGACGGGTACCCTGGATGGCCAGCAATTGCCATTGGTCCCTTATGCCACTGGTATGATTTAAAAGATCACGTATGGTGATCTTTTCTTTCAGATCAGGAAACCAGGGAAGGTATTTATGGATATCATCATCCAGCTGCAGCTTACCCTGCCTTGCCAGCAGCACAATGGCAAAGGCCGTAAATTGCTTGGATACAGAGGCCATATGATAGATGGTTTCACCGGAATTGGCAATGCCGTATTCCAGGTTGGCCAACCCGTACCCTTTGGAAAAAATGAGGGAATCGTTCCGTACAATGCCTACTGCACAACCCGGGCTGTTCGGCTTATTCCACTTGTCAAAGAGTGTATTGATCTTTGTAACGATGGAATCAGGCAATGCCTGTGCAGATACCTTGTTTGGTATTGCAAAGGCAGCAAGAACAAACAAAAAGGCCGCCGGGATGCGCGTCCAATTTGTGTTAATGGGGTTTAACGCTTCCATAAATATCAAATTTTTTGGTGGCAGACTTGTATTTTGAAAGGCCGTTCAGCGCTTGCAACAAATAACACCCGGGATCCGCAGTTAAACCGCTACCATCGCTTTAATCACGCCATTCTTTGGATCCAGCCAGCTTTCAAAATTATCCTTTACTGCATCAAAGCCAACGCGGTGGGTAATGTAAGTAGCTGGTTTTACCAGTCCTTTTTTCATGGAGCTGATCACATGCTCAAAATCTTCACGGGTGGCGTTGCGGCTGCTCATAAGGGTTGATTCCCGTTTGTGAAATTCAGGATGCGGAAAGCTGATCTCTCCTTTCTGCAGCCCTACCAGCACATAACGGGCGCCATGGGCCATATATTGAAATGCGTTTTGAATAGCTTTTAAGCTGCCGGTAGCATCTATTACCACCGTAGGCATGTCGCCGTTAGTGATCTGTTTCAGCTGCTCCATTACATCGGGTGAGGCAGCGTTTACCGTATGGGCCACCTGTAATTTATCTTTACAGAATGCCAGGCGGTGCTCATTAATATCCATGGCAATCACCTGTGCGCCCGCAATACGGGAAAATTCCATAATACCCAGGCCAATAGGGCCCGCGCCTACTACCAGCACAAACTCGCCCGGTTGCACAGCGGCCCGGCGTACGCCATGCGCGCCAATGGCCAGCGGCTCTACCAGCGCCAGCTCATCGAAAGAAAGCCCCTGCCCGTGTACCAGGGTATGGCTGGGAACCGACAAATACTCCACCATGCCGCCATCCACATGCACACCGCATACTTTCAGGCTGGTACAGCAATTGGGCTTGCCGGAGCGGCAGGCAATGCAGGTACCACAATTAAAATAAGGTATAAAGGTTACGGCTTCACCCTTTTCAAACCCGGGTGCACCATCGGCCTCCACTAACTCACCGGAAAGCTCATGCCCTAAAATGCGGGGATATTCAAAATAAGGCTGGGTGCCTTCAAATGCATGCAGATCCGTACCGCAAATGCCAATGCGGTTTATTTTTATGATAGCCTGGCCTTTTGTAAGAACCGGTCTTTCCTTTTCTCCGTAGGCAAACTGCCCGGGCGTGGTGCAAGTCAGTGTTTTCATGAACGTTTTAAATGTATAAATGACAAGTAATAAGTCAGCGCGAATATACAACGCAAAGATAGATTCTTTATATACGCTGGTGCAACAAACCTCTTCAGAGGAATGTACCGGTGCAGGGTTTGCGTTAATCTGCCGGCCATAGCCGGGAAACTGCTATAACAGGCGCCAGCTGAAGCAGGGTCTTATGGAGGATCAGCTAATGGGGTAAGGGCATTGTTTACCAGTGGAAAGCGTGCCGGCGACGGGGGTACTAAAGGAGTTCCCTTAAAGTAAATTATCC
Source organism: Chitinophaga sp. (assembly GCF_036569125.1). Taxonomy (GTDB): domain Bacteria; phylum Bacteroidota; class Bacteroidia; order Chitinophagales; family Chitinophagaceae; genus Chitinophaga. The sequence goes on along the minus strand of NZ_DATCRF010000821.1, from coordinate 14,888 downwards.
TGTTAAACACCCCATCCAAAAGGGCAAACCTCTCCATAAACTAACAAGTAATAAATAACCACCATATTGAACAATAGCCCCGGTTCGTTGTATAATTCCATGGCTGTCCCCGGGGAGCGCTGCCGTAAATTTTAGCAAGGCATTTTATCAATAACGGCCCCATTTCAACAGAAAATCCGCCACAAATGCACCTTTTACTGAACTTTCCTTCCTGAAATGCCCATCAAACATGAAAAAGATGACCAACGTTATTCACACCAAAATATGTTTTCCACATCAGAGTTATTCACATATTAGTTGTATACTGAAATACAATTAGTTATGATTTTTCAAAATGTTCCACGTGTAACATTTATCCACATTTAAGATATCCACATTGTTTGTTTATGTCATTTAAAAGTGATTTATCCCCACATTTTAGCATTATAAATATGTATGCCCGGGAGGTGAAAATGAGAGAAATTGTTTGTTATTTAGGTACCGGGTTACATGCCCGGCTATACGAAAAGAACACAAACCAAAATCTTTCTACACCGTTTACAGCATTCCCTTCCAGGAAAACGGTTTGAGGATGCAGGTATGTTATACCTGTATTACATAACCACTATTATTCAATAAAATGTCGCAACTATGAAACAAAATTTCCTGCTATTGCTGGGCGGCGCCTGCCTGTTATTTTCCCCTACAGTATGGGCGCAGCAAAAGGGTACGGCTGCTTTAAAACAAATGGCTGTTACGGATATACAGTCGCAATACGACTTTTACAAAAAAACCGAACTGCAAATATGGAACTATGCAGAAGTAGGTTATAAAGAATATAAAAGCACGGCCTTGCTGCAACAAACGCTGAAAGACAATGGCTTTAGCGTAGATACCGGCGTAGCAGGCATTCCCACCGCTTTTGTAGCCACCTATGGCAGCGGTAAACCGGTGATCGGCATCCTGGCGGAGTATGATGCGCTGCCCGGCCTGGCGCAGGAAGCCGTACCGGAAAAGCAGCCGAAAAGCGGCATGAGCGCCGGGCATGGCTGCGGACATCATTTATTTGGCGTAGCCTCTGTAGCTGCCGGCATTGAGCTGAAAAAACTGATAGCCGGTGGTAAGCTAAAAGGCACCGTTAAAGTATACGGCTGCCCGGCAGAAGAAGGCGGCTCGGGCAAAGTGTACATGGTACGCGCCGGCTTGTTTAAGGAGGTAGATGCCGTGATCCACTGGCATCCGGGCGACAACAACGGGATAATGACCGGCCGCACCATGGCCAACATCAGCGCCAAATTCCGCTTTTATGGCCTCTCCGCCCATGCAGCAGGCGCGCCGGAAAAAGGCCGTTCTGCGCTGGACGGCGTAGAAGCTATGGATAATATGGTGAACATGATGCGGGAGCACATCCCCTCCTCTACCCGCATCCACTACGTAATTACCAATGGCGGTAAAGCCCCTAATGTGGTGCCTGATTTTGCAGAAGTATATTATTATGTGCGTAATGTGGACCGGGATATTGTGCGCAGTGTTTTTGACAGAGTGGTAAATGCCGCCAGGGGCGCGGCTTTGGGCACTGATACCAAAGTAGAGTACGAAATTACCGGCGGCACCTATGACCTGCTGCCTAACCGGACGCTGATAACCGCTATGTATAAGAACCTGCAACAGGTGGGCGGCGTAAGTTATACGCCCGCCGAAATAGAGTTTGGGAAAAAGATCCAAACCAGCTTTACCTATAAGGTGCCTGCAATAAGCGAGGCTGCTGCCATAGATAGCCTGCAATCGGCGGGCAAAGGCGATATCAGCGGATCTACAGACGTGGCAGATGTAAGCTGGAATGTGCCCACCGTAGGGTTAAGCGCAGCTACCTGGGTGCCCGGCACGCCGGCGCACAGCTGGCAGGCCGTAGCAAGCGGCGGCACCGATATTGGCGCCAAAGGCATGATGGTGGCAGCTAAAACTATGGCCTTAACCGGCATTGACCTGCTCTCTGATCCGGCACTGATACAAAAAGCCACCCAGGAATACCAGCAAGCAAGAGGCGCGGATTTCCAGTATAAAGCCTTGCTGGGCGATAGGAAGCCTGCGCTGAATTACAGGGACCAGTAAGAGGAATTACGAATTGTTCAATTACGAATTACGAATTAAGTAGTCCGAATATAAAGTATTGCCTATTCACGAATCTGTGCAATATTGAGATAAAACAGGCCCTATCGCAGCATCCAATTCGTAATTCGTAATTGACTAATTCGTAATTAAATATTAGCTTGTGCAATTCTTTATTCATCCTAAGCATAAAAACCATCGTTATGAGCAACAGCAGAAGGTCTTTTATTCAGCAGGTGGCATTAATGACCGCCGGCTTAGCCCTCCCCTCTTCCATATTCAGCTGTAAACCCGCTACAGAAGCCAGTGGCCGCAAATTAGGCATACAGCTTTATACGCTGCGCGATCAGCTGACCAAAGATGTAAAAGATACCATAGCAAAGGTAGCACAGGCAGGTTATGAGCAAGTGGAGACCTATTTCGGGTATAACGGTCCCGGCTCTACGTTCTGGGGATTAACCGCCGATCAGCTGAAAGCCCTGCTGAAAGAACATAACCTTACCACGCCCAGCGGACACTATCAGCTTGGCGATTACTTAACCTTAGGCAATGGCAAAGACGAAGCGCTGAAAGCGCAGGCCGACCTGGCCGCAGCCCTGGGACAGGAATATTTTACCATACCCGTTCCGCCCATGGACCTCATAGCTAAATATCCTATACCTGCAGATGATTATAAATTTGTAGCCGCACAGCTGAATAAAGCAGGTGAGCTGTTAAAAAAGTCAAACATAAAAGTAGCGTACCATAACCACTTCTGGGAGTTCCGTAAGGTGGCAGATGGGACGTCTACCGCATATGATATACTGCTGAATGAAACCGATCCCGCGCTGGTACATTTTGAGCTGGACCTGTTCTGGGCTAAAAAAGCCGGGCAGGACCCGGTTCAGCTATTTGAAAAAGCGCCCGGCCGTTTTCCCATGTGGCATGTGAAAGACATCAGCAAGGCCGCGCCGCAACCCGTGGCAGATACCGGCGCCATAGACCTTAGTACACTTGCCAATGATATTAAGTTTGCAGAAGTAGGCACCGGCACCATTGATTTCAAAGCTATTTTCGCAAAAGCTAAAACCGCCGGTGTACAATACTTTTTTGTTGAGCAGGACCAGATCACTATCGATCCTTTCGTGAGCATCAGGCAAAGCGCAGACTATGTGAAAAAGAACCTGTTATAACGTTACATCCTTAAAATTAATATGAGGATGTATCAAAAATAAAAGAAGGGCCTGAGAATCGCTTAAACGACGACCTACCTCCATCAGGTACCCGAGTAAAAAGAGGCTGCATCATACTTTTGATACAGCCTCTTTTATTATAAAAAAACGGAAGTATATTAGCTCCCGTATTGTAGTGGGCAATATATTACCAGGGGTACATTTTTAATGTTTGTTGCACATCAAATTTATATTGTTAACTTATTCCTAACCAATAAAACTATTGCTTTCCCATGCCACAAAAAGGCCTTACCAAAACAAGATGGACTATTGACGACGCCCGCATAACCATATATCCCTACCGGGTATTTTTTATTTTCAGTATCGTGTTAGGCGTTCTTTTTGGCGGATTGCTTTTGCTATACATAACGGTAGAACGCAACGCCGCCAACACCATGGGCTCCGTTGCCCTTTTACTGGCGGCTATTGTGATCCTGTTCCTTGCCTATTCAAGAACACAGATCATTTTTGACAGGACCACCGGCAGCATGCAGCAAAAAATGTTAGGGCTGATCCCTATCAGAACTATCCCTTTTGACCGCTTGCATGGCGTAAATACAGTAACACAACAGTACGGCGGCTTTAACTTCAGGATCTTTCCCAAAAACAATAAATACGGAAAAGGCATTATTATTTCATCCGGCTACGGAAAGGAAACCGACCCTAACGCAATTGCGTTCAGCCAGGAAGTGATACCCCTGATCCATGAATACATAGCGCAGTATACGCCACTAGCAGAACATACCAACAACACCATTACGGCTTATAAATATTTTAACGAAAAGGCCGGTGTTTATATCCTTAAAAATCAAAAGGCAGGCACCATTATTATGGGCATTGCGCTGCTGGCGTTAGGCATTCATGAATGCACCGGCACTCCCTGGATCAAAACCGATGGTACTACCGGCAGGATAGTATTTATTGTTATTAGCCTGGGCCTGGGCCTGATATTTCTGCTGGCAGCTTTTACACGCATTTTATTAAACCCTGCTGCCCGTACTATTGAAAGGATCAGCCCCATAGGTATTGGCAATAAAAAATATGCCTTCGAAGATTTCTCAGGATTCCGCACGGTACGTAAGTCTTACAACATGATCTATGCAGGCACAGAAGTGCAGATGTTCTTTACGCCGCCTAATACAAAACAGCCTGCTGTAGTAGTAGTGTCGACCATCCGGCAAAGCCGGAAAATTGAGCGTTTTATTGAAGAGATCAAAAGTATCATGGAAAAATAGATATTATGATAACTAAACAGGAGCGCCGGCATATTTCTCTACAATAGCCAGCAGCTCATCCCGGTGAAATGGTTTTTCCATAAAGGCATCTGCACCGGCCTGCCGGGCAACCCTGCTTAAACCCGGGGTGGCGGAGATCATAATTACAGGAATATGCCGGGTGCTTTCCTGGCTTTTAAGATGACGGCAAAGGTCCAGGCCATCGAAACCAACCAGCTGTTTATCCAGCAAAAAAATAACAGGACATTCAAACCGGTTCTTCATAATCCGCTCGCCATCCGAAACCAGATCGGTGGCGTAACCGGCCTTTTCAAGTATTAACTTGTAAATATCCTGAATGCCCGGATCATCATCTGTTATCATTATTCTTTTTTTCATGCCCTTTTTACCAGAGGAACAGCTGCAAATGATATACCACACAAAACCGCTATCACATGGCCCTGAAGGTGTGTATACATGATGGTATATTGAGGAACCTATTTCACACGTAACACTACATGCCTGATATTTTTTCTATCAGCCGTATAGGTAATGTGCAACAGTCCATCCGGTGTTTGAATAATGGCGGGATAGCTGAATTCTCCTTTTTGCTGATCCTCCAGTGCATATACATCTTTCCAGTGCCGCCCGTCTGTGGAAAGGGCTACGTTCAATTTGCTGCGGCCTTCAAACCACTCTTTCCCTGCGTTAAGCGGGTTGTACACCAGCACCTGCAGGCCATTGCGCAGCGTTAGGGCATCGGTGCCGGAATTGGGGTTCGGCAGGTCTGTTTTGGATAAAGGCCCCCAGGTAGCACCCTGGTCGCCGGACCAGCATTGCACTACATAGTTTTGCCGGCTCCTGCACAGCAGCTGCAAGCTATCACCCTTATGAAATAAAATGCTGGGCTGTATTACGCCAAAGGTATCGTTATTTATGGGCAGGTATTGCCAATGCTGCGCCTCTGCATCCGACTTTTCCAGGTGAATATGCCACTGTTTTTCATCTTTACTTTCGGTGCTGGATGGATAGAGGATATCGCCGCTGGCCAGCTGCACCGGCTTATTCTTAACAGGCCCCAGCAGGCTATCCCGCAGCTTTTGCGCGGCCGACCAATGTTTGCCGTCATCGCTGGAACTGCGCATTACGCCCCACCACTCCCGGGGCGATCTACCTATTTTATAGAACAGCAGTAAACGGCCGGCCCTTGTGCGGAACAATACCGGGTTCCAGCAGGGATAACGCAGCGTATCATTGATCACGCCGTCGGCTACACGCCGGGGTGCGCTCCACTGCCCATCTTCCCAGGTGGAAGTATAGATGCATACATCCGGGGCGCTTTCCCGCGAGCCGCCAAACCAGGCTGCCATTAAGCGGTTATTTGATAATGGCGTGATGGTGGAAGCATGGCAGGCCGCAAAAGGCGGGTTTTGCATGATCAGCTCATTCTTAACTAAAGTAACGCGCTGCTTTTGCGCATAGGCTTGTGTGCAACACAACAGCAGTAAAATGTAAAGGGAGTATCTCACGTATGTAAATATACGTTTTCAGGAAAGTAAATGCTCATTGTCTTTCAGCTGCACACCGGATAGCTGCAGGCGCACTGCTTCACGCAGCAAATAAAAGGTTTTGGCCGCGGCTGCTTCATAAGATAAGCCTGCTTCCCGGATATTGGAGATACAGTTGCGCGCCTCATCTGTTAACCCTACTTTTGGGTGGTAGGTAAGGTACATGCCCAGGCTGTCGGGCGAGCTCAGGCCCGGCCTTTCCCCGATGAGCATAATAGCGGCCTTTGCCTGTAATAAAGCGGCCACTTCATCGCCCACTGCTACCCTGCCCTGCTGTACCAGGCAAATGGGGGCAAGGCTCATACCGGCGCCCTGTATCAAAGGTATTAGCTGCTGCAGTAAAGGCACTGCATGTTTGTTCACCGCAGTGGCCGATAAGCCATCTGCAATAATAATGGCCACATCACTGTTGGCTGCCGTTAACAACTGCGCTGAGCTTTCATCCAGCTTACGCCCTTTATCCGGCCGCTGCAGGTACTCATGCCGGTCGGCAGCGCTGCTGTGCAATACATGCACCGGCAGCCGGAATGCGCTTAGCTGATGCTGCAGGGTTTTTACATCTGCCAGGGAATACACCGCATCCCGCGCATGGGCATGCGCCATGCGGAACTGCAATACTTCCTTTAGCGGAATGGCAGTGCCGGTGCGGCCCAGCGCTATGCGCGCGGGGGTGAAGGATTTAAGTTTTATCCAGGGATCCGCCATAAAACGAATTAATAATTAAGAATGAATAATTAATAATAATGGATGCAGGCGTGCGCTTATGTATAGTTCTACGTTTTTGTTTTTGGATGATTAAGCATGAATAACTAACAATGATAATGCAGTACTAAACTTGCGCGTAGTACCTCACTGCGATTATTAATTATTCATTCTTAATTATTAATTATAGATCCAGTAACCGGTGCGTATGCACGGGTAACTGGTTCCCCTGTGCATCCATAATCCCCTGCTGCAGCAGCCATTGCTCAAATTCAGGAGCCGGCCGCAAACCCAGCACCTTACGCACATACAGGGCATCATGAAAAGAGGTGGACTGGTAATTGAGCATAATGTCATCCGCACCCGGTATGCCCATGATATAGTTACAACCGGCCACGCCCAGCAGGGTTAACAGGTTGTCCATATCATCCTGGTCAGCTTCTGCATGATTGGTATAGCATACATCCACTCCCATGGGCAGGCCTAACAGCTTACCGCAAAAATGATCTTCCAGGGCCGCACGTATGATCTGCTTACCATCAAACAAATACTCCGGCCCAATAAACCCTACCACGGTATTTACCAGCAGCGGATCAAAGTGCCGGGCCACTGCGTAGGCCCTGGCTTCACAGGTTTGCTGGTCCAGCCCTTCATGTGCGTTGGCAGATAATGCGCTGCCCTGCCCTGTTTCAAAATACATTACGTTGTTGCCGATGGCGCCGCGCTGTAATGATAATGCAGCGTCATGCGCTTCTTTCAGCAGCGCTATGTTCACACCAAAGCTGCTGTTCGTTCTTTCCGTACCGCCAATAGATTGAAATACCAGATCCACCGGCGCCTGGGGCATAATTTCCAATGCGGTGGTAACATGGCATAATACGCATGACTGGGTGGGGATCTCGAACTGCTGCCGCAAACGGTCCAGCATTTCCAGCAGGGTTATTACCGCGGAAGGGCTGTCTGTAGCAGGATTAATACCAATCACCGCATCGCCGCTGCCGTACAGTAATCCATCCACAATACTGGCGGCAATGCCTTTAGGATCGTCGGTAGTATGGTTGGGCTGCAGGCGGGTTGATAAGCGGCCTTTTAAACCGATGGTGTTGCGGAACTTTGTGATCACTTCACATTTTCGGGCCACGCTGATAAGGTCCTGGTTGCGCATGAGCTTTGATACGGCGGCCGTCATTTCCGGGGTAATACCCGGCGCCAGTTGCTGCAGGGTGGCAGTATCTGCCTCATCGCCCAGCAGCCAGTCGCGCCACTCGCCTACCGTCATATGGCTAATACGGGCAAAGGCGTTAGCATCATGCATATCTATGATCAGGCGGGTAATTTCATCTGTTTCATAAGGCACCAGCGCTTCCTGTAAAAAGGTTTTCAAAGGCACATCGGCCAGCGCTATCTGTGCAGCCACTCTTTCCTCGTAGCTGCCGGCGGCCAGCCCTGCCAGCGCATCACCGGAGCGGTAGGGCGATGCTTTTGCCAGTAAGATTTTCAGATCCTCAAAGCGGTAGCTGGTATTTCCTATGGTACACTGGTAAGCCATGTTATGATGGTAGCTGGTATAAAGTTATATCTTCCTGTGTTTGTTTGTGCTTACCGGCCAGCAGAAATACGATCAGCGTAAGCCCCATGCCTGCAAAGAACAGCAGGCTTAACATAACATTATAGTAGATGATGGCAACCAGCGATAGAATGGATAGCAGCAATGCCACCAGCGGCACCCAGGGATAGCCGGGTACTTTAAAAGGCCTTGGCAGATCAGGCTCTTTTTTACGCAGTATGAATAACGCCACCATGCTCAGGATATACATTACAACAGCGCCCAGTACAGACAATAATACCAGCTGATCCGTTCGGCCCAGACACAGGGCAACAATACCCAGTAAGCCGCCTGCAATGAGCGCCCGGTCAGGGGTTTGATGTTTGCGGCTTAGTTTGGACAAGCCTTCCGGTAAGTACCGGCTGCGCGAGAGTGCGAACAGCTGCCGCGAGTAGCTGATGATAATTCCGTTAAACGATGCCAGCAGCCCAAACAGGCCAATGCCGGCAAAAATGCGGGTAATATTATTGTGCCTGCCCAGCACAATGCCAATAGATTCCGGTAAAGGATAATCGATGCCGGAAAGGCTTTTCCAGTCGGTAATACCGCCGGTTAGCACCATTACGCCAATGGCCAGCAGCATGAGGGTTAAGATGCCGGAAATATAACCTTTGGGTATATTCTTTTCAGGATCTTTCACCTCCTCAGCCACCATGGCTATACCTTCAATACACACATATAGCCAGATGGCAAAGGGCAGCGCTGCAAACACGCCTTTTATGCCAAAGGGCATGGCATCATGCAAAAAATTGGATGCTTTAAATGCCGGCGCCACAATACCCATATAGATCAGCAGCTCCAGCACTGCCAGCAACGTTATTACCAGTGAAAAAAGCGCGGATTCTTTAATTCCCAGCATATTTACGCCGGTAAGCGCTACATAAAAAGCAATGGCGGTCCACAACACCGGTAAAGCCGGGTACAGGAAATGGATATAACTGCCAAGGGCAAACGCAATGGCAGGGGTAGCCAGCAGAAACTCCACTACGGTGGCATAACCCGCTATAAGCCCGCCAATGGGGCCAAAGGCACGGTGCGAGTAAGCAAAGGGCCCGCCTGCATGCGGAATGGAGGTGGTTAGCTCTGTAAAGCTGAAAATAAATGTGAGGTACAGGATAGTGATAATGAACGTAGCTATTAAAAAGCCTACAGTACCGGCTACGCCCCAGCCATAGTTCCAGCCAAAATACTCGCCTGAAATAACCAGCCCTACGGCAATAGCCCAAAGGTGTATGGGAAGAATAGCTTTCTTAAGTGAAGACATAGTATTCAATTACGAATTATTTAATTACGAATTACGAATTGAGTAGTTCATATGAACAACCACTACCAGTTTAATTAAGAACTACACATCAAAGCGCAGCGTTTATCTACGCAGCATTTAATTCGTAATTCGTAATTAAATAATTCGTAATTCTTTTGTCTTCCGCTTCCGGCAGCAATATAATAAAAAGGCCTGACAGGTTTTAGTAACCCATCAGGCCTTTAAAATTTATGATCTGAGATCTAAAATCTGAACGAAAGCCTGCTAAAGAAGTAAGTGCCGTTAAAGCCCATCTGCAGCGGCTCGTAGATACCACCGGAATCGGTAAGATTTGCATTGTGCTTAGTGGGATATACGTTAAACAGGTTACTGGCGCCAACCACCCAGGTAACAGCCGGAATGATCTGGTAGCCCACGGAAAGGTCGGTTACGATGCGTGCATCATAAATATCGTACACCAGGTCATAGTTCTGCAGGCGTATACGGTCAAAACGCACAAAACGCAGGTTGGTATTGAACTTGCCATAACGGTAATCCAGCGTAAGGTTAATTTTACTGGGTGGCGCCGAGGCTACCAGGAAAGAGCGTTCCCGGTCGCTGAAGTAAATATCCTTACGGCCGGCCAGCTTGGCAGAGGTTTTGATCTCGCCCGTTTCCAGGTCGTTGAAGTTAGCAGCCAGTGTAGCGGTAAAATCATGCCCGCCACTGAAACGTTTGTTCCAGGTTACAATAGCATCCAGGCCCAGGGTTTTGGTGTCCAGCGCATTGGTAAAGAACTTTACCACGCTTACGTTCAACTTGTCCAGGTCTGCGGCTATTTCCGGCGCATTGTCTGCGGTGAAATCACCGGTAAGCACAATGCGGTCTTTTATCTTTACATAATACCCATCTACCGTAATGCTTAAACCCGGCGCCGGCCTGGAAGTAAGGCCTAAGCTGGCGTTCACGGCCTTTTCCTGTTTCAGCGGCTCTACGCCCAGCACGCGGGTTATATTGCTCTGGTTGCGGGTCAGCAGGTTTTCAATGGCCTCTCCCCTTACCACGTTGGTATAGGTGGTATTAAAATAGATCTGTGCCAGGGAAGGCGCGCGGAAACCGGTGCTTATAGAACCGCGGAAAGCCAATGCAGGCGATATTTCATACCGCATGGACAGCTTGCCGTTTATCGTACTACCGAAATCGTTATACCGCTCAAAACGGCCGGCAGCGCCTATCATGAAATTAGAGGAGAAGTTAAACTCCCCATCTGCATACACACCCAGGTTAGTACGGGATTCATCCACCACATTCGCAGGCTGAAAGCCCGGGAAGCCCTGTGAGCCGGCAGCTTTGTACACGGTATCTATGCCGCCGTTATCGTTGGGTACCAGGTCGTATGCGCCATAGGCTTTCCAGGAACCTTCCTCGCCTGCAAAAATGCGGTAGTTCTCTGTACGGAACTCCGTACCAAAGGCAATGTTGGTGCCCTTGGGCAATACATTTTCAAAAAAGCGGGTAAAGTGCAGCCCGGCCGTGTTCTGGCTCAGCTGAAAGCCGCCGGCATCAAAGCGGGTGGGCGATTGCTCCAGTAAAGAAGCATTCAGTGTATGATCCACATAATAATGAAAACGGTTAATGCCGTAGGTATTATTAAAATCCACGTTCCAGCCTTTCATTACCCCGCGTACACCTACGGATATGGAACGGTCGCCGATATCAGAAATGATCTGCGGGTCAAAACCATTGGGGTAAATGGAGGGTATGTTACGGTCGTCGCCCGCATAACGTGTAAACGCATAAGCGTTACCGTGACGCTGGTTGTAACCGCCAAAAGAATAGATCTCCGCTTTTTCCGCAATAGGAATGCGTGCATTGTACATGGCCGCATAGTTCTCCATCTGGGCATCGCCATAAAAGCGCCGCGGCACATTATCTTCCCCTACCTTGGCAGGATCCTCCGCCCGGTTGGTGCGGCCGCGGTATAAATAATCTGTTGTTACATTTATAAAACCGCCTTCGCCTATTTTAAAGCCGTAGTTGGCATTCAGGCCTACATTTTCACCATCGCCTTTGGAGGTAATGCCCCCGTTGATGTTGGTGCTAAGCCCATCTGTACTGGATTTCAGCACTATGTTAATTACGCCGGCAATAGCATCGGAGCCATATTGCGCAGCAGCGCCATCGCGCAGTATTTCAATACGCTCAATGGCGGCGGCAGGTATGGTGTTCAGGTCTGTACCGGTATTGCCACGGCCGCGGGTGCCGTACAGGTTCACCAGCGACGACTGGTGGCGGCGTTTGCCATTGATCAGCACCAGGGTTTGATCGGGTCCCAAACCGCGCAGGGTGGCAGGGTCTATATGATCCGCACCATCGGAGCCTGTTTGCCGGTTTGAGTTAAAAGAGGGCGCTACAAATTGCATCAGCTGGTTCAGATCCAGCTGCCCTACTGAGTTGGTGATCTTTGCAACCGGTATAATGTCAATAGGCACCGGTGTTTGAGTTACAGAGCGGTTCAGGCTGCGGCTGCCCACTACCTCCACGCCCTGTATGGCGGTGCTTTCGCTTACCAGTGATACGTTAAGGGTGCTTTTCCCGTTCAGGGATACTTCCTGCGTAGCATAACCCAGCACACGGAAAACAATTACAGCATTGGCATTACCGGCCTCCAGCTGAAAAGCGCCTCCGGCATCGGTACTGGTACCGCGGCTGCTGCCTTTTTCAAATACGCTTACACCGGGTATGGGGGCGCCGGTATTATCGCTTACTTTTCCTTTTACTGCATGTTGGGCATAGCTGTTCAGGCATGCCAATAGCAGACCTGCAATCATGAGGGCTTTGTTCATATGGTTGTTCTGATTTAGATAGCTCTAGTACGAATTGACTTAGGTTTAAAAACGATTTAGATCTTTTTGGTACGATTTAGATTCCTGGCTCCAATTAAATATAAGCACTTTTTGCGGAGATAAAAAAAAGAGGCCCTTCGCATGGGGTTCCATTCGTGCGTTTTCATTGTTCACTGTTGTATATAAAACATTCAGTGTTCCGTTGTTTTTCAGAGGTGTAAGGCTATCCGGTTCATTCAGGGTACAGGGGTATGGTGATAAAGTTCCGTGCGCGTAAAAGTGTATTTACGATATTTATATGGCGACGAAAATATATAAAGGCCCCTAACTATTACATATCACGTTTGTGTGATAAATTGTATAGCTGACAATTTTAGCAACTATTTATTCGGATAGTTGTGGAGAATATCCACAAAAAAACCGCTTAAGAATAAGCGGTTATTAATTTTTCCAATACAAGTGAAACATCTGACTATAAAAATTTTGAGTGTGTGCTAAAGATTTATATAAATCTAACCACTCCTGAAGAAACAGGGCCCTAATCAGATGTTAATAAGGATGGAAGTTTTGGAAACGGATAGCTACTGCCATTGAATGGCTGGCGGAAGGAAAAAGCCGTAACTGGAAATACGAGCAGAAATAAATTAGAAGTACCGCGGGTCCGCATCATCATTCCTGCCGGATGGGAACAGGATACCGATGGATATTTCATGCGAGGGTCCTGTACCGGTAAGCTTACTCATATTCATATCATACGAATACCCCAGGCGAAAACGGGGCGCGTTGAACACGCCCATAATGCTTACGTTGCTGGTGGTGCGGTAAGAGCCGCCTACCCATATTTTAGCGCCCTCCCCTATCAGTAAAAAAGAATTAAAGTCAATGCTGATCGGCCCTTTCATGTCGGTTTTCACCATCAAGGAAGGCTTTAACTGAAAATTCTCAGAGAACGGTATTAAGGTGCCACCGGTAAGGTAAATGTGCTGTGTTTTGCGGATGGTCTCAAACTTATACCCTTTCCAGGAGTAGCTGGTATTGGTGTAGGTAGATAAGAGGTCCATTACAGAGAGCCCGAAATAGAACTGCGGGCTGTAGTAGTAAATGCCAAAGCGGGCATCCGGCGCTATGGAAGCTGCAGGCGCCACGGGGATCACCGGGTCATTGGCATCGGTGTACATGAAGGTGCTGCCATCAATACCATATTGTGTAACGCCAATACCCAGGCCCAGGCACAGGCGGCTCAGGTTCTCCTCATCCATGGGAATGCGGTAGGCGTAAGAGCCGTATATGGAGTAGGCATGCTGCGGTCCTAAATTATCCATCATCATTTGCACGCCAATGCCTACACGACGGTCATTATCATCACCACGTATCAGGCCATCAACAGATACGCCGCCGGTACGGGGTGCGCCGGGAAAGCCGGCCCACTGCTGCCGGTAAATGGCATTCAGGTACCAGTCTTCCTTATTACCTGCAACTGCCGGGTTCACACTCAGCTCATTAAAAATGTACTGGCTAAACTGCAGGTTCTGCTGCGCTTTACCGGTGTAAGCCAGTAACAGCAATACCATGCATGCATACAACTTACGCATAACAGCTCTTTTAGGCATGGCAGCCTGCTTCATTATTTCAGTATTTGCACCCATCCCTTATAAAGTTTCTCTTCGTCAGATGATGTTTTTACCTTCAGCACATAGTAATAAGTTCCTTCATTCAGCTTTCCTCCGTTGCCATCCCAGTCGTTATGATAATCCTGGGAAGCATATACCTGTCCGCCCCAGCGGTTATACACATATAACTGCGGTGCGGTGTAGCTTTCCAGGCCGGCTATTTTAAAATATTCGTTCAGGCCGTCGCCATTAGGTGTGAATACGTTCGGGAATACCAGGTCCAGGTTCACCGGCTTGTTCTCCACCAGTATAATGGCGGGTGTTGGCGTGCCGGGGCAGGTGGCGTCCGTGAACGGATCGCAGATGCCTGTACGGCGCACGGTATCGGCAGTACCTACTGTTGCTATATTTTCTATCTGCGTTACGCCGCTAAGGTCATCATCTGTTCTTACCAGGAAGCTCACGGAGTCTTTTACTTTTACGCCGATGGTGGCACGCGTCCAGCTAATGGTATTGGAGGCTGCATTATACACGCCGCCCGTGGCATTGCTTACATATTTGGTATGCGCCGGGATGGTATCCACGATCGTTACATTGGCTAACTGCACCCCGCCTGTATTGCGGATGTAGATCCGGTACAACAGCTCCTGCGCCGGTTTGGCCACGGCTGTATTGTCATCGTTCTTCACGGTTTTCCAGGTATTGAAGCCACCGGATTTATTCACATACACGATGGTGGCCGGGTCATTAGGCCCGGAGTTCAGGTTCGGGAAGTTCGGATTCAGCGGGTCTGCCGGGTG
>NZ_DATCRF010000820.1:0-5893 GCF_036569125.1 Chitinophaga sp. | reverse complement strand
GCACATCGTTTACGTTGTAATCAGGTTTTGCAGCGATTGTTTATAATCCTTTCGCATAACCAGCTGCCCTACATTTGCCTGTACAAAGCTTTTTAATACTTCATTCGCTTCTGCTGCGTGATGCTGCTTTTTGAATTTTATGTTGCTGGCGATAGCGCTTACGGACCGGATAATTCCCCAGGGAATGCCCCACCAGCCCAGGACCAGGGTTTTGGCCTGCGCTTTATGAATGGCGCTATCCAGGCAATCGGGGCATCCGATCTTTACCCGCTGCTGGTAATGTGTAATGAAAATGAAGCTCATTACTTCAGATACCATTGTTGCGTTCAATAGTTTGTTATTAGTTTCGCAGTGCGGGCATTGCAGGTTGCGGAGCAGGTTGCAGTAATAATCTGTTTCGTCTGTTGCCAGCGTGGGTTTATTCTGTAATTCCAATGCGGTTAATAAACCGGGATCCAGGCCGCGTTTTTGAACTTCTTCCTTTGCAATGGCGAGTGCTGCGGGTGTAAGTCCTTGTGCATCATGGGAGAAAAAGTGTATCAGTTCTTTATCGGACATTTGAGCATAGTGCTCCTGTACGATGTGGATATCGATTCCTGTACTCATAGGGATAGGTGTATTGTCTTAGACAAATATATAATAAATCACATGTGAAAACAGGAATTAAACAAGACTTTTTATTAAAATACCCAATACGGCCGCTACCAGTATAATAAGCGGCTCCTGCACCTTTTTTACCAGCAGCAGCACCGCAATCACGGCTATGCAGATCAATGCCGTGGGAACATCCTGGATGCTGCGCCTGCCCAATACAATTACGGCTCCTGCTATGGCTCCAATAGCCGCTGCCGTTATGCCATCCACAAAAGCCCTGATACCCGGCCGTTTGCCGTACTTCTTAAAATAAGGGGCTGGTATCACAGTGAATAAATAGCAGGGAAAAAAAGTGGCGAATGCAGCAACCGCAGCGCCGGGAAAACCTGCTGCCAGGTACCCGATGAACCCTACCGTGATCACCACAGGCCCGGGTGTGATCATAGCTACTGCCACTGCATCCATAAATTCCTGCTCATTCAGCCAGCCGAACTCCTTTACCACCCCGCCATACAGGAACGGCACAATGGCCAGGCCACTGCCGAAAACGAAAGCCCCTGCTTTTGTGAAGAACAGGAAAATATCTGTAAGTGTACCCGAACTACCGGTGGAACTAACCTGCAGCAGCGCGGGGAAAATAAACGGTGCGGTGCTGCCGGCCTGCTGCTTCAGGTTAACAGAAGCCTTTACCAGCCAGTAAAAGATGCCTCCGCCGATGAACAGCCAGATGTTTTCATTTTCCGTGATAATAGTAGTAACAGCGGCAATGAGGTATATGAACCACAGGTAATAATCTTTACCGATAGATTTTTTCGTGAGCTTATAGGCGCTCACCGTAATAATGCCGATAACGGCTGCCCCAACGCCGTAGAAAACCGCCTGCATCCAGCTGATGCCCTGGTAATGTACATAAACAGCTCCCAACATCAACACCATCAGAAATGACGGCAGCACAAAGGCTAGTCCGGCCAGGGTTGCACCCAGCAGCCGGTAATGCACAAAACCAATATATATGCCCATTTGCGCGGCCAGCGGACCTGGCGCCAGCTGCGACAGCGCAAGCCCTTCGCGGTAATCATCCTCCGTGATCCATTTCCGGTTCTCCACCAGGTCGCGGTGCATATAGCCCACCAGGGCCACAGGCCCGCCAAAGCCGATGGTTCCGAGCTTCAGGAAATATAATACCAGGCTCTTTAAACTATAAGAAGCAACAACATGATCTGCCATGGCTTTATAAAGTGTTTAATGCGTTTGTTTACGGCCGGTTTGATCCAGCGCGGCTTTTAGTCCTTCCGCCAGCTTACCGGCAGGGCCAACGCCCCAGTAGTGCAGAAAAAAAACATGCGGCTTTTCCTGTACCATGTGGTTATGAACGGCCACCACCTCTATTCCATGTTGCACCAGCGCCCTGATAACCGGCTCCACTTCATTTTCCAGCATTGTAAAATCGCCTGCTACAGCCGCATGCTCCGGTGTACCCTGCCAGGCGGCCCATGTATTGAAACCTGCAAAACTACTAACAGGAATGCCATGTTCCTGCAGGGGTACATCGGGCCGGCCGATCGTATATTTATATACCCCTTTGCTTAGCTCTCCCTTTTGATCAATAACAGCATCCAGGCGGGCAATGGGCAATGTGTTTGATACGCTGTCGGCCTTACTTTCCTTCGGGTCATGGCCGCGTACTTCCTTTACTTTTCCGAAGATTGCCTTTACGCTGCCTGCCAGCTTCACAACCGGGCCTTTTCCATCAATATGCATATACATCACACGGGGATGCTCACGTACAAAATGGTTATGGATGGCTGTAATGGCAAAGCCCTGGCGGATGACCTCCTGCTGCACCGGCGCCAGGTCCGTTTCCGTGAGGATGATATCCCCCATTACCATGGCGCTATCCCGGCAGGGTATAAAACAGGCCCAGCTTCCCAGGCCCATAGCCGGGATGATCTTAAAGCCATCCACAACCACATTCAGATCGTTCTGCGGAACGGTGATCTTATATTCTCCGTTCTTTTCAACGCCCTTCATACCGGTTATCCGCTCAATGGCGGCTATGTCCAGCTTACTGCTTCCTGGCGGGCAAACAATCGTATTGGAATCATTTTTTGCTCCTGTGAGGAAGCCGGCGGCTGTTCCGGTAGCAGACTGGCAGCTATGCAGGAGCAGCCCAATGGCGATTGCTAATAAAATGATGGTGGTTCTCATATTTATTATTTGTTGAAGTTTTTTCAATTAGCCCGTTCTTAAAAAGCAATGCCGAACTGGAAGCCGGCGGTAAGGGATGCCGGCTGGTCATTGCCAAACCGGACGGGAACCGGAACTGCTACAAACACACTGCTGCTTTTTCCTTTTAAAATTACCTTATTCAGCACAGGTGTAACGCCGTAGCGGCCGGAAGTTTCAAAGGCGGTGCGGGCGGCCAGTGTAAAGCCATTTCCCAATCCAAACAGCACGCCGGGATGGAACAGGAAGTTATGCATTTTACTGGCGCCGCCTGATGCCCTGATGATCGGTACAAACTCCATTGAAAAGCCTATCCTGGCGCTCTTCCAGATATTGATGCCGGTAGGCATGCCGCCTACATAAGCCCCGTTAAAATTATAGTGCGGCACATCGCTGCCAACTGTTACAATAGGATGCAGGATGCCCACATAAGCGGTGATCTTCGGGTAGCCGGCGGGAGCTGCCTGCTGTGCAAAGAGTGGCCTGAACAAACCGGCCGCTAATATGACCGTTGTAATTATGAATATGCTATTAAAACTGTTAGTGATGGATGTTCCCATTAATGTTGCATTTAGTCCGGTTGGTTAACCGGTACAATGCTACCCATTAATGGAATGTTGAAATAGAACAGGAATTACTCCTTTGTATAAAACTTACTTTTTCCGCAGATCTTTGCGGTATTCGGATGGATTTTGTCCCGTGTGCTTCCTGAAGATCCTGGTAAAATGGCTTTGGTCTGAAAAACCTGTGAGGTAGCTGATCTCGGTCAGGGAGTAGGCCGGATCTTCCATCAGCTGAATGGCCTTGTCAATCCGTTGTTTCCGGATATATTCCCCAAAGGAGAGGTTATCAAAATGTTTTGAAAATTCCCGGGAAAGGTAGGAAGGGTTAATATCGAGGTCTTTGGAAAGCTCTTTCAGGCTGAGGTTTGTATCAATATGGTCCTGGATCATTTCCTTCAGCTCCTGTGCCCAGGCAGGGATCTTACCGCCTGTATGCTGTTTTGATCTCAGGAACCGGTTAAACACTTCCAGCAGCAGGTTTTCATAGGGCTGTTGTGTATGTTTTTCTTTTTGAAGATAAGCAGCCCAGCTATAAAGTGCATCGTAGAGCAGCATTCCTTTTTCCAGCAGCTCATAATCGTCTTTATGATTGTAGGCCAGTCCTGCCGAAATAGCCCATAGGCCGGATGCCTGCGGAGCAATATCATGCTGGTCGGTATCAGCTCCCCGCACAATGGGCGCCATTGTAAGCACGGCGGGGTCTGTGATCTTATATTTTTTTACCAGGTAGTCAAACGTACATTCTTTCCCGTAGTGGGTGTGCTCCACATCCGGAATGTCGAAGGGAATGGCGTTCAGGGCAGCGGCCTGCGTTAGCACTTCGCTGAAAGGCACATAGATAATTTCCGCGTCAGCATCAATAAAGCGGCGAATAAGCCAGGGGCAGGCCAGGCGGTCAATTTTTGGATGTTCCCGTGTAATCCATTTCATTGGAAGTAAGATAGCACAAAATAGCTTGTCAGGATCCACCCTTTTATTGTCGTATTACCACCCCTTCCGGTATGCGTGCGCATTGTAAGTTTGCATCATCATCCAAACAAAAACTTACAACTATGATCAACAATCAGTCAGCCTACCAGGAATATACCAGCACATACAGAGAGCTGTTACAGGTGTTGTCGGCCTTTTCACAGCAGCAGCTGAATACCGTGCCGTTTGAAGGCAGCTGGACCGCCGCACAGGTAGGAGAACACTTATTAAAAGGCACTATTGCCGATGCTGTGGACGGACCAGGCGTACCTACACACCGGGCGCCCGATGAAATGAATGCTGTTATTGAAGGTATTTTCCTGGACTTTTCCACCAAGCTGCAATCACCGGATTTTGTATTGCCGGAGGCAAAGGAGTATGATAAACAAAACCTGCTGCATGCAATGGAAGCCACGGTGAGCCGCACGGAGAAAGCCATTCAAACGCAGGACCTGTCTATGACCTACGCTGAATTTGACTTTCCGCAGGTAGGCCCGCTTACCCGCCTGGAATGGGTTTGTTTTGGCGTGGCTCATGCGAAAAGGCATATACGGCAGCTGAAGAAAATTTACAGCACGCTGAATGCGTAATGCGTTTAGCGTTTAGCTTTTAGCTTTTAGCGTTCGGCATTCAGCTTTTTACGTAGTAATCCCAGGCTGCTTTGGCTATCTCTGAAATAATGCGCTGGTTAGTGGCTTCATCTTCCTTTGAATCAGATACAAATACGGCCATGGCTATATGTTTTCCATTGGGCAGGGTAATAATGCCTATGTCGTTGAAGGCGGCGGTAATGTGCTGCTCATTGGTATCGGAAGTACCCGATTTGTGGGCTACCTCCGTATTCGCAGGTAACAGGCCTTTAAGACGGTTACTTTTAACACCGGTGGCCATTAGCTGCCAGAGTACGGCTTTGCTGTTCTCAGAAAGGATCTTTCCCGTCTGAAACTTTTGCAGCAGCTGCGTAGCTGCAATGGGGGTAGTCCAGTTATTGTACTGTACATCCCAGGCTGCATGCATCTGTGCTTCATTAGCCACAATGTTAATGTCTTTAACCCCCAGAGTGTGAATGTAATTGTTCAGCGCTGCCGGTCCGCCTACCAGGCCGAATAAAATGTCACAGCCGTTATTATCGCTCTGGGATACGGTGTAGCTTAATATCTCCTTTATGGTAAGATCAAATTCCGGTGCGGTGTGCTCATCCCGCAAAGGGCTCCAGGATTTTTTTGCAAGTGATGATTGTTTGAGGTGAATACGTTGGGTGAGGGACAGTTTTCCCTGGTCTACCTTGTGCAATACCAGCAATGCCAGGTGAAATTTAAACACGCTTTGCATGGGGTAGTGATGGGCAGCATTAATGGAAAGGGTGTCCTTATCTTCTATCGCCAGCATGGAAATGCCGATGCGGGCTTGTTTGCCGGCAATAACGGCTTCCATTTTCTGCCGGAGCGCCGGCAGCTGGGCATGGGTGGTGTAAGAGAAAGTGGTAAAGATCAGGAGGATGAATACGCGTAATGGCATGGTAAAGTTTATGAGGCGTTGAA
>NZ_DATCRF010000819.1:0-6767 GCF_036569125.1 Chitinophaga sp. | reverse complement strand
TGGTTTGCAGCGGGGCTACCTGTTTACCGCTTTCGCGCGAGTAGATGTCCAGTAAATGCTGACGGCTCAGCTCCAGGTAATAATAGGCGCTATCGTTCATGCCCAGCAGGTTGTAGGATTTACCCAGGTCTTTATACGCCCCGCTTAGCTGGTATTGCTCATTGGTTTGCAGGGCTAAGGCCAGGGCCTGGCGGGTAAGCTGCAGCCCCTCGCGGTAACGGCCGGTTTTGCGCAGCACATCGCCCAGGTTGTTGAGCACTTCTATACGGGCAATATCGTCGGCAGTTTGCTCATCTAATGTGAGCGCCTGCTGAAAGTAGTAATGGGCGGAATCATAGCGGGCCAGGTCTTCATAAATGCTGCCGATGTTCTCATAAATTTTGGCAATGCCCTGTTTATCATCCAGCTGCCGGTATTGGGCTAAGGCCTGCCGCTGAAAGTAAAAGGCGCTGTCGTACCGCTGCTGCTTTTCATACAGGTGGCCTATTTTCCCCAGGGTCACGGCCATGCCGGCGGGGTTGCGTAATTGGCTGTAAATGGATAAGGCTTCCTGGTATTGCTGATGTGCAAGGCCCCGCTGGCGGTTATAGTAATAAAGGATGCCCAGGTCGTTCAGGTTATTGGCCAGCTGCTCCTGTTTACCTTCGCTTCTGAATATTTCCCCGGCCTGCAGGTGATAGTCCAGCGCCTGGGGGTAATGCCCCAGGTGAAAACAGGCGCGGCCCATTTGCTGCAAATAGCCGGCAGCGGCAAATGCATCCTTCCTCTCAACAGCTTTATTGTAAGCAGCCTGCAGCGCCAGGAAAGCGGAATCCTGGGGCGGCTGCTGGTAATCGTCGCTTTGCTCAAAACGGCGAAGCTTCAGTGTAAGCTCCTGGGCAGCGGCGGAAATTGTCAGGGATAAAAGTAATATAATGATGAGAGCACGATTCATGCTGCAAAGGAAAGGCTTGAATATTATCTTATTGTTAAGGGATGGGATTAGGGAGAGGATTAGGATGGGAAATTAACTCCTGTTTAATGAGCGCCGGTTTATTGCAGGTTAAAAATAAGGCTACTTACAGACTACACACGTTTAATACCGGCCTGCGATAGCAACCGCTTCCTGCGGAACTAAAAACAAAAATACTTGTGGGCTACACACATCTAATACTTGCCCCAGAGAAGTTCCTGCCCGCCTGCAGGATTAAAAACAAACCTTGGCTGGCGTGCCCCGCTTGATGCCGCCCCATAG
Organism: Chitinophaga sp.; assembly: GCF_036569125.1. Taxonomy (GTDB): domain Bacteria; phylum Bacteroidota; class Bacteroidia; order Chitinophagales; family Chitinophagaceae; genus Chitinophaga. The sequence continues at coordinate 5,533 of NZ_DATCRF010000819.1, read as the reverse complement.
CCCTTCAAAGCCGCTACGCCCTCCAACGCCCCATCAATGCCCTAAACAGCCAGGCGCAGTTTGTTTTTAACCTGCAGGCAAAAGGCAATCCAATGAAGCCCCGATTAACGAAAGTTTGATCACTTGTATGTTAAAAAAAGATTACACGCAAGGCATAATAAAAATGAAATGAACTAATTCACTCCGATCTCAATGATTGCACCGGGTTCATAAGCGCTGCTTTCACCGACTGAAACGATACCGTTAAAAGCGTAATAACCGTCACGATCAAACCAGCCAATATAAACACCCACCATTCCACATTAATATGGTAAGCAAAATTATTCAGCCACTGCTGCATCACGTACCAGGCTAAGGGCGAGGCTATCACAATAGCGATCAGCGCTAACCGGATAAAATCTTTTGAAAGCAGCGCCACTACATTACCCACACTGGCGCCCAGCACTTTCCTCACCCCTATTTCCTTTGTACGCTGTTCCGCCATAAAAGCAGAGAGCCCAAGCAGGCCCAAACAGGCCACAATAATGGCCAGTACGGCAAAGTTGCTGAAGATCCGGCCGGTACGCTCCAAATCCGCATACATGCGGGCAAAACGTTGATCCAGGAACGAATACCGGATAGGCTGATGGGGCGCAAACGCATTCCATACCGATGTAACGGATGAAATAAAGCGGCGCATATCAGCCGTATGCATTTTAACAGAAATAATGGAAGGGCCATTCCCTATGGCCAGGCAAAGCGGCCTGATATTTTCCCGCAGCGATTCAAAATGAAAATCTTCCACCACGCCAATAACGGTCCAGGTTCTGTCGGTATTAGTAATACGCTTGCCAACGGGATCTTTCAATCCCAGCTGCTTTGCCATCGTTTGATTGATGATCACGGCCTGTGAATCCGTCGGCAGGTCAACGGAAAAGTCCCTGCCCGCCAGGATATGCATGCTCATTGTTTTAACATAATCATGATCCACTACCCATAACTGGCCCGAAACCGGCAGATTTTCCTGTAGTTTCCCTTCTTCAGAAAACAGGTTATCATTTCTTTTAGTGCCCGAAACAGGCAGGTAATCGCTGACACTAACATGCTTTACACCCGGTAATTGCAACAGCGCTTTTTTAAATGCGGGCGCCCTGTCCGCTAGTACATTGGCGCCTTGTATCATCATCACCTGTTCCTTATCAAACCCAACTTTTTTATCGAGAATATATCTTACCTGGCGGTAAATAACAAAGGTGCCTACAATAAGGGCGATGGATACGGTAAACTGGAAAACAACCAGTGCGCTGCGCATATTGGAACGCCGGCTTCCACGGCCAATATTTCCTTTGAGCGCATGAATAGGCTGAAAGGAAGAAAGATACAAGGAAGGATACAAACCGGCCAGTACGCCCACTACCATCGCTGAAACAATCAGCAATGGCGCCAGCCACCAGGCAGTCCAGGGGAATTGCAACGACTGGCCCGAGAGCGAATTAAAATAAGGTAACAGCAGCCAGGCCAGGCCAATTCCCAGTACAAAAGAAAGAAAGCTGAATAAGGTAGATTCACTGAGGAACTGCCGGACCAGGCCGGCACGGTCAGAGCCGATAGTTTTCCTGAGCCCCACTTCCTTGGCCCTGTTGGCCGACCTGGCAGTAGAAAGATTGATAAAGTTGATGCAGGCTATAATAAGAATAAAGCAGGCAACAGCGCCAAACAGCCATACCAGGCGTATATCGCCGTGGTGCAGTCCATCATCGATGCCTTCAGATCTCAGGTGAATATCTTTCAATGACTGTATCGCAAAGGTCACTTTCTCAAATATTTCAGCTATCCGCGTACTGCCCCGGGCATTTGTCATTAGGTACTTGCTTTTTATATCGGCAAATTTTGCCTGGAATTTCGCAGCATCTGCTCCCGGACGCAGCAAAATATATGTTTCATAGTTGTTAGCCAGCCAGTTTGTTTGCTCCCCCTGCCAAAGCTCCACTCCTTTCAGCGTGGATATGAAATCACACTGCAGGTGGGAGTTTGATGGAAAATCAGCTATCACCCCGCCTATTTCATAAGGCTTACCGTTATTATCATTTAATATGAGCGATTTACCAACAGGATCCTCATTAGGGAAGTATTTATCTGCTTTACGTTTTGTTATTACAATGGTATTGGGCTTGTCAAGCGCATGTGCAGGATCGCCGTAAATAAAGGGGATCTGCAGTATATCCAATAGCTCCTGGTCGGCGAAGATCAGGCCTTCTTCAAAGTTATTTTCAACTTTATCCGAACGCCTCACCTGGGCGCTGCCGGCGCCAAAAAGCTCGTAAGCTAAAAGGCGGCCTGTCTTTTCCACTTCAGGATAGTCCTTTTTTAAAGCGCCTGCAAGCGGAGCGGGTAAATAAGCATTCCTGCTATTAGGCATATGCCAGTCAACCACAACCCGGTAAATGCGATCTGCCTGAGGATATTGAAGATCATAGCTAAGCTCATGCCTGATATACAATGCGATCAGCAAACAGGCGGCAATCCCCAAAGCAAATCCGCCTATTTTAATGAAAGAATACATTCTTTGTTTGGATAGGTTCCTCCAGGCAATTTTGAAGTAGCTTTTGAGCATGCTTTGTGGTTTTTCCCACCAATACAAGAATGCTGCCATCCTATAACATGCAGTGGTAGCGGCCTTTAGCGTTTCACGCCCGTCCGGAACTGAACGATGGCTGTCCGGAACCGAACATTTAAACCACCGCCTCCTTATTGTATTTGCTCTTGTATTCCAGCGGCGACATCCCCGTAATTTTGCGGAAAACTTCGCGGAAGGCTTTCAGGTCGGAATACCCCACTTCATACATCACTTCATTGATTGTTTTGCGGGTATTTTCAAATGCTTTTTTTGCCCACTCGATCTTTACCCGCTGCGCGTATTCAATAGGCGTATTGCCGGTAGCTTTCACAAACCTGCGGTCAAAGTTCCGCCGGCCAACCGCTAACCTGGACGACAGCTCCTCCACTGAGATCTTTTCATCCAGGTTGCTTTCAATGTACGACTGCGCCTGTTTCACTATTTCATCGCCATGCAGCTTCTGTCCTGTAAATATGATGAAGGCTGATTGACTTTGCCGGTCTATTTCAACCTGCATTATTTTAGAACAATAAATGGCGGTCTGCCGGTCGTAATATTTTTCCACCAGGTAAATGGCCAGGTTCAAAAAAGAGTAGCCGCCGCCGTTAGTATAAATGCCATTTTCATCTGTGATCAGGTTCTCTTCCTTTAAGATCACATTGGGAAATAAGCTCCTGAAATTATTGGCTGTGCGCCAATGCGTGGAGCATGTTTTCCCATCCAGCAAACCGGCTGATGCCAGCATATAGGCGCCGGTGCACATGCTGGCAACCTCTGCCCCGTTCCTGTATTGCTTTGCCACCCAGTCTGCCAGTAATTTATTCCCAGCTGCAATTTTTTGAAAATCGTGCACCAGGGATGGAATAAGGATAAGATCGGTATGCGGGATGGTTGAAACAGGCGACACATTATTCAGTGTCATCATACCATTGTGAAACTCTCCCTGATCTGAAACGCCACCCAGCTCAATCTTAAACAGATCATCTTTACCATTTTCTTTCCAGTATTCATTGGCGGATGCAAACATTTCAAATGCGCCAACTATACAGGCCACACTGCTTAAAGTGCACTGCCCGTCAGGGACTATTATTGTAAGATGTTTCATCGTTTTTATTTTAAAGTTACCCATTTGTGCTGTCCTGATCAACCCATCATATTGTCCAATACCCTACCCCTCAAAGTGGTTTATGGAAATTAGCTTTGTGTTACAAGCAAAACACATTTTATGAAAAGGTCAATTTTCATTTTAGCACTGGGTGGTTTTGGCATCATTACCACAGAGTTCAGCGTAATTGGCATTTTACCTGTACTGGCAAAAGCATTTCAGATCTCTATAGATACTGCAGGTTGGCTGCTAAGCGGGTTTGCGCTTACCATTGCGGTCACCGGTCCTTTTACGGTATTGCTAACCTCCAGGATCAACCGCAAGTGGCTGATGACAGGTGCGCTGTCTGTTTTTGTGCTCTCTAATATTGTTTCAGCCCTTTCACCCAATTTTACCCTGCTGATGATTGCGCGCATTGTACCGGCTTTGCTGCATCCTGTATTCTGGTCGGTTGCCATTGCAACGGCTTCACGGCAGGTAGCGCCCAAAGATGTGCCTAAAGCGGTAGCAGCGGTTATGGGCGCCATTAGTGTGGGTACAGTATTGGGCGTACCGCTTACTACCTATATTGCCGACCTCGTGAACTGGCATGCAGCTTTTATTACTGCAGGCATCATTAACCTGCTGGCGCTGGCCATGCTGGTAACCTATATTCCATCCATGCCTGTAACAGAAAAGCACACACAGCGCAGCCAGGTAAGGTCACTGGCTAACCCGCAGCTATGGGTAAATCTTTTAGCCACCATTATCATGATTGCCGGCATGTTCTCTACTTATGGCTACCTGGCGGCATTCCTGTCGAAAGTTTCCCTGATGAATGGTAAGGAGATCAGTCTTATGCTGCTTTTATTCGGCGGCGCCAGCGTTGCAGGTAACTGGCTGGCCGGTATTTTACTAAGTAAAAATGTAATGCTTACCACGCGTCTGTTCATTGTTGCGCTTATTGGCGTGCATATGCTGGCTTACTTTTTCGGCGGCATGTTTATTCCGGTTACCGCTATTGTTACACTCTGGGGACTTATCCATACCGGCGGCTTCCTGATATGCCAGACACGTATTTCAGCCGAAGCGCCTGAGGCGCCGGAGCTGGCCACCAGCCTGATGGTATCTTTCGGGAATGCAGGCTTTGCCCTGGGCTCTTTCCTGGGTGGATTGGTGATCACGCGTTTCGGGATACAGAATGTTGTTTGGATGAGCATCCTGTGCCTGCTGGCAGCCCTGGCCTTTAGTTTTGTATTCATAAAAAAGCGTGCTGCCGGAACAGCAACATTTGCAAAAGAAAAAGGAACCGCTATAGCCGCGTAGTTAACTCAATAAACAATTTGTTATGAAAAGTATTTGTCACAGGCTCTTAATTAAAGCCGCACCTGAAACCGTTTATAATGCATTAACCCAGGAAGAAGGCCTCTCCGCATGGTGGACGCCTGAAACAAAAGCAAAACCCGAAACCGGCAGCATTGCGCGGTTTGCTTTTGGCCCGGATTACTTCAAGGAAATGAAGATCACTAACCTTGAACCATTCAGCAAGGTAGAATGGCTTTGCGTGAAAGCTTATGAGGAATGGATCGGCACTACAATTACATTTGAATTACAGCCGGTTGAAAGAGGCACTGTGTTGTTCCTGCATCATTATGGCTGGAAAGCATATACACGTGAGTTTGCCGTCTGCAGCTATGACTGGGCCCTTTTTCTGAGAAGCCTGCGGCTGTTGTGTGAAACGGGTAAGGGAATGCCTTATCCGGATCAGGGGTGATGAGGGTGGCGAGGGACTGCGCCATTACCATCTCTGGCAACCTTCCATAGAGAGCACGAACGGAATCGAACCGTTGTTA
>NZ_DATCRF010000818.1:0-12665 GCF_036569125.1 Chitinophaga sp. | reverse complement strand
TACTTGTTCACCGCATCGGTACGGCTTCTTACGTGCAGCTTCTCATAAATATTATGCACGTGCCTTCTTACCGTTTCAATACTGATATACAGATTGCTGGCTATTTCCTTGTACAGGAAACCTTTGGAGAGCTGATCCAGGATCTCTTTTTCCCGGGAGGTTAAGGCTTCCAGCGCAGGATTGGGTTTGGCCTGCTTCTGGAAATAGGCTACCACACGCCGGGCTATTTGTGAGCTCATGGGAGAACCGCCTTCATGTACGTCGCGGATAGCTTCCAGCAGCTCGCCGGGTGAGGTTTTTTTGAGGATATAACCACTGGCGCCTGCTTCCAGGGCCTGGAATATTTTGTCGTCGTCTTCGTACACCGTCAGCATCATAAACTGCATATCAGGGTACTCTGTTTTCAGGCGTGCTATGCACTCAATCCCATTCATACCACCGGGCAGGTTAAAATCCATCAGCGCAACATTGGGCAATAAGTTGGGGATCTGCTCCAGCGCGGTTTCTGCATTATTAAAAGTACCTACGCAGGCATAACCATCAGAACCGTTGATCAGTAATTCCATTGCAGTACGGATATCATGATTATCCTCCACAATAGCTACCGAAATGATGTCCATGCTGTCCTGGGATTTCTTTTTTGAGTACACAGTTATTGAGTTTTACTTAGCGAATACGATGCAATTACTTAACACGAAAATGTGATACCAAAGGTAGATCAATTTAACGGGATATCGAGAAAAACTATGGTTCCGTTGTTGGAGGTTATATCTGCATGCCCGCCTACCGACTGCATGCGTTTCTGGATATTTTTTAATCCATTACCGAATAACCGTACTTTTTCCTGGTCAAATCCTTTTCCGTTATCTTTTATCAATATGGTCATGTGTTGCTGCATCTCAATTTCTATGATCACTTCTGTTGCCTTGGCGTGTTTTACCACGTTGTGCAACGATTCTTTTACCGCTAAATAAATATTACGGCGCGTGCCGCCGCTAAGCTTAATATTAGGAATAGTTTCCGGTATGTAAAACTGCTGCGTGATGTGTGCGTGCTCCAGGAAGTCGGCCGCAAAGCTGCGCATGTAGGCGATCAGGTTTTCCAGAGAATCATTGGATGAGTTCATTGCCCAGATGATCTCGCTCATCTTATCTATCATTTCACCGGCTGCGTCCGAAATGCGCTCTATCTCATTGGTTTGCGCAGGGTCTTGTATCTTCCGTTTTGCAATTTCACTTAACAGGCGTATCGTGGATAGTCCCGAGCCAAGATCATCATGCATATCGCTTGAAATACGCGCCCGCTCCTGGTCTACAGCCTGCTCTTTTTCCAGCTTCAGTTTTTCATGACGTATTTTATAATCAAGATACAAAGTAGAAAAATAATAAGCAATGCCTAACAATAGTAATAACAATAAAAATCTGAACCATAACGATTGCCAGAAAGGTATGCGTATCACTATCTCCAGCGTGGTAGGCGCAGTGTTCCAGATATCGTCATTGTTAGAAGCCCTAACATTAAAAGTATAGGTGCCCGGGCGCAGGTTGGTATACCTGGCCATACGGAAGGTACCGGCCGATACCCATTCCTCATCCGCTCCTTCCAGCTTATACTGCACCTTGTTCTTCAAAGGGTTGGTATATTCCAGCGGTACAAATTCTATAGCAATGGTGTTCTGGTTATAGGGCAGCTCAATATGGTGCAGCAGGGAAATGGCCGTGTCGGATTCATAAGGCCGGTCCAGCACCTCCATACGTTTAATAACTACCTTAGGTACAAACGGGTTAGGGCGGAAATTGCGCGGGTAAAACCCGTTCACCCCGCGTATGCCGCCAAAGAACAGCTCACCATCCACCGATTTAAAATAGGCGCCGGTATTGAACTCATTGGATTGCAAACCATCTTCATGATTAAACGTAGTGATCTCATTGGTCACCGGGTTTATTTGCGATAAGCCTTTGTTATGGCTTACCCATATACGGTCCCTGTCATCCAGCAGCACCCCGTAAAAGAAATCATTCACCAGCACCGGAAAATCATAGCTGTTGTAATGCTGCACCTGCTGGTAGTTGGCGTCCAGTATGAACAAACCGCGGCTGGTGGCTACCAGCAGCTGTTTATGCGCATTCTTGTTAATGCCTTTTACAATAGTGCCCGCGGGTAAGGGTACTATGCGCCAGTGTGTATTGCCTACATCCTTAACGTACAGATTAGCCTGTGTACCAACATATTGGTTACCCAGGTAATCTTCAAAATAACAGTTCAGGATCTCATTCGGGAACTGGTGTACCAGCGAGGCCTTGTATTTATTATTTCCCCGCTCGTCCGGGCTAATGGATAGCAGGTATTCCCCGTAAGGGAAATACACTTCGCCATTCACCCGGCGGAACATAAAAGGCGTATAGTTCTCCTGCTGCGGAGGCAGGCCCAGTGAATCAACCACCGGGGTCAGGTTCTCAAACTTCTTAGTTTGCACATTCAGCAGCCCCAGGTAGCGGCCCTCAAAATGGAGCCACAGGTATTTATAATTCTCCCTGTAAATGGCATTCACGGTATTGCCCGGGAACACGGTATGCCCCTCTGTATTGGAGATGCGTTCTATGAAACGGCCGCCTTCTTCATAAATATCCAGGCCGTCGCGCCACAAACCTATATACAGCTTCCCGTCATCATGCTTGTAAATAGACCGCACCATGTTATGCGATATAAAGGGAGAGCGGTACAGGTTAAACACCTTTTTATGCGGGGAGTATTTTTTTATACCATCCCCATTGGTGCCTACCCACATGTTATCGGCCGCATCGCGGTACAGGTAACGCACACTGTTCAGGGAGCGGGTTTCAAAAGTGTTAAAGGTGGTAATATGCTGGATCACCTCATTGCGGCGGATGGTGTATATCAATACGCCGTCGGTGCCGCCTATCCATACATTACCATTATGGTCCAGCTCCATAACCACCGGTTCAAACTGCACGCCTTTATCGTCGTACTCATTGATTAACAGGTCGGTGTACTTGTGCTGCTTTTTATTGAACATCACAATATGGCCGGCGCTGGCAATGATCATGGAATCGGCATTCAGGTTACGCATCACCGGCGCCTTGCCTATACCGGGCAGGCAGTAGGTGGAGAGGCGCAGATCGCGGGTGTTTAAAGACATCAGCTCACCCGGCTCAAAGTTCATCCATATCAAAGGGCCATCCATTAACAGGTCGGTGGGCACCAATCCCCGTTTGGTGAACTGCGGCGGGTACAGGATAATGCGCTTGATGGTGTAAGAGCGGCTGTCCAGCACATACACGCCTTTCAGCGGGCGCCACACCCATAGCTGGTGTGTGGCAGTGTCCTCCCCCAGTATCTTGAATTTCAGGGCCTGGTCGCGTTCCAGCTCATTCACGTAGCTGGTATCTTCCATTACCTGCTGAAAGGTGTTGCGGTAGGGATCGTATAAGCTAATGCCATTATTATGGGCCATCAGCAGCTGCCCCCGGCTGTTCTTATAAAAGCCGTATCCTTTATAACCCTTCAGGTCAAACCGGTTAATTACCGCCCGCACCCCGCTGGAGCTGCTGGCTACCAGGTTGCCCTTGCCCTCCCCTGCCTTGTTCTGCTCGCTGGTTTTGTAACGGTATTCATTAAACACATAACCATCAAAGCGGTTCACCCCATCACGGTTGGCAATCCACATAAACCCCTGGTTATCTTGTATAATATCGCTTACATAACTTTGAGAAAGGCCTTCGTTTACGCTGTAGGCATCAAATATATACCTCCCCTCCTGCGCAAACAGAGTTTTCATTACAAAAACAAATAAGGCAAGTAACTGCAGTTTCTTTTTTATCTGGGATGGTAAATAGCGCACTGATGCAGGTTAGTTGTTTGCAAATATATAAATCTGCATCACACTTTTGAATGATTTTGTAATTTTCTTGCTCACTAAGGTATTGTAAATAAATGTCAAAGATATTCGGCTATATATGCTTATGGTGCTGCTGCACTGTTTTAGCGGCCCGGGGCCAGCAAAAAAATTCCCTGCAACTCTTGACCCGTGGCCCGCTTAAAAGCATCCGGGGCCTGTGCGTGCTAACGGATAGTTTACTATGGGCATCCGGTACCGGCGGTATGGTAGGTAAAAGCACCAATGGCGGTAAAGACTGGCAATGGACCCGGGTAAGCGGTTGCGACAGCTGCGACTGGCGCGCTGTTAATGCCTTTAATGAGAAAGAAGCCGTAGTGGTAAATGCCGGGGAGCCGGCGCATATCTACCGCACACAGGACGGTGGCGCCACCTGGCAGCGGGTATATTATAATGATACCAAAGGCATTTTCTTCGACGATATGGACTTTGGGAACGCCCGGGAAGGCATAGCCATTGGCGATCCCCTGCAGGATCACTTCATGCTGCTGCGCACACAGGATGGGGGAAAACATTGGGATACCCTGCCGCTAAAACAGCGCCCTGCTGCATTAGCGGGCGAAGCTATTTTTGCAGCCAGCGCCAGCAACCTGCGGTTGCTGCCGGGGCAGCAGGCCTGGTTTATAACCGGGGGCGCCACGGCGCGCAGCATCCGGCTACAGAAAAACCAGTGGCAGGCCAATCCCCTGCCCATTATACAGGGCGCTGCCACGCAAGGCGCCTTTTCCATAGCAGTATTGAACACACAAAAGGCCATTGTAGTAGGGGGCGATTACCGTAACGATACCCTGCGTGAACGCAACTGCCTGCTAACAACAGATGGCGGTAAAACCTGGACGCAGCCTGCAGTACCACCGCAGGGGTTCCGCTCCTGCGTTATTTACATAAATGCCCATACCGCTATTGCCACCGGCACTTCCGGAACGGATGTTTCGTTTGATGACGGCCGGCATTGGCAGCTAATCAGCAAAGAGGGCTTTCATGTAGTACAGGCTGCTAAAAAAGGGAAGGCTGTATTCCTTGCCGGGAGCGATGGCCGCATTGCACAGCTGGTAACAGAATAATCAACGCTACGGCAGAGCACGTATACTTACTGTATAACAAATAATAATACAACACAAGTATTATGCATTCTTCGGGATTGATTGCTAAGTTTAAACCATGAAAAAAGTGCACCCGGAAGGAGTGCACTCTAAAGGACAAATAGGTTAAAGCAAAAAGTACGTTCGATAAATTGAATTTACCAAGTATTTAATATTTTTCATGACCGATTTAGCCAATACATCAATTTAACAGGTGAACGATGGATTAGCCAGCTCAAACGCGGAAAAAACAATCTTCACATGATTTTTTTTTAATTTAGATGAGTGGTTGGGTCTAAAGAGGAAGGATTGGATTTTTAAACGCAAACTATGCAAGTAACAAGCTCGTCGAGTAAGTATTCTGTAAAACACTACCCTGATAATATCAGGAAATGGCAAAAAGAAGGCAACTACTTCTATTTCTATACATCGGAGACCATACTGGAGGTAAGGATCATATCAGACAAGATTGTGCGGTTCCGCTATGCGGCAGATGGTAAATTTCAACGCGACTTCTCTTACGCTACCAGCGAACGGCTGGAAGAATCGCCCGTAAACTTTGGCATCCGCGAGTTTGAGGAGGTGTTTGAGATCTATACCGATATGATCCGCATCTGGATAGCGCGCGATAACCTGCGCCTTACCATTACCGATACGGAAGGCCGCATTATTAACCAGGACGAAATGGGCTTTCACTGGCAGCACTACCTGCAAAAAGGCGGTAAAATAGTGTACTGCAGCAAACAGGTACAGGAAGGCGAATGCTTTTTTGGCCTGGGCGATAAGCCTACCGACCTGAACCTGCGCGGCAAACGCCTGGAAAACTATGGTACAGATGCCTACGGCTTTCAGAAAGATACTGATCCGCTGTACCGCAACATTCCCTTTTATTACGGCCTGCACCATGGCATAGGATACGGTATTTTCTTTGACAATACCTTCCGCACCCTGTTCGACTTTGGCCATGAGCGGGAGGATGTGTGCAGTTTCTGGGCCCGCGGCGGGGAAATGAACTATTATTTCATTTACGGCCCTGCCCTGTTACAGGTAGCAGAAGCCTATACCAAAATAACCGGCACGGCCGAGCTGCCGCCCCTGTGGGCTTTGGGCTACCAGCAATGCCGCTGGAGCTATTTCCCTGAAAAACGTGTGCGCGAAATAGCCGCAGAGTTCCGCAAACGCCAGATCCCCTGTGATGTAATTCACCTGGATATTGACTATATGGAAGGCTTCCGCTGCTTCACCTGGAGCAAGGAATACTTCCCCGACCCTGCCGGCTTAATAAAAGACCTGGCCGCAGAAGGTTTTAAAGTAGTGGTGATCATTGACCCCGGTATAAAGGCCGACCCGGATTATGATATTTATAAGGAGGGCATGGAAAAGGACTACTTCTGTAAACGTGCCGACGGCGCTTTTATGGAAGGGGATGTATGGCCCGGCAAATGCGTGTTCCCGGATTATACGGATCCCAAGGTGCGCGACTGGTGGAGCAGCCTGTTCAAAGACCTGCTGGATACCGGCGTACGCGGGGTGTGGAATGATATGAACGAACCCGCCGTATTTGAAATGGGCACCTTCCCGGAAGATGTACGCCATGACTATGACGGCGAGGATGTAAGCCACCGTAAGGCGCATAATATCTATGGCCACCTGATGAGCAAGGCCACCGCAGCAGGCTTAAAGAAGTACCTGATGCCCAACCGGCCCTTTGTGATCACCCGCTCCTGTTACGCCGGCGCACAGCGCTGGGCCTCTGTATGGACGGGCGATAACGTATCGGAATGGGATCACCTGTGGCTGGCCAGCGTACAGTGCCAGCGCCTGTCCGTATCCGGTATTTCCTTTGCCGGCAGCGATATTGGCGGTTTTATCGGCGAACCGGACGGGGAGCTGTATACCCGCTGGATCCAGCTGGCCACCTTTCATCCTTTAATGCGCACCCACTCTGCCAGCAACGAAACCGGCTTTAACCAGGAGCCCTGGAGCTTTGGCAGCAAGTACGAGTTTATAGTTAAGCGCTTTATACAAATGCGCTACCGCCTGCTGCCCTACCTGTACACCACCTTTTGGCAGTACAGCCATTACGGCACGCCTATGCTGCGCCCCCTGGCCTTTGTAGCGCAGAATGATGAGCACACGTATAACCGCTCCCACGAGTTTATGCTGGGCGATGCCCTGCTCATAAGCCATGTGGAAGCCCCGGGCATGAAGGAAAAAGAGATCTACCTGCCTGCAGGCCAGTGGTATTACTTCTTTAATGATAAGCTGTATGAAGGCGGGCAAACCATAACCATCGCTACCCCGCTGGAAGAAATGCCGCTGTTTATAAAAGCCGGCGCCGTAGTGCCCAATTATCCCAACATACAGTATGTGGATGAGAAGCTGATAGATGAAATGATCCTGAACGTGTATTACAGCGAGCAGCCCACCCGCAGCACCCTGTATGAAGATGCCGGCGATCACTATGGTTACAAGAACGGCCAATCCAATACCATTAGCTTTAAGCAGGTATCTGATAAGCAGCAGTTCCGTTTAAAAAAGAAATTCTTTGGCCAGTATGAAGCGGGGTATAAAAAGCACCGGGTGCTGATACACGGCCTGCCGTTTAAGGCTACCGAGTATGTGGTGGATGGAAAAGTGTTTAAGCTGAACGCCCGGAATTTTGCAGTAGGGGTAGTGAAAGTAGCGCTGGAAAGAAAATTTGAAGAGCTGATCATACGCTAAGGGGTTAACATTAAGTTCATATTCGTTAATGATCCGTTATTAGTGGCTGGTTGTTGGTATTAGTGTGTTAGCTTTACATACAGCGATACATTCTTTACTAACACCTGGCCACTTTTTGTTGTAAAAAAAAGGGCACTAATAGATGGATATCTTAGTGCCTTTTCATAACCTATGCCAACTTTAGAGTTTATTCAAAAGTAAGCTGATTCGCGCTACAGGCAAAGTTTTCAGCCGCTCAAAAACTACAATGAACAAAATGAACAGCCTTGAGCGGAGTGAACATTCAGCAGGCAATTGATCAATAAGGATTCCTTACTTTCTTTTCTTTTTCACACTGCAAATGCAGCTTATAAATATTGATATGATAGCTGTGTTATAAGCTGAGCTGTACTAACGTTAATGCGTATACGTCCTGCACTGCTATCTTACCGCACTCCGCATATCATTTCCATTTTCATGCAGGCATACGGCGTTCAGCATCCTCCATCAGCGTTCAGCATTAAGCATTAAGCCTTCAGCGTTCGGCGTTCAGCATTAAGCCTTCAGCATTGAGCATCAACATTCCGCAGACCAACACATAATAAAAAATTTAATTACTCAAAATAATTAATATCAAACTGTATAATCATGTGCCCTAAAGTGTGGCTATTTTCCTTATACTGTAGAACCGGTTACCCGGCATATTCGTGATCACCGTTTCCGTTATAAGTGCATAATAACCACCTCCGTATATAATATTACCATAAATTGGCCCGATCCGCATCCACGGCCCGGCATGGCACAGTCCTTGTTCCCCCTTACACTGTAAACGCGCGTTTATAGCTTCGAGAGAAAAAACGGAAACCTATTTCAAACCACTTAAATCTGATGTTATGACAATGCAAAGCAGTCACTCCCAGGAAGAGAACTGGCAGAATGTTAACCGTGAAAACCCACAAATGGAAGACAGCACACCAGTTGAAAACGACAGTAATAATAATAAAGACGACAACCGTAAAACCGGTAAAGCCTTACGTGGGTTTGCGGCTATGGATATGGAAAAACAACGTGCCATTGCCAGCATGGGCGGCCGCGCTGCACACCAGCAGGGCGTAGCACATGAATTTTCATCTGAAGAGGCCCGCGCTGCCGGCCGTAAAGGTGGAGAAGCCGTAAGCCAGAACCGGGAACATATGGCTGCTATCGGCAAAAAAGGCGGTGAAGCTGCACACGGCCGCAGGCGCCAACGCCAGCAGGAAACACAGCAGCGCTAATAAGCATAACTAAGGCTAAAAACTTATTGACCGGAAGGTAACGGGAAAGGTAAATATGTGTTTACCGGTACTGTAACCTTCCGGTTTTTATTATTTATGCCTTATGCATAAAGCGTTAAATAACAAACTGAAAATAATGCACAGAAAATAAAGAAAGTGAACAGGAGCCTGTATAATACATCGGTATAGAAGCGTTCTTCCGTCACGTGTTTTCTTAAATGTTGCATACTAAAAAGAGGTTTTTACGGGTTACCAATTGGGTTACAAATGGGCGTTAACATATTTGGTTTCGTAAATATACTATAAAAAATAAAAATGGCAAGCTTATCCTTGACGAATGGCGCTAAAAAAAGATATGAGGCACGCAGCAGATAAGTTTCTGCCACATGCCTCACATCAAAACTATTGAGAACGATGAAAACCTTTTTACTACTTCTTCAGCACGATCTTATTAACGGTTGTTAGTTTATTACGTTCTACCGTAATACCTGTAAGGGTAGTATCCCTGTAACCGTTGGAAGCATTTACAAACAGATTGTAGCTACCGGGTTTCAGGCCGCGTACCAGGTAGTTGCCGTTAAACCAGGGCAGCGCAAAAGCAGTATCTGTATTATTGTATACCGTGATCACCGGCCATGCGGCATTAGGTGTTACCTGGCCACCCAGGCTGCCGGTTAGCTTCAGGGTATATACGGTAATTACCGGCTTCAGAATAAACTTGCCATCCCATACCTTAACAATAGAACGGTTCAGATCAAAGTCAAGCCACAGGCGGAAGTTGCCGGATGCAACTTCATCCCAGTCATCCCCGCGCAGTTTAATAATGATCTTAACCTGGCCGCCGGGAGATTTCAGCGGGTATTTAACGCTGTCTTTTACCAGGGAGTTGTTGCTGCCCAGCGTAATACGGATCTTCTTTACCTTGCCTTTGGCAACAATACCACCGGCCAGCAATGTATCCGCACCATTCCTTAAAGAAAGGATGTCGTATACACCGGGTTTAATACCCAGCGAATCCCATACATCGCATTTATCCTTATCGTCACGGCGGTCTTCATCCCACCAGCAACGGTCGCGCCAGTCCCAGTTACGGTCGTCATCGTCACTGCTCTTGGTGCAGGTATCTATCAGCACTTCCACTTTACGGATATCAAGAAACACATTGTCAAAAAAACCCGGATCATCAGACATGTAAATATTCAGCTTTTGCTGGTTTGGGCCCGGGCCTGGTTCTGTAGAATTATCTTTCTTACAGGCATAAGCCACCACAGCTACCAGGGCCAATAATACCACTGGCCACCGCAGGTTGCGGAGATTCTTCATAAATAAATGGTTTTAGGTGATTGTTGTGTTGTTTTGTTTTATTGAACTTGAAACTTGATATGGATGTTTTTCGTTTACATATGGTTTTAGCCTGTCTACACGCGCGGTATTCTATAAACGTCTTTTTTAGATGGAAAGTGTTAAAGAAAGTTTAAAGAGAAGGAAAAAATTTTCCGGGCATAGTGTTTCCCAATCATTAACAGTTGATAATTAATGATTATTGAACGTAGTCATATAAGGATCAGATTTTTTACTACACCCCTTTAAAAACAGCTGCACCCAGGGGCGGCACGCGCAGCGTAAACGTATAATCCTTGCCGTTATAAGGCTGCTGCACGGTTTTTATGGGTGAGGTATTTAATACGCCGCTGCCGTAATAGCGCGGGTCATCGCTGTTCAGTATCTCCTGCCAGGTACCTGCTGCAGACAGGCCTATCATATAATTTTCATGCGTGGCCGGGGTAAGGTTTAATACTATCAGCAGGGTATCTTCAGGGTCTTCACTTTTACGCAGGTAGGCCAGCACACTGTTATCGTAGTCCGATACGTTCACCCACTCAAAACCATCATAGGAAAATTGCTGCCGGTACAGGGCAGGCTGCGAGGTATACAGGCGGTTCACATCTTTTACAAACTGCTGCAATCCTTTATGCGTGGGGTGATCCAGCAAATGCCAGTTCAGCTCTGAACGGAAGTTCCATTCCTGCGTTTGCCCTATCTCATCGCCCATGAACAGCAGCTTGGTGCCGGGGTGGGTGAACATATAGCCGTATAACAGGCGCAGGTTTGCAAACTTCTGCCAGTCATCGCCCGGCATTTTATAGATCATGGGCGATTTGCCGTGCACCACCTCATCATGGCTCAGAGGCAGCATAAAATTTTCGCTGAAAGCATAGGCAATGCTAAACGTAAATTCGTCCTGGTGCCATTTGCGGTGCATCGGATCGCGCTTAAAAAAAGCAAGCGTATCATTCATCCAGCCCATCATCCACTTCATACCAAAACCTAAACCGCCTAAAAATACCGGGCGGGATACGCCGTAAAAAGAGGTGGATTCTTCTGCAATGGTTTGGGTATCCGGGTGCAGGTGGTAGATCCTTTCATTTAAATGTTTCAGGAAAGTAATGGCTTCCAGGTTTTCCCGGCCGCCTTCTTCATTGGGCGCCCATGCGCCGGTGTTGCGGGAGTAGTCCAGGTGTATCATCGAAGCCACCGCATCTACCCGCAGCCCGTCAATATGATATTTATCCAGCCAGTACAGGGCATTGCTCAGTAAAAAGCTCCTTACCTCGTTGCGCTTATAATTGAATATATAGCTGTTCCAGTCGGGGTGATAGCCCTTACGCATATCCGCATACTCATAGGTATGCGATCCGTCAAAACGGAACAGGCCATGCGCATCATACGGGAAATG
This sequence comes from Chitinophaga sp., assembly GCF_036569125.1. GTDB lineage: Bacteria > Bacteroidota > Bacteroidia > Chitinophagales > Chitinophagaceae > Chitinophaga. The sequence continues at coordinate 953 of NZ_DATCRF010000818.1, read as the reverse complement.
GGAAGGCACCCAGTCCAGTATTACACCAATACCTTCCTGGTGAAAAGCATCCACAAAGGCCATAAACTCCTGCGGGGTGCCGTAACGGGAGGTGGGCGCATAATAACCGGTTTGCTGGTAGCCCCAGGATCCGTCAAAAGGGTGCTCCCCTACCGGCATCAGCTCCACATGCGTAAAGCCCATATCTTTTACATACGGCACCAGGCGCTCCGCTATTTCTTTATAAGAATAAAATACTTCGTGGTTATCAGGGTCTGGCCGGCGCCAGGATCCCAGGTGCACCTCGTATACCGTAAAGGGGCTTTGCAGGCTGTTATGCGCATGCCGGCGCTCCATCCACTTCTTATCCTTCCACTGGTAATCCAGGTTCCAGGTAATGGAGGCGGTATTGGGGCGCAGCTCCCAGTGAATGGCATAGGGATCGCCCTTATACAGCTCCTCGCCGGTGCGGGAGCGGATGAAGTATTTATATAAGCTGCCTTTTTTTACTTTCGGAATAAAGCCCTCCCATATGCCGGAATTGTCCCAGCGTGGGTACAGGGTATGCGAATAGCGGTCCCAGTTATTGAACTCGCCTATCACTGAAATATAAGCTGCATTGGGCGCCCATACGGCAAAGTAGGTGCCGGCTTCCCCTTCATACTCCACGGCATGTGCGCCAAACCTTTCGTACAGGCGTTCATGCAGGCCTGCCTGGAAAAGCTCCACATCTTTTGCGGAGAAAAGGGAAAAGGGGGCTACTGCGGGTAAGGTGCTGTTGGATTCTTTTGACATCAGGCTGCTTGATTTCAGTTTTTTTTCCGGGGAATTGCTTCCCGTAAAGTAATAAAAAAAGTCCTCCTCCGCTTACGGAGAAGGACTTTTATTTTCTATTGCGCAATTAGATTAATACCTGCGTTTAAAGCCAGGTTTGGCAGAACTGGTCCTTCTGCCTTCTTCTCCCTCACGGCGGG